>CAUTXE010000009.1:0-21162 GCA_963542185.1 uncultured Candidatus Saccharibacteria bacterium | reverse complement strand
GAAGAAGCAATATTCGGATTTGGCGATGAAATTGATTGTGGAAATTCAGGACCCGGTGGAGCGTAAACATTACGAGCAGATGGTGGCACGAAAACTGGAAGTGACGGTGGAGGACCTGAAAGAGAAAAAGGTGCAAGTGGAAACCGTGCGATTGAAACCGGTGAAAGAAGTGAAGGAGACGGTGGCACCAAGTCTTTTGAAGGTGCTGGAAAATGATTTACTTGCGATTTTGGTTTATGGTGGAACAGCAGGAGCGGAAATTGATTTGGAAATTCCGACGGATGAAGTGAAACTGGAAGAATTGTCGCTGATTTTTGAAGAAAAATTTGCGAAAAAGAGTGAGGCGGAACTTTCGAAATTAAGTCAGGAGCTGCGTCAACGTTACGAGGTGGAACGCAATAAAGAGAAAAAGAAACAATTGATTTTAGAGCTTGAATCTTGTGAAGACGAAGAGCGAATGACGGAAATTTTGAAGGAAATCGAACGGTTAGGATAGATAAATTTTGGGGAATAATTTTGAATTAAAGTGTTAGTTTTTTGGGGCTGGCTGGTTGATTAAGATTAGAATAAGCGTTATACTTAATCTAATTTGAGGGACTAAAATAACAATGAATCCAAATAAATTAGGTAGTGCCGCCCCAGTGGGTGGGGCAGAAAAAACTAGTAACTTTACAGCGGAGCAAAATCCGGTGAAGAATTTTGAGGCAGAGAAAAATTCAGAAAAGCCAAAAACTGGGGCGGAAATTTTTGAGATGAAGATGCATCAAATCGCGGATCGTCGGGATATGATTGAGCAGATGAAAATGGAGGGGAAACTTGGTTTTGATGATTATAAAACTAAGAAGCAGGCGCTGGATTTAGTCGAAACTAAATTGACGAAGCTTTATAATATTTATGAAAATCACGAGGTGAACGAGGCAGAGCGTGAGAAAGAGCTGGAGATCCAAAATCGTCACCTCGAAGAGAGCAAAGATTCTTTGAGAAATCTTAGTCAAGATAAAGAATTGCCACGAGATGAAAAAATGAAGCTGATGGAAAGTTTTTCGCAGCGTTTAGTCGATAGTACCGATAAGATAGAGGAAATAAAGAAGGCTCGGGAAATGGATGAGCGAGTCTATCAGCTATTTGGTGGAAAATCGGGCGAAGTGGCGGCGAAGACCGAGACTGAAGAAAAGGTTGAGAGACAGACTGAGGGGCAGGCTGAGGAAAAGACTGAAAAAGAAATCGAGGGAAAAACCGAAGATAAGTCCGAGGAAAATACCGAGGAAAAGATCGAAAATAAAACTGAGAGTCAGACTGAAGAGAAAACTGAAGAGTCGACTGATAAATCTAAAGCTTCAGAGAAAAAACCGACCAGTACTTTTTCTTGGACTGGTGGCGTGGGTGGACCGATGTTCTTTTCTGGAGGAAGTGCACCGACGGTAAAGGTGAATAAATCAGTTGAGGGTGCGGGTTCTGCGGAGACAGCTGGTGCTAAAACCGAAGCTTTGAATGTGACGCAAAAAGAGGTATTGAAACAGGCAGAAGATAAATTCTTCCAAGAGAACTTAAAGACTCTCGGTGGAGCAATGGCGGCGAATGGCTACAAAGAGATGGATAATCGAAACTTCTTAATGCCATTAAAAAAGCCGGAAGCTAATGATCCAGATTTTGCGTCTTTCGAAGAGCGAAATAAGTTACACAATGAATCGATTGAGAAGATGAAGGTTTTTGAGAAAAAGTTTGATTTGGATCAAATTAAACTTGATGTCGGACGTGCGGTTTATACCGGAAATGTGGCAAAAGAATTTGGTATTGGACTTTATCGTATAGATACATCGAGAAATGAATTACAAAAAATTATTGATGATAAGAGAAGCAGCGAAGAAGAAAGGCAAAAAGCCATGAAAGAATTGGAGATGCTCGATCAGGTGAAAGAAGGTTTCTTAGAAAATATTGGCTCGCACGTGGGTGAAAAATATTCCAATGAGGAAATCGCTTCGGTGCCAGAGAGTGAAAAGAAGAATGCGAATAGGTACCTTTTCCTTAAGAAGGTCAAAGGAGAAATGAGAAATCCGTATAATATAGCCCTAACTCATGCACGTATGGCACTAACTAAGGCTGGCAAAATATTTAAAAAATAAAGAAAGGGGTAGAAGCAAAAAATCAAGGGAGAGATTTTGACGTGTTTGATTTTTTGTGATATAAATTGGTGCAATGGGAAAAAATGTCGTGGAAAAAGATAAGAACAAGATTAATGAGGAAGAAGAGCTCCTCAACTCCTTTAGCTTGGACGGTGCGCCAGAGCCAGAATATGACGATTTAGTCTCGGAAGATGACCTGACGGACGAAGATCTCGAGATTACAGCAGAGAACGTCGATCAGTTCGCCGATGACTCGGTGCGTTTATATTTACGTGAGATTGGTAAGATTCCACTACTTTCGAATGAGGAAGAAGTAGATTTGGCTTATCGCATCGTGAAGGGTGAGAAAAAAGCCAAGGATAAAATGGTGGAAGCCAACATGCGTCTAGTAGTTTCGATCGCGAAGCGTTATTCGGGCCGAGGTCTAGACTTTTTGGATTTGATTCAAGAGGGAAACACGGGACTTTTGCGTGCGGTAGAGAAGTTTGATCCGGATAAGGGTTTTAAATTTTCGACTTATGCAACTTGGTGGATTCGCCAGGCGATTACGCGTGCAATCGCGGATCAAGCGAGAACGATTCGTATTCCAGTGCACATGGTGGAAACGATTAATAAGGTGCTACGTGCAACTCGTAAGTTAACGAATGAACTTAACCGTGAGCCGTCGGTGGAAGAAATTGCCAAAGAAATGGGCATGGAGCCAGAAAAAGTCGACTACGTGATGAAGATTAAGCAAGATATTGCTTCGCTTGATGCGACGGTAAGTCGCGATGGTGATGACGAAGACTCGGTACTTGGTGATTTTATCGAAGATGAAGGTCGCGTGTCACCAGAAGATGCAGCAGCCGCGCAGATGTTGAAAGAACAGATTGCGGAAATTCTTTCTAGTCTTTCAGAACGTGAGCAAAAAGTAGTGAAGCTACGCTTTGGAATCGGTGGTGGTCGTCCACATACTTTGGAAGAAGTGGGCGCGGAATTCTCGGTAACCCGTGAGCGTATTCGCCAGATTGAGGCGAAGGCGTTGTCGAAACTTCGTAAACACAAAGATACGAAAAAACTCCACGAATATTTACATTAAAATAGGGGAGCGGGTGATTTTCGGACGGGAAACTGTGCGAAAATCACAAGATACGCTATAATGAAAGTAATGAAAAATTTTTGTCAAAAATTATTAAATTTGCTACCAGTTCTCGTGATTTTTTGCGTGTCGATGGTGGCTTTTTTGCCGGTAGCAAGAGTATTCGCAGAGGGAGAAGATTGTGGCGTGCCAACCGCGATTATTAAATGTGGAACTTCGGACAGCGAAGAGGCTTTCTTTTCGATTATTGGTAGCGTAGTGAATATTCTAACTTACGGGGTTGGCGTGGGTGCAGTGGCTGGTTTTACTTATGTTGGTTTTCTTTATATGACTTCACAAAATGATCCAGGAAAAATCAAAATAGCAAAAGATCGCGCAATGCAAATTGTGATCGGACTTTTGGTTTATGCTTTGATGTGGGGAATTTTGAACTTCCTTTTGCCTGGTGGTATCTACGGCAACGGGAATTAAAATGTCGAAAAAAGCCGATCTTGAACACATTAAGATTCGCCTAAAGGAACTCGCTGGAGTAAGGACGCGAGTGATTTTGGTTTGTAATTGTAAGAGTACAGGCCATAAACGGGTGGAAAAAGAAGTGGTGAAACCACTGCGGGAGTTTATCTTACAGCAAAAGGGAATGACTTTTTTGCGCTTTGATGTAGAGTCGCCGACGCTGGAAGAAAATGCGGAAAGACTTTCGAAATTAATCATGGATGGGGACGTGGTGCTTACGGCGGGTGGTGATGGTACGGCAGGAATCGGGGTGAATGGAATTATGCAATCTGGTAAGGCGGCAAAATTTTATGTAATACCGTACGGAAATTTTAATGATATTATTCAGGAACTGAGAGGTAACTCGGGTAAACAGGTTTATCCGATTGAAGCTTTAATAGATGGGAAGCATTTTCGTTACGCTTTGGCGTATTTTACGATTGGCATGATGGCGGAATCGACAAAAATTTTTGATGATGAAAAAGTGCGTAGGAAATTGAGAAAATCGAAATTTAATTTAATCTTTTCCTTGAAGACACTTTTGATGTGGTTTTTTGTGAATCGTAAGAAAGACTACATTACGATTGATGGTCAAAAATATTCGGACATTCTGGTAGTGAACGGAAAAAATGTGGCGAGATTAATGAAGGGTGGAGGATATTATCTAGGAGAAACTTTTCTCTATACGGAACAACGCTTGAATAACTTTTTTGCCATGGTGTTTTTTATGCTGCAGGCGATGTTTAGTGGGATTCCGGGTAGGAAATTAAAAGAAAAGACGATTCATTTTGAGGAAAAACAGAGAATTTTCATTCAATCAGAGGGTGAATATAAAGATTTGGTGGTGCAGGAAATTAGTTTCTTGAAAAGTAAAAAGTCGATTGAAATCCTGTAAGAAAAATTAAAGATTTCTATTTCGCTTATGTTATAATAAGGCTATATGAGTCTATTACGTGGTGTGGGCGATTTCTTCGCATTGGATATTGGAACCAACTCAATTCGCATGATTCAATTATCGGGCGATGTTGAGAAGGGTTGGGCGTTGGAAAAGTTTGCCTATGTGCCGGTGGATAAAAAAATTACGATGGATGATTCGGAACAGGGTCGTAGGAAACTGGCCGAAACAATTTTGGGTGCCAAAAAGCAGGCAGGTATTACCACCAAAAATATCGCAATTGGCTTGCCGGCGCGCAAAACTTACACAGCAATTATTGAGGTGCCAAATGCGCCAGAGAAAGAATTAGCGAAAACCGTAAAGTACGAAGCTGACCAGTATATTCCGATGGCAGTGGATGATGCGAAGATTGATTTTGCGGTGCTTGGAGTATCGCCTAACGATAATACGAAGGCGGAAATTTTGATTTCATCTACAGATCGCGCCTACGCAGAAGAAAGACTCGAAGATATCGAAATGTTGGGCTTAAATGTGATTGCGCAGGAACCAGAACCAATTGCGATGGTGAGAGCTTTGGCGCAGATTGGGGTGGAAGATGCGCGGATGATTATCGATTTCGGGGAAAATTCCACAGATTTAGTAGTAATGTATCTCGGTGCGCCAAGGTTGGTACGCTCGATTCCAGGTGGACTTTCTGCCTTTATTAAAACCGTAGCGAATGGACTTTCGATTTCGGAAGCACAGGCAAAACAGTTTATTTTGCAGTATGGACTTTTGCAGGATCAGTTTGAGGGGAAAATTTACCAAACTCTTTCAAGTAATTTGGAGGGCTTCACGATGGAACTAATCAAGTCGGTACGTTTCTTCCAGAATAAATACACGGGCGCGCAATTTGGCGGAATTATTCTTTCGGGATATGCAGGAATTATTCCTCTTATGGCAGAATATATTGAAGCGAAGACGGGTATTTCGACGATTCAGGGTAACCCATGGCAATATGTACGTGTCAATGAGCAGCAACAAAAATTACTACTTCCAGTAGCCTCAGAATTCGGAGTGGCGATCGGTCTGGCAGAAAGGAGCAATGACTAATGAAAAAAATCGATTTTAAAACCATGCATCTTTCTGATATTCCTGATGTCATTAAAAGTATTTTTACTGGTGAAACCGATAATGAAATGATGACGGGGCAAACTGGTAAATATGAAATTAACTTGGTGCCAGATATCAAGACGGATATGCTGAAGCTAATGAAGCTGCGCAACATGATTGTGTTTGGTTGTGTGGTAGTGATTATTGCTTCATCGGTATTTACGGCGTTTTTGGCGATTTTTAAGGGTGCCCAGGATTTGACAATTGCAAGTCAGGGAAAGCACATCGAGAATCTTTCGAATACAATTAATCAATATTCAGAATTACCAGATTTCTTAAATATCCAAGATCAATTAGCCAAATTGAAATCGATCAACGATAATCGTTCAGTATTGTCGCGAGTTTTCCCAGTGCTAAAAAATCTTTTTCCAACCAATAAAGACACGATTAAAATTTCAGATTTGAATGTGAATCTTTCGACTTCGACGATAAATTTTGACGCCCAGGCGAATGCGGGGGAAGAACCATATATCGATTACCGCGTACTGGAATCATTTAAGAAATCAGTGAATTTGATGAAATATGATTATGGACGCTATGTGGATGCACAGGGAAATTTGATTCCGTCACGTTGTATTGAGGAAACCGATTCAGCTGGAAATATTTTGACGGATAACGGCAATACTTATGCGATTTGGAAGCGTGGTTTAACAGATTGTGACCCAACACGCAATGATCATCAAAAGAAATCAGCTTTGACTCAGTCAAATAATAATTCGAATGTTTCGAACACAAACTTAAAGAGTGATTTTGGCAAAGTAAAAGCTAAATCAAATGTTTCAGATGACGTCGAACATGTGGAAAATACGGAAAAGAGTGGCAGCGTAGAAAATAATGGTGATGTGGTCAAGACGGATATTCAGACAATTATTCCAGACGAAAAGATTTGGCGTAGCCCACTATTTGATCTTTGGTATAAGCACGAAAAAATGCGTACGGCGGATGACGGAATCCAAGATACACTTGATACCAATGCGGAGGTTTCGGAATCAGAAGTGAATGGTGTGAAGACTCGCACGCAAAAAATTAAGAATGTGAAAAATTACATCTATACACCTTCGATGGGATTGGACGGTAAAATTTCGAGCGTGCCGCACTTTGAAAGTAGCTGTATTACTTATAAAGGCGAAAAGAACGGTGATAGTGTGAAATGGTCAGCGGAAAATAAATGCATAATGGTACCAAAAGGTATTCGTGTGACGGATTCTTCGAACGGTCGTGACTCAAGTTCTAATCTAGTTTTGCGCTTCTCGACAATTATTAATGTGGATCCAGAACTTTTCAAGTTTACTAATAAGCACATTTTGACATTCGGTCCTTCAGGCCAAAACGTAACCGATTCTTATCTCCAAGTGGAAGGCATGTTCGCAGCACCAGCCAAGGATTGTGCAAAAGACGATGCGGAATGTGCGGGGCAAAAAACTTCAGCAGGAACAAACAATTAAAGAAGGTAAAAAATGAGTGAATTAATTTTAACAAAACGCGTACGAATTAATAAAATTAGGCAACAAATTACCTTGATTGTTTTGGCAGCTTCGGTCTGTTTCGGGGTTTGTTTGGTGCTTTCAGTTTACTTTATTAAATATATGAGTTTTAATGGCAAAGTAATTGCGGCGCGAGATACTTCAATCAATAATTATTACCAGACGATTAAGAATGTCGGTATTTGTGAGGATACGGATAAGGATGGTAAATATAACGACAAAGAACTGGCGAAATGTGACCCAAATAAGGTGGACGTTTCGAAGTTGGCTAATACTTTACGCTACAACGCTTTGGTGACGATGGCAAATAACACGAATTTGGAATCGATTGCGAGAGACGGCCAGAAGAGCTGTTTTGATGAAAACAAAAATCGTATCGATTATTCGAAGCTGTATTTGAATTCAAAAACCGATAACGAAAAAGCCTATAATCTCAATATGATTAAGATGTGTTCGGCTCTAAGGGTAAGTCCGGATGCGTTGCCAGCGCAGAAAAATGATGAGGCACTTTTAGCTTCAATTAACCAGATTTTTCTTTTGTCAGGATTTGAACCAGAACAATTATCGCCAGGAAATTCTTATAAGAATAGTGGAATTGTCGGTGTCTCAACGATTCCAGTTTCGATTTCGGTAAAGAAAGACGAAAAAGATACGATGAAAGTGTTATCGAATTTGGAAAAATCCATTCGTTCGTTCAATATTGAAAGTGCTCAGATTAAATGGAGTTCGAATTTAACCACCAAATCTTCGAGACTTGAATTAACGGCTCAAGGCGCGGCTTATTACACAAAGGGTGCGGCGGTGCGTGAAAAAGATTCGACAGTTTATGCTTCAGGTAAGGCTCGTACGCAAGAGTCGAAAGATAAGGCAGACGCGGCAGCAAAGAAGAAGGCAGAAGAAAAAGCCAAGAAGCAGGCGGAAGAAGAAAAGAAAAAGCAGGAAAAGGAGGACGAGAAATGAGACGTTCAGACATCTTCACGGTAACTTTTGTAGCCAGCGTGGGGGTCTTACTAACATTTATCGCTTGTAGTTTCTTGCTGGGCGATCCAGATACACGTTATTTGAAACATAAGACGATTGGTAAAATTACGGCAGATTTGACGAGTCCTGACCCGGAAGTCTTCAATGTGGATGCGATTAATCCAACAGTGGAAGTTTACGTGGGTAGTTGTGAAGACGTGGACCGTAACGGAATTTTGGACCGCGCTGAGTTAGTGGCTTGTGGTCGTGCAACACCAGAAACGGCAGCGGAAGAAGAAAAGAAAGAGAAAGACGCAGAAAAGAAAAAAGAAGAAGCCGAAGAAGATAAAACTTCGGAAACTAAGAAAGAAAATTAAAGGAAAAGATTTTGTTTACACATGACTCGCAAGAAAAAGTAATTCAGCTCTTGATTAAAGAAGGGTTGGTTTTTGAGTCGGATGTAAAAAGAGTAGTAGAAGAGGCAGAAAAACGTAAGCAGCCACTACTAGCGAATTTGGTAGCGCAAAAAATTTGCGATGCAGAAACAATTTCGCATGCTACGGCGGTAATTATGAATGTGCCGTATGTGAGTCTGCATAACGTGAAAATGGACCGTGAGATTTTGACTTTACTGCCTTATGATGTGGTTTCGAGATTAATGGTGGTGCCGCTGGGGGAGAAAAACGGGGTTCTGTATGTGGCGATGCTGGATGTGTCAAACGTGCAGCAGATTGATTATCTTTCGACTTTGACTCAGAAGCAAATTCGCGGTATGGTGGCCAGCGAAGCGGGGATTAAAAGTGCGATTGCTCAGTATCAGGGTGATTTTCGCGCGGTAGAAAAAGCGGTTAAAAGTAGCGACGAGGAAGATGTGAATTCTTCGAGCGTAAAAACCATTACGCAGGATTCGCCGATTTCGAAAGCACTCACTACAATTTTGGATTATGCGACGAAGACCAAGGCTTCGGATATTCATATCGAACCACTAGAGGCGGCATTAGTAGTACGTTGTCGCATCGACGGTGTGCTTCGTAAGGTGATGGAACTGCCGAAATCGATTGAACCAGCTTTAGTTTCAAGAATTAAGATTTTAGCGAACTTGAAAATTGATGAACACCGCGTGCCACAAGACGGTCAGTTTACGGTGTCGGTGGAAGGCACGGAAATTGATTTACGTATCGCGGTTTCGCCAGTGATTTGGGGTGAACAGGTGGTGATTCGTATTTTGGATAAAAGTGGTACGACGCTCGATATTGAACAAATGGGGATGACCGGGCATGCATTGGCGATGGTGCAGCGGGGAATCGAACGCCCGAATGGAATGATTTTAACTTCTGGTCCGACCGGCTCTGGTAAGTCGACCACGCTGTATGCTTTGATTAAAAGAATTAAATCGGACAAAATTAACATCGTGACCCTGGAAGATCCGGTCGAATATAAGATGGACGGGGTGAACCAAATTCAGGTGAATGTGGATGCGGGTTTAACTTTTGCGGCAGGCCTGCGTAGTATTTTGCGTCAAGACCCAGATGTAGTGATGGTGGGGGAAATTCGTGATGCGGAGACGGCAAACCTAGCCGTGCAGGCATCACTCACGGGACATTTGGTATTTTCGACTTTGCACACCAACTCGGCGGCAGGTATTTTGCCAAGGCTTCTGGATATGGGGATTGAGCCATTTCTTTTGGCTTCAACTTTGAATACAGTAATCGGCCAGCGTTTGGTGAGGCGAGTGGCGCCGAAACGAGAAGTGGTGCATTCGACAGAAATGGAAACCAAACAAATTAATGATTTGGTGGCGAAATTATTGCCACAAAGCCAAGAACAAGTGGCGATGGTGTCGGAAGATTTGGGTTATCCAGGGCTTCCAGTAGTGAATCAGAACGGCTACTCGATGATGAGGGGAATTGATGAAAGGGAAACACCGGGTGGATATAAGGGGCGTGCGGGTCTTTATGAAACAATTGAGATTGATGATGATATTCAGAAATTAATTGTAAAGCGTGCGACATCTTCGGAAATTATGCAGCTCGCGAAAGAAAAAGGGACTTTGACGATGCGACAAGACGGAATGTTAAAGGCGCTAACTGGGGTGACGACCGTAAGTGAGGTGAACCGCGTAGCATCAGATTTGGCGTAGTGAAGATAAAAAAGTTTATGGTAAAATAAAGATAAGAGGTAAATATGCAAGAAAATCAAGCACAGACGAGCGTACGTTCAGCAGCCGCAGCACAGGCCGCCGCAGCCGCTTCATCACCAACTGCCGTGCCAACTTCGGTGAAAATTGAAACATTATTAGAGGCTTGTATTAAGCACGGGGCTTCAGATTTGCATATTCAGGTGGGGTTGCCACCAATTTTACGTATTGATGGTTCACTGGTGCCAATCCCAAATACGCCGATTTTGACGACGGAGATTGTCGACACCTTGATTTTCTCGACTTTGGACTCGATGCAACGTGAAACTTTGGCGAAAGATAAGGAATTTGATTATTCATTTGCTTTTGGAGAGATTGCGCGTTTTCGTGTGAACGCTTTTAATGAAAAAGGGCATCTCGCGGCGGCATTTCGTTTGATTCCGACCAAGATGCCAACGATTGAAGAATTGGGTATGCCACAGGTGATTTCAGGTTTTGCAGATTATCCACGTGGTTTGGTTTTGGTGACGGGGCCGACCGGTTCTGGTAAATCGACCACACTGGCGGCAATTATCAATAAGATTAATAGTGAAAAATCGGTGCATATTTTGACAATTGAAGACCCGATCGAATTTACACATAAATCGAAGCGAAGTTTGGTGGCACAACGTGAAGTGCATTATGACACCTATTCGTTTAGTCGAGCTTTGAAGTCGGCTCTACGCGAAGACCCAGACGTGGTGCTACTCGGTGAGATGCGCGACCTCGAGACAATTAGTGCGGCAATTACGATTGCGGAAACTGGTCACTTAGTGTTCGCGACTTTACATACCAACTCAGCGGCACAGTCGGTGGACCGTATGATTGACGTGTTCCCAGCAGAGCAACAACCACAAATTCGTTCACAGCTGGCGGGGATTTTGATGGCGGTTTGTTCACAGCGTCTAGTGCCAGCGATTGGTGGTGGCCGTGTTTGTGCGGCAGAAATTATGGTGGCAAACACAGCAATTCGTTCAATTATTCGTGAAGGTAAAACTCACCAACTGGATACGGCAATTCAAACCGGGGCATCTGAAGGGATGCAGACCATGGATCGCACTTTGGCGAAATTAGTCCAACAGGGAACGGTGACTTATGATAGTGCAAGAGAATATGCCGTGGACGTACGTGAATTTGAAAGGATTGTGAAAGGCGCCTAATGAACCGATATATTTATAAGGCCCGTGATAGTAAGTCGGGTGCGATTGTAAAAGGCGTAATCCAAGCGGAGAATGAGCGCGCGGCAGGAAAGCTTTTGATTGAGCGTGGTTATACGCCAGATACAGTGACGGAAGATACTTCGGGTGACAGTTTTTTTGATAAATTCAAAAATAAAGTTACGACGAAAGATAAAATTGTCTTCACGAGACAGTTTTCGACTTTGATTGGGGCGGGCTTGCCGCTTTCGAACTCTCTAAGAGTTTTGATCGAGCAGACAGAAAGTAAGCCAATGCGCCGGATTACGGAATCAATTTTGGCGGACGTGGAAGCGGGTAAAAGTTTGACGCAGGCTTGTGCTAAATTCCCAGACGTATTTAATCGAATTTATTTGGCGCTTTTAAAAGCCGGTGAATCTTCTGGTACACTGGATAAATCTCTGAGACGACTAGCCGACCAGCAAGAAAAAGACCATGCGATGGTGATGAGAATTAAAAACTCTTTGACCTATCCGGCGATTGTGCTCGCGGTGATTATTGCGGTGTTGGTTTTCATGGTGATTGCAGTGGTACCTCAAGTGCAACAACTTTATCATGACCTGGGGAAGGATTTGCCACTGATTACGAAGTTACTAGTGGAACAGACGAATTTCTTGGTGAATATGTGGTGGTTGGTGACAATCGTGCTGGGTCTGATTATTTATTTTGTATTCCAGTTCGTACGTACGGATAGTGGGCGACATATTTTAGCGAGGATTAAATTAAATATTCCGGTTTTTAAATCGATGTTTTGGCGTCTATATAATGGACGTTTCGCGCGTACGGCGGAAAACTTGCTTTCGACAGGCGTGTCGATTCAGGATACTTTGGCGATTTCAGCCGAAGCAATCAATAACTTGATTATGGAAGAAGAAATTAAGGAAGTTTCGGAAAAAGTGAAGCAGGGTAAAACACTGTCGGCGTCCCTGAAGGAACTAGATTATATTTTGCCATTACTTCCGCAAATGGCGGCAATTGGTGAAGAATCTGGTAAAATTGATGAAATGCTGGGTAAGGCAGCGAACGTCTACGAAGACGAATTAGATCAGCAAATTAATACAATTTCGACATTGATTGAACCAATTATGTTGGTGATTATGGCTTTGATGGTGGCAGTAATTATTGCCGGTGTGCTCATGCCGATTTACCAATTGGTGTCGCAAATTCAGAAATAGAGGCAAAATGAGAAAATTATGGACAGATGGAAGTGCGTCACCGAATCCGGGGCCGGGGGGATTTTCTGTAATTGAAGACAAAAAACCGGTAGCGATGGGGCGAGAAGATCTGACGACAAATATTCGAATGGAAGGTTCGGCAATTCTGGAAGCTCTTAAGGTATTAGCGGGTGAGGAAGCGGAAATTTGGACGGATTCAGAATTTTGGGTTAACGTGCTGACAAAATGGGCGCCAGGTTGGGAAAAGAACGGTTGGAAAAAGAAGAGCGGCCCAATTAAAAATTTAGGTTTAGTAAAAAAAGTGTTCAAAGCTTACAGGGAAGCAAACGCGAAATTGGTCTGGGTGCGTGGCCATAATGGTACGGCAGAGAATGAGCTAGCTGATGAGTGGGCGAACAAGGCACGAGAAAATACAAACTTCCCGGGGCTAGAAATTTTAACGGTGGAAACGAGTGAAGAATGAAAAAAATTATTGTTAAAGCAGAAGTTAAGGACGTCGATAAGTTAGAAAATCGCTTGATGAATTTGGGTTATGATTTTGATCCAATGTACTGGCAACACTCGCGAATTTTTGTGCCACGAAATTACGAAGAACACAATAATTTTGCCAGAATGATTCTAAGGATGGACGTGAAGGCAGTGGATCGCCCAGCGCGTTACAGCCTGATTTGTAAGAGGCATCTCGAAAAATCGAAAATTGATTTGGTGCACGAAACTTTGGTTTCAAGTTACGCAGAAGCGGCGAATATTTTATTGCAGATGGGGCTGATTATTCAATCAGAAGTTTCGAGAACACGTCAAGAAGTGGTACTAGAGAACGGAATTACGATTTATCTTGATCAGATTGAGCATGGTCGAAAATCGTATATTAAGTTCGAGGCGGTTTTGGAAAATGAATCAGAGGCCGAAGAAATACGCAACCGCATTGAAGTTTTGATGCTGGACCTAAATATTCTGCCGGATTTGGTGATAAAAGATACTTACGGCGAAACAGCGAAGTAAAAGTGTGCTAAACTAATAGAAAAATAGTGAGGTGATATGGATTCCGAAAAGACTGAAATTACGAACTCTGAAATTCGAAAATTGAATGATTTTGATGTATTTTTGTGGGCAAATGAGCTTGATGAAGTAAAAAATAATGTGTCGTGTGAACTATTTTTGTTCAACAAAAACTACACGCCATTTAAGATTCGTTATTCTGAAAAATTGACTAATTCAGTGAAGCAGATGTTTATGGGGGAGGCGATTGCTTATGTGATTTCGGGCGCGGAAAAAGGTCTGGAATGCCGTGAATATGAAAAATCAGATGGTGAAGATAAAGTGATTTATCGCACAGATCTTTCGAAAGTAATTCGCGCGGAAAGTCTACTGAATTTGATCGAAAAAGAATATAAGGATATCGACTATTTCACGGATAATGAACACCAATTTAAGAAGATGAAGGGAATTATCGCGAAGTTTTCTTATCCAGGTGGTGATGATGGAACGAAGGTTTTTTATATTGCGAAAGGAATTTCAGCAGCTTCGGCCTTAAACGCGAAGACTTCCTGGGAATTGAACGGTGAAAGTTTTGAGCCATTTTCTGCAGAGGTGGCCTTGAAGATGCCTGACGATAATCAAGTGGCCTTTGTCGATGGATCGGTGGTGATTTTTAATCAGACGAAGTTTGAAAATCTTTTTCAATATGACTTTAAGTCACAGATGCTAGCCGAGGCAAAGGCAAAAGAGATTGAAGAAAAATATAAACTTTCTTTCGCGGAAGGCTTGACCTTGAATGCGCTTTTGATGGATAAGAAACCACTAGTGAAGAAGCTACAAGATATGGATATCGAGGAGCAAATGTCGCAAGAGCAACTAGTAGATTATGCCGATGAAATGAAGTTAGAACTGATGACCGATGATGACGGCGCGATTATCATGATGGATGATAAGGATTTGACGATGTTTGTGAATCTTTTGAATGAAGATTATTATGTTTCACCAATTAATGGTAAGCGCTACGAAATTAAGTCAAAGAAACTACTAAACGAGCCGGAAGGCGAACCACCAAGAGGCTAAAATGCACCATTGTCGAATTTGCGGACATGCGGTGGAATGCGGGAGTCAAAAAGAAGCTTCCCGCATTTTCAGTGGTTTGCTGAGATTTTCGATTTGTGCACGATGTTTGTTTCGAATTTTTCATTTGAGACTTTTAGATAAACGTGGAGTGAATGAAATTTCGCGAGGAAATTGTTTGATTAATTAAATTTTTTACTCAGAATTTTAATAGTAGAATAAGGAGTAAAAATGAAAAATTTGAAAAAGTTATGGGCGATTTTTGGCCTAGTTTTGGTGGTGGGATTATTGGCTTTCTTGGTATTAAACCGAGAAAAATTTGAACAAAAAAAGTATTCAGTAGTGTCGACCAGTTTTCCGGGATATGATTTTGCCAGGGCGGTGACAAAAAATACGAATATCAGTACAAAAATGTTGGTGAAGCCGGGAGCGGAAACCCATACCTATGAGCCAACACCGCAGGATATTATCGATATTAAAAATGCGGATATGTTTGTCTATGTGGGGGGAGATTCCGACACTTGGGTGAAGAAAATTTTGAAGGACGTAGATACGAAAAAGACCCATGTAGTGAAGCTGGTAGATTTAGTGTCGACGGTGGAAGAAGAAATCGTGGAAGGAATGGAAGATGAGAATGAACATGAGCATGAGCATGATCACGACCATGATCATGACCACGATCACGACCACGATCACAAACATGACCACGACCACGAATCGCATGAGCATAAGCATGATCACGACGAGGAAGAGGAAGGTCCAGAAATTGATGAGCATGTCTGGACGAGTCCAAAAAAGGCGATGGAAATCGTGAAGAAAATCGCAGAAGTGGCTTCCGAAATTGATGCGGCTGAAGAGACGAAAATTAACGACAATGCGGAAAAATACGTGGCAGAAATTGCAGAGGTAGATAAGGATTTGCATCAAGCGATTGATGGTAAAATCCCAGAAATCGTGGTGGCAGATCGTTTTCCGTTCCGTTATTTTGCTGATGAATTTGGCTTAAAGTATGCGGCGGCTTTTTCGGGCTGCTCAGAACAAACTGAGGCAAGTGCGAAGACAATTAGTTTTTTGATTAATAAGGTGAAGCAAGATAAAGTGAAGAAAATTTACAAGATTGAACTTTCGAATGGCAAGATTGCAGAGACCGTAAGTAAAGATACGGGCGCAGAAGTTTTGGAGCTACACTCGGCACATAATGTGACGGCGGATGATTTTTCGAAGGGTGTGACTTACGTAGATTTGATGAAGCGAAATCTTGCGGCTTTAAGTAAATAGGATTTTTATGGAAAAACAGCCAATCATTGCAGTGAAGAATTTAAGCGTAAATTACGCGAAAACACCAGTATTTCGGAAGATTAATTTTGAGATTTTGGCGGGAGATTTTATCTGCTTGGTTGGCTGTAATGGGGCAGGAAAAACCACTTTAATTAAGACGATTTTAGGCTTAATCGAGCCAAGTACTGGAAGTGTGGAATTTCTCGGGATGAGTCGCAAAGAGATTGGCTACATTTCGCAGGAAACAATGACGATGGCAAATTTTCCGGCGACAGTGGAAGAGATTGTATTAAGTGGGCTTTTGAATCAAAAGCGGGGAATTTTCTATACGAAGAGTGATAAGGAAAAATGTGGGGAGGCGCTCGCGAAATTTGGCATGAAGAAATTATTGAAGAAACATTTCGCCGAACTTTCGGGTGGGCAAAAACAGAAAATTTGGTTGGCGCGGGCGGTAGTAGCGACGAAGAAATTATTGATTTTGGATGAGCCAGGGAATAATTTGGATTCGAAATCGAAGAAGGAATTATATACGGAACTTTTGAAATTAAATGCGCAGGGAATCACAGTGGTGATGATTACGCACGATCTTGATCATCAGAATTTGGTGGGGAATAAAATTTTGGCACTGGCGGACGGGGTGGCGACGATGGAGACTACGGAAGAGTATGTGAAAAGAATTCATCGCCATGAACATAGCGAAGGTGAGGGGAAATAGGAGGTGGCGATGAACGGAATTTTGGAAAAGTTTCTGGAAATGTGGCAGTACCAATTTATGGTGAAGGCTTTGGTGGTGGGGGTGGTACTGGCGGTGACGGCAGGACTGATTGGGGTGTCTTTGGTCTTAAGGCGAAAGGCGATGATCGGTGATGGGCTTTCACATGTGGGATTCGGTGCCTTTGCGATTGCGACGGTGATTGGCGTAATGCCACTGCAATTTGCGTTACCGATAGTGATTTTGGCGGCAATTTTGATTTTGCAGGTGAATCAGAAGAGTAAAGTGGATGCGGATGCTTTGATTGCGATGCTTTCGGCGGGGGCGCTGGCGGTGGGAACTTTGGTGATCTCGGTGGTAAAGGGAGTGAATACGGATATTAATAATTATTTATTCGGCAGTATCCTGGCACTAGATGATTTTGATGTGGTAGCAGGAGTGATTTTTTCGCTCGTGGTGATTTTATTCTTTGTCGTGAAATATCATGAGATTTTCGCGATGACATTTGATGAGAATTTTGCCAAATCGATTGGGCTGAAGACCGAGCGATTAAATACAATTTTTGCTATTTTATGTGCGGTGGTGGTAGTGCTGGGAATGCGACTGGTGGGCGCGCTTCTGATTTCGAGTTTAATTATTTTCCCGACGGTGACGGCGATGCAGGTGGTGAAAAGTTTTAAGGCGGTGGTTTTTACTTCGGTGGCGGTTTCGGTATTTTGTATGGTAATGGGAATTATCTTTTCGTATTTCGTGGCTACGCCGACCGGGGCGACGATCGTAATTTTTAATGTGATGGCGTTTTTGGTGGCGAAGGTGGTGGAGGTTTTGAGAGGATAACAGTTGGTGGGGAAACGAGGTGGCGAAGCTAGATATGGTATAATTTAGGTATGGCCTGGTAGCTCAATGGATAGAGCGGCTCCGTCCTAAGGAGAAGGTTGCGAGTTCGACTCCCGCCCGGGTCACCAAATACGTATGAGAAAAATGATTTTTGATGGTCAGAGAGAAGGCGAAGAGGTGCAGTTTGTGTTCCGACGCCATTTTTTGACGGCGAAGTCCGGTGTGATATTTTTAATTTTAATGATTATGACCGGGGTGGGATTAACCTTACTTTGGCCAAATAATATGATGATCTTTGAGACTTTCTTGGTACTGATTTTGGTGGGGGTTTTAGGATTTTTATATTCTTACATGTTGTGGTATTTTTCGATTTACATTGTGACCAATCAGCGTATTCGTCAAATTTCGCAACGAGGTTTGTTTAAGAAATCAGTGGTAGATTTGGGATTAGACAAGATTCAAAGTATTTCTTATGGTGTGAACGGAATTCGCGCGGGGTTGATGGGGTATGGCACGATTGTGATCCAGACGGCGGTGGGAGATTTGGTGATATCGATGGTAAAAAATTCGGAAAAAATTTATAACGATTTACAAAATCTAATTAATGAGAAATAGGAAATGAGCAAAGCTAAATTAGAAAACGAAGTGGATAAAACAATGATAAACGAAACCGACGCTGTAAAAGAGAAGAGACTTTCAATCGTGGCGAAAATGAAGCAAAAGCGTGAACAGAAAAAGATTGAAGAATTCAAGAACAAGACGGAGTTAGAAAAAGTTGAGGAGCGTCGCGAAGAGGTATTATCAAAGGGGCGTAAATTTAAGTACCCAATGCAATATGCGAAATATCGCGTGGTGACGGTGACGATTATTTTGTCGGTGATGGCGGTGGTTTTAGCTTCGGGCGCGGGATATTTTATGCTTTACAAATGGCAGAGTACGAATCCGATTCTATATCGTTTGACGCAACTTTTGCCAGTATCGGTGGCTAATGTAAACGGTGCGGATGTACGTTATTCGGATTACCTTTTGATTTATCATAGTACGATTACGCCGATCGAAAAACAACAGGGTAAATTAGATAATGCGAAAGATAATGATTTTATGGAGCAGCATTATAAGCGCTTAGCATTGGATGAGGCGGAAAATTATGCTTGGGCTCTGAAATTGGCGAAAGAAAAAGATTTGACGGTGACGGATAAGGAGGTGGATGAAACAATTTTGGAGCATCGAAAAATTGGTGGCGTGGAACGTAGTGAAGAAGGTTTTAAGAAAATTTTGGAAGATAATTTTGGTTTGACGATGAAAGAATATCGCCGGATGATTTATCTGTCACTGGTGAAGGAAAAAGTTTCGCAGGCAATCGATACGAACGCGGTGCAACTTGCGGCGCAGGTGGAAGCTTTGATCAAATCCGGAAAAGATTTGAAGACAATTTCGGAAGAGCTGGGCGACAAGGTGCTTTATGAAGAAACCGGCGGTCTAGTCGATAAGATGAACGTGGATGGTGGCAGGTCACTAAAGGCGATGAGTTTAAATACGGGGGAAATTTCGGACAAATTTGTCTCAAGTTCGGGAGATGGTTATTACTTCGTGAAATTGGTGGCAAAAACCGATTCGACAGTGAATTACACTTCGATTAAAATTTCATTTACGGAATTTGATAAGCGAATGAAAGAAATTAGAGATTCTGGGAAGATTAAGGAATTGATTAAAATTGATCGACAAGAATCCTAAAGGTTGAAGATTTTAAGTCCACCTCGGAAAACAGGGGTGGACTTTTTGACGGATTAGATTACAATACTCTATAAGCGTAAGTTAAGATTACGAGTAGTTTAAACTTTAGAAAATTCGAAGGAGGGGGATATGGAACTAAAATTTTTGGGCAGAGGCTCGGCGTTTAATGTGAAGGAGGGGAATACGGCAGCGTATTTCATTGATGATGATCAGTTATTCTTGATTGATTGTGGAGAAGATGTGTTTGCGAAACTGAAGCAAAAGAGTTTGCTTGGCAGAGTGAGGGCAGTAAACCTGATGATTACGCATACGCATTCGGATCATATCGGCAGTCTGGGAAGTTTGGTGACTTATTTGTATCTTGTATTGCATCGACCGCTGAAAATTATTTTGCCGGATAATGATGAATACGTAAAAACGATTGAGCAGATTTTGCAAGGTTTTGGTTGCACAGAAGAGATGTATGATTTAGTGCAAGATACGCAGTATGATGAAAAATTCAAAAGTTTTTCAGGAGTACGTTACGTGAAAACTTGGCATTGTGCGGAGCTGATGAGTTTCGGTCTGATTTTTACCACAAAGGATGGTCTGGTATATTATTCGGGCGATACGAAGGAGATTAAGAATTTACACTATCTTCTGAGTAAAGGAGTGCAGATTGCGCGAGCTTATATCGATGTAACTTCGGTGAAGAATTCGAACGGGGCGCATTTGTTTGTGGGAAACTTGGCGATGGTAGTGCCGGAAGATTTGAGAAAGCGGATTTATTGTATGCATTTCAATGATGAAAACTGCATCCAGATGGCGCTAGGTTACGGATTTTCTGTAGTGGAATGTGAAGCGTAAAGCTGGAAGGGAGCAGGAGGCTCCCTTTTTTCTTGTATAATATATAATATGAACCCTGAATTAAAAGATTTTGTAACTAAGTATTTTACTAGAGTCGGCAAGGCTTTAGATTTAGGATGTGGTGATGGGACCAATCTTAGGGGGTTGGAGAAAGTGGGCTGGGAGTGTGATGGGGTGGATATTATAACTGGGACAAATTTGAACGAAGTTTATTTATCGCCAAATGCACCATATGACCTTGTCTATTCCAATTATGTAATTCAAAAACTTAAAAACCCAGAGTCCTTAATTAAAACAATTAAAATTAACATAAAAGAAGGTGGAAAATTTTTTCTGCATACCTTTGATGAATCCGATGAATTTGCGAGGAAAAAATATACAAAAGAATCAATCCAGGAGCTATTTAAGGATACAGATTTACAACCAGAATCCTGTGAGGTTATTCGAGTTTGGGATGATGAAATAGGGCATCAACATTACCATCAGATTCTGCAAGTAAGTGGGACAAAAAAATAGTACGAGTAAGACTACTACGTAGTCTTTCTCGTACAGGCGACCATAAAAATAAAGAGCATGAATGCTCTTTCTTATTATGGTCTGGTGCGAGTGGAGGGAGAAAATCTCCCTCGGCCTCACCCCAAATAAAACAAAAAATAGAGAGCAAGCTCTCATTTTTTATTTTCTCTGGTGCGAGTGGAGGGAGTCGGACCCTCGTCTCTTCCTTGGGAAGGAAATATAATAGCCGTTATACGACACTCGCGTAATTTCATTTTATCATAATTTGAGAGAGATTTTCGGAAATAATTTGAGAGGGATTTTGGAAAATTCACAGTGGCTTCATAATTAAAATTTAAAATAAAAATATGGAGGAAAAATGATTAAAAATGCGGTAGCTTATGTTTTTCGAAAACGCACGCGTACGGCGTTGATATTTTTGATTTTAACTTTAATTCTGGCGGTGATTTATGC
>CAUTXE010000008.1:0-23107 GCA_963542185.1 uncultured Candidatus Saccharibacteria bacterium | reverse complement strand
TAATCCTAATTCTTTATTGGCTCGTCAAGCTCAACGAAGCTCAGCGCATTATCACCATCAATTACGCAAAACGTATCCATGGCAACAGTGCCTATGGTGGCATCAAATCTATTCTGCCTTTGAAGCTAATCTCTGCCGGTGTGGTACCAGTTATCTTTGCTACCGCCTTCCTCTCGCTTCCAGCTCTCGTCGGACAACTAATTTCTAGTATGGATAAGGGAAATGCTATGGCTAAAACTATTAGTGAAATCTTTACCATGCCAAACGCTTCAAATTTTAAGACCCTTTATCCAAACGGTATCAACGAACGTTGGTTTATCTACCCAGCTCTCTACTTCCTGCTCGTAGTCCTCTTTACCTACTTCTATACCTCAATTATCTTCAATACCAAAGAAATTGCTGATAATCTTCAAAAACAAGGCGGCTTCATCGAAGGTGTCCGTCCAGGTATGACCACGGCTAATTATCTAGAAAAAGTCATGACTCGTCTCAATTTATTCGGTGCTCTTGCACTTGGCTTTATTGCCATGATTCCATTCATTACTGACTATGTCGCCATCATGCTTAGCGACGCTCCGATGGGACTCTCCCTATCTGGCACCGGACTTCTCATCGTGGTGACCGTAGCCCTCGAAAATCTCCGTCAACTTGATTCACGCGCTCTTATGGTAACTTACGACGATTATAAATAAGAAAGCTGGGTGGGATGTCTCTCGAAGTTAAATCAAAATCTAAAATCCTCATCAATCTCCCATTTATCATCTTGGCTCTAATTTTTGCCATCGTCACCGCGCGTCTATATTTCTGGGAAGACCATTATTACAAATCCAAAGAAGGTAGTGAAAGAATGCTACCGAAGTCTAATCTTGATCTCGAAACCGATCAAGCTTCCGTGGATGAAACTCCAATTTCTGAAGATAAAACTAATTCTTACTCTGTTGCCTACGATAAGCCTCGTTTTATGAGTATTGAAAAATTAGGCGTAAAAAATGCCCGTATTTTACCAGTTGGGCTCACCGGCAAAGGTGCCATTAGTACCCCAAATAGTATTTTTGATGTGGGATGGTATACTGGCACCCTCCCACCACTTACCGGTAAAACTGCACTTTTCGTCGGTCATAATGGTGGGCCTACCGCCGCCGGCGTGTTTAAGCATCTAAACAGCCTCGTCGCAGGTGATCAGATTCAGATTGAAATGGGTGATGGTACCAAACTCACCTATCGTGTCTATGAAAATCAAACCGTAGCCCTGGCTGACGCCAATGAGAAAATGTCTGCCATGCTCGAATCACCAGTCACTGGCCAAGATTCCATTAGTATTATTACCTGTACCGGCGCCTGGTCAGACGTGCAAAAGACCTATCTTTCACGCCAATTCCTACGTGCTACCCTCGTGCAAGAAACCGCTAAGCAAAGCCAATAGATTATCAATAAGCCTAATCCAACCGCAAAATTATTACCGTCTCTAAGCGTAATCTTTATTCTTGACAAAATCTACAAATAGTGCTATCATATCATAATATTCTTTTTGAATATGTATTTTATATCGCACATTTCAACTTTGCAGGGAAGCAGCCAGTAGAATTCGAGGTGATTTTATGACAAGAATTCAAGAAAATGTCTACACAATACCAGAAGAAATCTTCAAGGATGAAGTTTTCAGGAAATTAGTACATACTAAAACATTTTCTAGGCTTCGCAGCCTAGGACCAGAATGTCTCTCTGAGACAGAAAAAAAGCAAATTGCAACTCAAATTGCAGAATACTGCAAGCTACCCGAAAAACCCAAAGAAGAGGAACTTAAAGATTATTCTCGCGTTTTTTTAAAACGCACCATAGAAGTTTTTAATTACTAAACTTCTTCATCCCTCCTCGCCCCAGTATGCTGGGGCTTTTTACTTTTAATCCTCTCCCAAACTATGAAAATATGCCGTCTTTGATTGTTTATTAGAGGCAACCCGAAGAGTCCCATCATTTTCTGCCTGATCATAAAGATCCGCAAAAGCTATTCGCATATATTTCTCGACACTACTACGATCATATTCATATCTCCCATCCGTATCTAGATAGATATCTTTGTATTCATCATAGCGATCATCATTTGTTAAAAAATTTCTGAAGGTCAATCTCCTTACACCATAATTGTCTGCAAGTTTATTAATTTCATTGAGATTTCTAATTAAACTATTGTGTACATTCTTTCGAGCACTTAGATAGGCCCTTCCATCAATTTTTTTCAGATCAAAGTCTCGCTCCGCTTCAATATGAGAACAAACTTTATCGGGTAAATCGCCCAGAATCTTCAACTGTGCATCGCGCTCTTTAGGATTTGGATTTTCCAGAATTTTCTGCTTCAAAATCTCAGTTCTTTCTTCGTAAAAATTACCCGCATACACCTCAGCCGTAACAGTGCGGTCATTCATTGAAATCCTTTCTTCACGATCTTTCTCATATTTCGACGTATAGCAGGCATCATATTCAGCCTCTTTCATTTTGAAAAAAGCTCCACCGACTTCATCTTCCCATTTCATAAACTCAGTTTCCGAAATTTTATTAGCTTTCACCCTTCGATCAAAAGCCTGCTCCGCTCCCACATAGTAGCGCGCCCAGTGTCTGGTATCTTCACGTCTCCGCTCGACAAACTCCTGCTCACGCTTGACGCGTTCCGCAAAACCATCGAATGCACTCGTATTTTTATTTTGACTATTAGAATTAGACAGTCTCTCCCCGGACACTTTACCTCCTTTTTATTAATTTTAGCACCAAATTCTCAGATTTTAACCTCTTTACATTTTTAAAAATCTCTGGTAAAATAGGTAAATAATTTATGGCTAGTCAAAAGGAAGTGATTAAATTAGGCGGCACTGTCGTCGATGCATTACCAAATACTCAATTTCGAGTAGAACTTGAGAATGGTCATATTATTATTGCGCACATGAGCGGAAAAATGCGCAAAAACTTTATCCGTCTTGTGCCAGGTGACAAGGTTGAGGTTGAACTTACCCCTTACGATCTTACGAAGGGCCGTATCAGCTTCCGCCTTAAATAATATCAACCCTATTTTGGCGAACTCTGAAAAAATTTCCGCTTTTTCATTAGTACCTAAAATAGATTAACAAGGAAAGGATTTTTACACAGTGAAAGTACGTGCAAGTGTAAAGAAAATCTCCCCTGATGATATCTATGTTCGTCGCAAAGGCGTGCTACGTGTCATCAACAAGAAAAAACCTAAGAATAAGCAAAGGCAGGGTTAAGCATGGCAAGAATTGCTAGCGTAGTCATCCCTTCCGAAAAGCAAGTATGGATTGCCCTTACTTACGTTTTTGGTATCGGACGCACTACCTCAAAAGCCATCCTTGCGGAGGCCAAAATTGAGCCTACCACTCGGGTGAAAGATCTCACCGAGGCTGAGGAACAGAAAATCAACGACATTATTTCTAGCAAATATCAAGTCGAAGGTGATCTGCGTCGCCTCGTAACAAACAATATCAAACGCATTAAGGATATCAATTCTTATAAAGGTATCCGCCACAAGGCTGGTCTTCCAGTCAACGGCCAACGTACTCGTACGAACGCACGTACACGTAAGGGTAAGGCGATCGCGGTCGGTGGAACACAACCAAAAGCAGCAAGTAAAACCTAGTTAGTGGAGTAAATTATGACAGAAGAAGTTAGAACTGAAGAAGTCAAAGTCAAAACCAAGAAGGGCAAGCGTATTGTTACCTCTGGTCAGGTCCACATCAAGGCCACCTTTAATAACACCATCATTAGCGTCTCTGACAAGAAAGGCCAAGTCCTCGCTCAGTCATCCGCTGGTGCTAACGGTTTTAGAGGTTCCAAGAAGGGTACAGCTTACGCTGCTCAAATCGCCGCTGAAAAAGCTGGCGAAATCGCCAAGAAAGATCACGGTCTGAACTCCGTTGATGTTTACGTCAAGGGTATCGGTCTCGGTCGCGATAGTGCTATCCGTGCTATCTCAGGTCTTGGCATTAAAATTGATAGTATAACCGACCAAACACCTATCGCTCATGGTGGTGTACGTCCTAAAGGAGAGAGGAAACCGTAATGGCACGAGATAAATCTCCAATTGTCAAACAAAGTCGTCGCGAGGGCTTTGCCCTAGCACCAAAAGCTCACAAAATCATGGCTAAAAAATCTGGTATTCCAGGTCAGCACGGTGATATGCGAGTTCGCGGTGGTAGCTTGTATCTTACCCAACTTCGCGAAAAGCAAAAAGTTCGTAGACTCTATGGTCTTCTCGAAAAACAATTTGCTAAATTGATGAAAGAAGCCCAAAAGGCCGAAGGTCTAACCGGTGAAATCCTTCTAGAATTCCTAGAACGCCGCGCAGATAACGTTGTTTTCCGCGCTGGTTTCGCTTCTACTCGTCGCCAAGCACGCCAACTTGTCTCTCACGGACACTTCACTCTTAACGGTCGCCGTATTGACATCCCTTCAATCCGCTTGAAGGCTGGTGACAAACTCGAAGTACGCGCTAAGTCTCAAAAGTCTGAATACTTCAAGAATCTCGACAACATCGTCGCTGCCAGTGGTGTTACTCCACTCAGCTGGATGAAGTCTGATGCTAAGAAAATGACTATCGAAATTACTGGCAAGCCAAAACGCGAAGAAGCCGAAGCAGGCATTAACGAACAACTAATCGTTGAGTATTACTCACGCTAAGGAGAAAAATGACAACAAAAGTAATTCACGAAGCAAATCTTGCAGAAGTCATCGACGTATCCGAGAACTGTGCCTCATTTGTAATCAAACCACTTTACTACGGCTATGGTAACACTTTAGGTAACTCTCTCCGCCGCGTCTTACTCTCAAGTATTAAGGGTGCTGCAATTACTTCCTTCAGTATCGAAGGTACTACTCACGAATTCACTGCAATCGAAGGTATTCGTGAAGATGTCGTCGACATCATGCTCAACCTTAAAAACATTCGTTTTAAGAGCCACTCCGACGCTCCAGTCGAGCTTACTCTTGAAATCAAAGGTAGCGAACAATCTAAAAAAGATGGTGACGCACGTGTTGTCGCCGGCGATATTAAACTTACTAACGAAGTTGAAATCGCTAACCCAAACCAGGTAATTTGTCACATCGATGATCCAAATTACACTTTGAAGATGCGCTTCATCGTCGAATCTGGCCGTGGTTATCTTACCATTGAGCGCTCAGCCGAAGAACGCATTCATAGCGACATGATCGCTCTCGATGCTGTCTTCACCCCTGTAATTCGCGTTCGTTTCAATGCCGAAAACACTCGTGTTGGTCAAGATATCAATCTTCAACAATTGACTATCACCATCGAAACCGATGGTACCATCACCCCACGTGAAGCCTTCGAAGAAGCCGCTGCGATTCTTGTGAATCAATATCAGGCTCTTGCTGGAAAAACTGTCGCTGACACCGCTCCAGCTCCAGGCTCCAAGAATGAACAGGAGGATGCTGGCCTTATGCTTCCAATCGAAGAATTAGGCTTATCAGCTCGTACTGCTAACGCTCTTGTGAACAACGCAATTCACACTATCAGAGACCTCGTTGTCTTATCTGAAACCGACCTCAAGGACCTCAAAGGCTTCGGTCAAAAGGCTCTTGATGAAGTCAAAAATAAACTTAAGGAGTTAAATATCTAATGCATCGCCACGGATATAAAGGCCGCAAGTTCGGCCGTGAAACCGACCAGAGAAGGGCACTACTACGTGGGCTGATGTGCTCTCTGATCAAATACCAGTCGATCACCGTGACTCTAGCTCGCGCCAAAGAAATGCGCCGCTACACCGAGAAGCTTATCACCATCGCCAAAAAAGGTGGTCTCGCTAATCGCCGTCTCCTCATCGCAAGATTGGATGACCTTGAAGTTGCAGACCTCTTGATGGATGTCATCGCTCCTCAAATCGAACGTGATTCTGGCTACCTCAGAATTGAACGCGCTGGCTTCCGCAAGGGTGACCACGCTGAAATGGGTACTATCTCATTTGTCGATTCTATCAACCTAACTAAGGAGGCTAAATAATGAAGACTTTTAGCCAAAAAACCGCTGAAATCAAGCGCGAATGGTATGTTATCGATGCCGCTTCTTTGCCACTTGGTAAATTAGCTGTCGTTATCGCTGACAAACTTATGGGTAAGTCTAAAGTTACTTACACTCCACACATTGACAATGGTGACTACGTCATCGTCTTGAACGCCAAGAACATCCAAGTTACTGGCAACAAGATGGTTGAAAAAATGTACTACCGTCACAGTGGATTCCCAGGTGGTCTCACCGAGCTTAAACTCGAAGAAATCATCGAGAAGAATCCAGCTTACGCCATCAAAGAAGCTGTCAAAGGCATGCTTCCAAAGAACAAACTCGCTGACGATCGTTTAGCTCGTCTCCGTGTCTTCAATGGCGCTGAGCACACTCATTCCGCTCAAAATCCAAAGGAGATTAAATAATGGCAACCAAATATTCCTACGGACTTGGTCGTCGCAAAGCAGCTACTGCTCGCGCACGTCTATTTAAGGGTAAAGGTGAAATCACCATCAATAACAAGCCAGCTCTAGAGTATCTTTCTCTAAACAAAAGCCTGCTTGCTGAAGTGACCGATCCTTTAGCTCTCGTTAACAAGCAAAAAGAATTTGATGTTACCATCCTGGTTTCCGGTGGTGGTCTAGCTGGTCAAGTCGACGCTATCAAATTGGCTATCTCTAAGGCTCTTACCTTGGAATTCCCAGACCTACGTCCAGTCTTGAAAAAAGCTGGTCTCATCAAGCGCGACCCACGCGAAAAAGAACGCAAAAAATACGGTTTACGTTCTGCTCGCAAACGCGAACAATTCTCCAAGCGTTAATCAAAAGAAAATACTCCTCTTCTGGGGAGTATTTTTTATGACAAAAAAGCATTTTTATGCGAAGAGTATTTTTTATTCCGAGAAAAAAAGCCCGTGAATCACGGGCTAGGCAGACATTGCCGCAAGTTTATAGTTTTCTACCAGAAAACTACTAAAATCACGAATCCAGCAGGTCGCTAGATGTCGATAAGTCTGCGAGATGCGCACCACAATGGTTTTGGTTTCCTTAAAATCCCGATAATTCGAGAGAAAAGTTAATTCCGCCCCCGTAAATGTGCCAAGAGAATCTTCTAATAATCGAAATTCCACCTCATCCGGCAGCTTATCCTGAGTGTATTTGATGGTAAAATAGCTCCAACCCAATTCTTTACTCAGATTTAATTCGATGCCGGCGGTCTTTGAATGTAGATTATTGAATTTCTCAAAAAAAGTTAACATTTCTTTGCGCATAAAAAATACCCCCATTCTAGGTTCTATTGTTTAACATAAGCAATCTTCATTATTATAACCCAACATAAGCGAAATCGAACAAAAAATAGAAAAATTCCGTCCAACATAAGCGAAATCAATCAAAAGTCGAACAAAAATCCGCAATATCCGCTATAATAAAGTCATGGCAGAAACTAATGAATCCGCAGTGCTTTATCAAATCAATCTCAAAAACCTGATTAAAGCCCTCAAATCACCATCTTATCTCAAACGTTTTATTAATTACAATAAGCATATTGTATTGTATTTTGTTTTCGGCGTCCTCACGACTGTCGTCAACCTTATTAGCTTCTATATCTTTGCCGAAATTCTCAAAATTGAAACCATTCCAGCCACCATCTGGGCCTGGGTCGTTGCCGTAGCCTTTGTTTTTATTACCAATCGTCTCTATGTTTTTGAAAGCACCGCCAAAACTCACGCCGCTATCCTTCGCGAAGCGATACTTTTTTTCATTGCACGCCTAATTACACTTGGCATTGAAGTCTTTATCATGTGGCTTTCCGTCGATGTTTGCGGCCAAAATAAACTTATTTGGAAAGTTATCTGTAATATTATTGTCATTATCGTAAACTATACTCTTAGTAAAGCTGTCGTTTTCTCCAGTAGTCGCACCTCCAAGCGCCTCGGAAAACGTGAAGATAAAAAGAATAGTAATTAACAAAAACCTATTATTGCTATCTTAAAAATAAAACATTACTTCTAGTCTCTATCTTTATCCCGCTTGCCAAAACACCCAAAAAGATGTATAATATAGACATTGTTGGGCATTTTTCCTACAAAGGAGGAAATGTAAAATGATACATATCAAACATGAGGACCTGCCTTATAGAACCTTAACTGCAACTGATAAAAAATGTATGATACCTGGAATATTGGAATGTACACCTGATGGCAAGCTTACTACTAATCAAGTAATCAATCTGGAAAGAGCAGCGGAAACCGCTAGACGATCTGAATACATCAACGAAGGTAAATCCAATTACCACTTCGGTGAGTATGTAAAAGAAATTGATAAATATTTTGGCTGCGATTGTCAGAAAGCAACTTACCATGAAGAAAAAGCTGAATTTTATGCCTATATGGCTGATCTAAGAAAAGCACAATACAATAATTTCATACAGCTTTTACAAAACTAATTTCTAGATTTTTAATAATTTATTATATTTTAAATCTAAACATTACGAAACTATACATTGTCGCCCAACAAAAATGGGAGCCAGAAAGGCTCCCATTTTTATCTTTACAACTTATTTCGACCAAAGTACGCCATTCACATACAGTTTATGGCCATTCAAGTTAATATTACTATTAGTCGAATCGGCATTCGTCAAAGAAGTGACATAAGTGTCGCCGGTCAAGGTCAAAGTACTAGAACCATCAAGCGTCAGATAAACTTTACCAGCATTTGCCGCATTAATCGCGCCTGAATACTTCGAGCCATTCGAAAGGTTCATAGTTAGCGAGGAGATCTCATCCACCACAATATTACCATCTGCAGCTTGATTAGTCAGATTTAATGTCACCACGCCACCATTACTACCGGAATTACCCCACGAATCCTTCTGAATTCTCAAGAAATTACCCGTCGAGTCATTATTTACAATCGTATTATTTTCCAGATTAATCTCCGCCGTGGTATTGGTTACATAAAAACTATCGCCCTTATTAGTGGTAATTTTCGAATTCTTCGAGGTAAATACCGCCTTGCCGGTCGCCGCATCGCCACTCATTGATTGGTAGAGAAAAATATTTTTATAAGTCGTCGACTGACCATTCAAGGTATTATTCGTATCTACTAGGGTCACGTTATCAAGAGTGATTGTATTTTTACCTTCAATAATCGCGCCCTCAGAAGCCGTAGCCTCGAGATAAGCATTTTTTACCGTCACATCCGCTGTAGAATATATCGCTGGCGAACCCTTACCGGTGGTTTTATACGTACCTTCATCTACCGTAACTGTCCCACCTCCACGATCCGTACGAATCGCCGCACTAGAAGTCCCGGCCGTAGTAATCTTCAAACTCTTCGCATTCATCACACCACCACCGGTCGTCATAATACCACCCGCATTGTCTTTCGAGGTAGTGATTGTCGAATCCGAAATATTCACTGTCGTACCGTCGGAAGACGAGTTATTCGTCGACGCTGATCCACCATAGCTGAAGACACCATTTGTACCAGTCGCATCCGTGGTAATTGTAGCGTTTTTAATTGTTAGATTCGCGCCATTCTTGGCTAAAATTGCTGAATTCGTGCCATAAAAACTTGTACTATCACCGCCATTCGAGTCGCCAGTTTTAGAAACTGTAATATCAGAAAGTGTAGAGGTTATTTTACCAGAAGCGGAAATAGTATTTTCATTTGCCGTAGTCGACTGATATGCGCCACTTGTAATATCTTCATTTGATGTAAGACTTTTGGCCGACGCATAACTGATCGATGCGCTTCCACCAGTCAGAGACGAAGAATTATAATTCACCGAACTGGTGGAAGTTTTACTATTGACCGAATCAATAATTAAAAACCAGATTACACCTAAAGCTAGGACCATAATGATTATAGCCGCCTGAATTTTTTGATGCTGTTTACTCACTATAATCTCCTTATCTGTGAATTTATTATTAAATTGAGCGAGGTTTAAATTGTAGAGTCTAAGAGGGAATTAAAACTAATGACTTAATGTCGGCCACCTTGATTAGATGGACCGCCGTTCCCGCCACCGTTTTGGAAGTTTGGAGGGGTTCCATGATTTCCGGAAGGACCACCTTGACCATTGTTTTGACCATTAGGTCCACCTTGCCGGCCACCCTGTTGATTTCCGGAAGGACCACCTTGACCGTTATTTTGCCCATTTGGTCCACTTTGCTGATTACCCTGTGGGCCACCTTGACCACCAGGGCCTCCTTGACCGTTACTTGAACCGTTCGGGCCTCCCTGTTGACTACCCTGTCCGCCAGGACCACCTTGACCCTGAGAATTATTTTGTCCATTATTTTGGTCAGATGGGGCACCTTGATTATTATTCGAGCTACTCGGACCACCTTGTGGACCGCCTTGACCGCCAGGGCCACCCTGGCCATTAATTCCACCAGGCATGCCATTTTGCATTTGCTGTGTTGGTGGCGTACCTCCAGGATTATTATTCGCTGCGAGTTTAGTATAAGCCAGACATCCAGCTGAAGTTACCACCGCCCCCGCTAATACACCAGCCACCACCAACCCAGCCTTGTCCTTACGGTTAGATTTATGATCGGTTGATTCATTTTCCATTTGAAAACGCTCCTTATTTAGTTGTTTACCACCCTATTATTCCGTCGTATTCTGAAAGAAACCTTAAAATTTACTAAAATATTTTTTCAGGTTCATTTCAAGTTACCGGCGCAAAATGGTATTATAAATAAATAAGGAGAATCACATGAGAGTACTTTATGTCGAAGATGCCGTCTTTCTCGCCGAAGCCGTCAAGCACAATTTAGAAAAACAAGGTATCACCGTCGATCACGTTAATAATGGCGAAGATGGTCTTGAAAAAGCCCTCGATGAAATTTACGATTGCGTAGTACTAGATATTATGTTGCCAAAACTTTCCGGCACCGATATCTTGAAGCGTATGCGTGAAAAACAAATTCAAACTCCAGTCATTATGCTTTCCGCCCTCTCGGAAGTCGAAACCAAAATCAGTAATCTCGAGCACGGCGCTGACGATTATCTCGCCAAACCATTTAAAACTGCCGAATTGATTGCCCGTATTAAAGCCCTGGTCCGTCGTCCAAAGAACATTAATATCAATACCATTTCTTATAGTGACCTCACTCTCGATAAGACCAATGCTACTTTGAACGGCGAACAATTGACCGCCAAAGAAGTCGAAATTCTCAGTGAATTTATCAAATCTCCAGAACTTCTCATCAATAAAGAACACCTACTGGCCAAAGTTTGGGGCGAAGATGGTTTCGGCGAAGACAATTACATCGAATCCTACATTTCTCGTATCCGTAAGCTACTTAAGAAAATCAAAAGTAAAACTAATATTGTCACAATGCGCGGACTAGGTTATAAATTAACCGATAAGTAATATAATAGACTTATGTTTCAAAAACTTCGTAAGCGCATCATCATTATCACCATGGCCGTCACCACGACGGTCTTGGTTTTGTCGGGAATTCTTATCATGATTTTTTCCACCGCTTCGCGTCCCGCACCTGATCATCATCACGAACCAGATTTTCAGAACAACGCCTCAGAGCATCATTTCGACGACGAAGAACTGCGTAATTTCATCCAGTCTGATCGCGCCGAAGGTCAGGGCCGCCTCATAGCTTCACTGGTTACGGTCGATATTATTGTCGAAACTGCGGTCTTAATTATTATCGTCTACGCCTCAAAGCGCATCGTCGAGCCGGTGAAAAATTCCTACGACCGTCAAAAAATCTTCATCGCCAATGCCTCTCATGAGTTAAAAACCCCCCTCGCTGTCATCCAAGCTAACATCGAGGCGCTTGAGGTAGATAAAGAAAATCAGCGCTGGAAAAACAATATTGAAACCGAAATTAATCATGCAAATAAACTAGTCTTAGATCTTTTGCAGCTCGCCAGGATGGATGCCAGCAGTATCATAAAAAGTACCACCGAACGCGTCAATCTTAACGCTGAGATTAAAAAACGTATCGAATTATTCACCCCGAAATTCTCTGGCAAGATCCATTACACTAGCCTCCCCGGCTCTTTCATCCATCAACTACCCAAACAAGATATTCTCCAAATTCTCGACATTCTCCTCGATAACGCTATCAAATACGGCGAGCAAACTCTCGAAATCCATCTCACCAAGACCTCCCTTTTTATTTCAAACGACGGCGCAAAAATTAAAACCGAGGACCTCGAAAAAATCTTCGATCGCTTCTATCAAACCGACAAATCGAAAGAAGGTTCCGGCCTCGGTCTCGCCATCGCCAAAACTCTCTGCGATCAGAACGGCTTGATTATCAAATGTAGTAATCAAAACAACCGCACTACTTTTACGGTTTACTTTAATCCAAAAAACCGCACCTAATTCCGGAACTATATTTTTCACCAGCGTGGACCTACCCCCCCATCGTCAATTTTGCATTTTTGACTAAATCTGGTATAATATAGGTGTATCGTATTTACGCCTATATTTTTTGGCGTGCACATTAACAAGGAGGGTGTTTATGTCAGAAAATTCTGAAATTGCCGTTTTGAAAGCCAATTACCGTGAGACTAATCGTAGTATTAAGGAGGCCGAAGCTAAACACGATTTAATTCGTGCCGAGTACAATGCTACTATTAAGCGTCACAGTGCCTTTTATGGGCCGATTGAGAGGCTTAGAATTCAGCTTGCCGCTGAAAATCTCAAATCCAGACCTCAGAAAAGTCTTATCGAGACACTGAATCGCGAACTGGAGGATCTACTCAAAGAACAGAGAATTGTAAAATTCGAAATTGATAATCTCAAGCGCAAGAAAAGTCGTGCTTTTAGTGAAATTCAAACTCAGAGAACTAAATTGAAAAAGTTAGATGAAAAAATTCGTTCCAAAAGTGGCGATTTGGAGCCATACAAAAAGCCGCGCAAATTTAATTTTTAGGGGGGGGTATTATGCCGCAAAATTTTGCAACTAATGAAAAAATAATCATAAAACTGACTAATCGCCCAACTTAAATATTCTAAGAGCCGGAGTTTCTTCGGTTCTTTTTTATGCACAAAAATCCATGAGATAAAGACTCTAGATCCATATAAAAATTTCGAGTCATAAGCCATATTTGCTTTTGATATATTTTTATCTGTTATCAAGTTGACTCTATCTGTAAAAAGTTATAGAATATTAATAATTAATAAGAAAAAACTGCAAAGTTGAGGTTGTGGTTTTATAAATAAAGGAAGATCGAGACTCACAAGATGAGCCAAACAGAAAGTTCTAAAAAACCGATTATTGTTGCTCAAATTATGGGTAAATGGATTGGCGGCGGCGTCGAATCTGTGATTATGAATTACTATCGTCACCTCGATCACACCAAAGTCCAATTTGATTTTATCTGTGACGAAGATTCTACCCGTATTCCGTATGACGAAATCAAAAAACTCGGTGGCCGCGTCTTCCTGGTGCCAAAATATCAAAAACTACCTCAGTATCTCAAGGCTCTCGAAGATCTATTCCGCAAAAACCAATATCGTATCGTTCATTCCAACGTAAATACCCTCTCAGTTTTTCCACTTTACGCCGCGAAAAAAGCTGGGATACCTATTCGCATTTCTCACAGTCATTCCACCAGCAATCCTAAAGAATGGAAGCGCAATATTATTAAAAATAATTTGCGTCCATTTAGTAAAAAATACGCCACCGATTATTTTGCTTGTTCCGAACTAGCTGGCCGCTACCTCTTTGGCGATAAAACCTTCGACCAGGGTAAAGTTAAAATTATACATAATGCCATCGACCTCGATAAATTTAAGTTTGATTCTGACGCTCGTAAGAAACTTCGTAAGGAATTAGACATTGACGAAAAAACTACCGTTATTGGCCACGTCGGTCGTTTTGTCCAGCAAAAAAATCACGATTTTCTGATTGATGTATTTAAGGAATATCACACCAAAAACCCAGACTCTAAACTTCTCCTCATCGGCACCGGCCCACTCGAAGAAAAAATTAAAGCCAAGGTCGAAAAGCTTGATCTTTCAGATTCTGTGTTATTCCTAGGTCAACGCGAAGATACCAACAAACTTTATTCCGCAATGGATTTTTTTTGCTTACCAAGTTTATATGAAGGATTAGGTATGGTACTTATTGAGGCGCAGATGAATGGACTACCGTGTCTAGCTAGCGATAAAATACCAAAAGAAGCCAAGATTACAGAAAATATTGATTTCATAGTATTCGACATAAAAGAGTTTGTAAAAAAAATACATACCGAACGAATAGAATCCAATATTGGCCTACTAGAAAAATATAATATTATCAATAACATATCTTCTTTAGAATCAATATATTTAAATCAAATCGATAGTCATGAAAAACTAAAAGCTGAATCCAATTAAACCGCTAAAATATTCTAGGAGAAACATTATGAACAAGACTAAATACAATCACAAATACTTTAAAGATAATTTGCCAGAATGGAAGAGAGTCAAAGACCCAATTCTCTCTAGAATTTTTTATCGTCCAATCTCATTCTATTGTGCTAGTATAGCCACCAAGCTTAATATTTCAGCAAATACTGTTTCATATTTTTCCGCCATTCTTTCGATAATTGCCTGTATTTTTATTGCATTACCAAATCATACAATTAACGTTATTGGTGCAATTTTAGTTAATGTTTGGCTCATTCTAGATTGCACGGATGGAAATATCGCAAGATCAGTTAAAAAGCAACCATTTGGTGGATTTGCTGATGGGATTAGTAGTTATATTTTAGTAGCTTTACTATGTAGTTCGCTTGGGATCGCTGCATATCAAAATAATGGAGTAATTTTTAGTGCAAATTCCACAATAATCATTATTATCTTAGGCGTACTTGCATCCACTTCTGATACATTAATGCGCTTAATCTATCAAAAATATAAATCAACCGAAAGAGAACTAGTCGATCAAGGCAAAATGAAAGCCGAAATTGAAAAAAGAACCGACGAAAAACAAACAAAGTCATTATTAGTTCACCTGGAAGCTGATTTTGGCGTTGGTGGCATACTGCCAATTCTCGTACTTTTGGCCGCAATCTTTAAGGCATATGATATTGTTGTAATCTATTGCTTCGTTTACTATGTTGGAGCCGGAATTTTAATGTCTTTTAAATATGTATCGAAAGCTATTAAAAATACTAAAATTATTGAAAAAGGAGAGAAATAATATGAAAAGAATATTAACCTACGGAACTTTTGATTTACTACATTTTGGTCATATTGAAATCTTAAGAAGAGCAAAAGCCCTGGGAGACTACCTAGTTGTTGCAGTCTCCACCGACGAATTTAATGCTATCAAAAATAAAAAAGCTTATCACGATTACGCCACCCGCAAGAAAATGCTTGAAGCAGTTCGTTACGTAGATTTAGTTATCCCAGAAAAAAATTGGGGTCAAAAGCGCGATGATGTCAAAAAATATGAAATTGACACCGTAGTAATGGGCAGTGATTGGGAAGGTAATGAAAATTTCGAAAAACTTAAAGATATTTGCGAAGTAGTTTACCTACCAAGAACCGACAATATTTCGACAACGAAGATTAAACAAGATCTTGCCCTCAACTAATTTTAAATCACATGACGAAAATAAAAAACCTAGGTTTTTGCCTAGGAATTTTATTATAATATAAGAATACCCTATGAAAAAACAAGAATCTAAATTTAATAAAATACTAACTTGTGTATGTTCTATATTGTCAATTACTACAGTTAGCTTAATGCTCTATTCTCTCTACCAATCACATCTACTTAGTTCCGGTCTATTTTTTATAGTTATATTCATCACTTTCATAATCCTCACCCCTCTATTTATTTTTCGTCACCACATTTTTTCGTCAATTCTTCAGATAGTTATTATAATTATCACCTCAATCCTTACTTTTTTCCTCTTCAAATACAACGACTATTTCTCGAAAATCGGTCAAAATGAAACCTATTTCGAAAAATATAGCCTAATCACACTCAAAGATTCCAACCTAGCAAAATCCACATCAGGAAACATCATGCCGCTAGGACTTTTAACTAGCGACCCCTATTTCGAAACCGTCAAACAATATCTCACGTCAGTAGAAGGGAACCGTCCAGATTTCCTCAAAACCCCTCTCGAAGAGGTCAATCTCAAGACCTACGACAACCTCTTCGCCCTCACCACCGCGCTCGCTAATCCTAAAACTACCAATGACCAGCTCCAAACTATTTTTCTTGGTCACACCTACCTCGACGCCTTGAAAGACAATAACGAATCCATCTACAACCAACTCCAAATTCTTGCCGATGTCGAAATTAAAGTCAATCCCAAGCACGTCGAAACCACCACTCACGCCTCACTCGACTCTCCATTTACTATTTATCTCAGTGGCATCGACAATCGTGACCACACCCTACCTTTTGCCGCCCGCTCCGACGTTAACCTCATTATGGTAGTCAATCCCGCCAAACACAAAATACTCCTCCTAAATACTCCGCGCGATTTTTATGTCCCCCTCGCCATGAATGGCAAACTCGACAAGCTCACCCACGCTGGCCTTTATGGCGTTAATGAATCCATCCATACTCTAGAAAATTTCTATGGTATTAAATTCAATTACTATGCCCGTATCAATTTCGATGCCACTTCCACCATCATCGATCAACTCGGCGGCGTCGATATTCACATTCCTTACGTCGTCAATACTTATCACGGCCATCGTCACTACGAGCCAGGGAATCATCATCTAAATGGTGACGAAGCCTTAGATTTTGCGCGCGAACGTGTCTCAATTAGTTGGGCTGGTGGTGATCGCGAACGTGGACGCAATCAGGAAAAAATTATCACCGCTTTGCTCCAGAAACTTCAGCAAGACAAAACCAACCTCACCAAGTTAGATCAAATTTTTAATTCCATCGCTAAAAATATTCAGACCAATTTTACGCCTGACGACCTCAAATATCTCGTCCAGAAACAACTGACAAATTCTTCCAACTGGCAAATCGAATCTATCGACGTCGATGGTAAGGCCGATATCACCTCCACTTATACTTATCCGGAGCCAAAACACTTTGTTTGGCATCCATATCAAGAAACCGTCGATAAAGCTAAAACCAAGCTCCAAGATTATCTCGTCGAATAAATCCCCTGCCAGAGCCAAGCTCCAAGAATATCTCACGCAGTAATCCAATTCAAGTTCCAAGAACATCTCAAATAAGTAATCCAATACCACCTCCAAGAATATCTCACGAAATGGTAAAATAGTCCTAATGACTATTAAAATTCGTCGCCTCATTCTCCCCACACTGCTTATTTTACAGATGTGTTTCATTTTCATTATGTCCTCCTTCGGACACAATTCTTCCGACGCCCAAAGCAATCTTTTCGTTGATTTTATCGCCCAAAATTTTCCGCACGTCCGTCACGGTCTAGAAAATAATCTGATTAGTCTCAGCACCCTGATTTTTCTGGTGCGAAAAACCGCCCATTTTACCGAGTATGCCATTCTAGGCAGCCTCTTTTTTATTAATCTAAGAAACACACCCAAAGACCTTATCAAGCGCCCACTCGTTATAAGTATTCTCTTCAGTTTCCTCTACGCCTGTACTGACGAGCTTCATCAAATTTTCGTCCCCGGCCGCTCCGCTCAGTTTCGAGATGTTCTAATTGATACTCTCGGTGTCAGCTTCGGCACAATTATTACGTATTTAATCATCAAGCTTTTTAATAAAATCAAAACACAATCTCATAAGTAGTTCACTACACATTAAAAACTCCATATCGATCACTAACCCAAAAATCTAAATAAACTAAATCTTAATTATTATAGTAACTATAATAATTATTCTTCCCACCACGGCGCTTATCTATCACCTGATTCAAAATCATCCCAGGCATATTAATTTCAATCGCTTCTAGAGCCCGCTTCGAGTTTTGCAAATCCTCAATCGTAGTTTCATTCGCTGCACAAACCAGAATCACCCGATCTGCCCGCTTCGCCAAAATCAGAGAATCCGAAATTCCTTCAATCGGCGTACCATCGATTAGCACATAATCATAATGTTTCTTTACTTCAGAGAGCAGCATTTCCATCTTCTTCGATTCCAGAAGCTCACTTGGATTTGGTGGCACCACCCCACGTGTAATGACTTCTAGATTCTTCACATTAGTTTTCATCGCATATTGTCGCAGCTTCTTTAGATCACCTTCCGCCAAAATATTTGAAAGACCAAACTGATTACTTAATTCAAAAATTTCATGTTGACGACCTAGGCGCATATCGCAGTCAATCAAAAGCACCTTTTTATTCGTCTTCGCAAAAGCCACCGCCAGGTTCGAAATAATAAAACTCTTACCTTCATGCGCTCTCGAACTACAAAACAGCACCGTATTCGAATTCTGATTATTTAACGAAAAATACAGGCTAGTACGAATTGTACGAAAATCTTCCGCCACCGACATCTTCGGATTATCGCGTAGTACCAATTCGGAATCCTCATTGACTTCCACAATCTCCACCTCTTCCACATTGGCAATTTCTGCTTCTTTTTCCGCGGCGATTTTTTCCTGCTCTAAGGCAATTTTCTCTTGGATCGCTTTTTCTTCTGCGATGATCTTGCGCCCCACCGCCTTAATTTCTACAAATGGTCTCTCAGGCGTACCTTTGGCTTTTTCCGCCTCTTCCGCTGCCTTGGCCGCCACTTCTTCTGCCGCTTTTTCTGCGGCAATTTTTTCCGCCTCAGCTTTCAGTTCCGCTTCTTTTTCCGCTTCCTTTTGTTTCTGCTTCTCAAGTTTGCGCTGTTCCTTCTCCTCTTTCTTCAGACGCTTCGCCTCTAATTTAGCCAATTTCGCTTCCAGTTTCTTACGTTTTTTCTTCTGTCTGTCAGTTTCTAATTTATGCACCTGACCAAAAATCGGCAGCTTGAAAATTTCGTCAATCTGCTCCGTGGTTTTAATCGTGCGATCGAAGTAAAACAGCACCAAAATAATTCCGAAACCCAGCACCATACCAGCCACCATATAAATAATTTCTTGTTTTACTACATCAATGTTGTATGGACCCCTCGGCTCCACCGCATGATCGAGGATATTCACGCTCGTGTCATTATAAATCTGCGAAATTTCTTCCTTAAAAATATCCGCCACCCAGTTCGCAACCTCATAACTTCGATAGGCATTCGCATCCACCAACGAAATACTAATAATCTCCGTATTTTTCAAAGAAGACACATTAATCTTCGCACTCAGAGCCTCATAAGATTCCTTCAAGTTATTTTCTTCAATCACCCGGTCCAGCACCCGATGCGATTTTACCACCTCAGTATAGGTATCAATCAAATTTTTATTCGCAGTAATTTCGCTCTGCACCGTAGTCTTCGATTTATCCGAGCTTAAAATAATCGTCGCCCGTGATTTATATTCAGGTTTTTGGACTAAAACCGTATAAGCCGTACCAGCTGAAACAGAAAGAATCACCATCGCAAAAAATAGCAACAGGTGCTTCCTAAAGTAAATTAACAAGTCTCTCAAGTTAATCTCTTCCATATCAAATATTATAATATGGTAAGACTCATCCGTAAATAGTCTAAATATATTTTACCGCAAAACGCAAATGCTTATTTTATAAAGATGGTGTGGGAGAAAAGTGAGACTATTTATCTACCCAATAATTTTATCTGTAAAAAACCGCCCTCAAGGAGAGCGATCTTTAAAAAGGATGTGCTTAAGCGGTACGGCGCCGGAATGATTCTTTCTGTGCCTCGCACCATTCGTCCCACTTGGGATGAGTCGGGCCGAAGCCATCGAAGTCATCGTCATAAGACGGAACACCTTCTATCTCAATAGAATCATCGATAAAGGGCAGCGCGTAGTCTCGTTCCAAATTCTCATGGATCTGTTCCTGTGTGAAGACGCCCGAACGAAGCACCATCAGAGTTCTCTTGAACTTTGCCGGGTCGCGCCGACAGCAGTCGTTGTTGAGCATATAGAGATACGAGCCACGAATATCCATGCTGTCCAGCATAAGGATATCACGCGGACCAGTAGGATCCTGCATCATCTCCATAATGACAGATATTGCTCCGGGATTATCCTCGCTCATAGTCATCACCATCTCCATAATGTTCATGTCACCATTAATCTTCTCAGCCATTTTCTAGCCCTCCCTATAGAAATCGTTTTTTGAAGTACCAAGTTTCAAATGTACTATATAACCAATTCGGGTTATGTCTTGATTATATCATATATCGACTTATATGTCAAATCTACGCATTTATGCAATTAAACATCTAAAATACGAGCTATAGACACTCTGTATAAAGAGAGATTTTTGGGGATTTAACCGTCGAAATTATAGAGGTAAATTATAATTTCTGGCATGTTTTTGTCGTAAAAATGACATAAAAATAGCCCTCTATTTTTACGAGGGATTTAACAGGCATTTATAGGTTGCGAAATAGTTGGAAACTATTTTATAACCTGAATGGTGGAGCATATGAGACTCGAACTCATGACCTCTTCAATGCCATTGAAGCGCTCTAGCCAACTGAGCTAATGCCCCAAACATCTTGCGATAGAGTAATTATATCAAACCTCTAACTTTTTTGTCAATTTTAAGGTATAATAAACAGCAGAATTAAAGAGAATTGATATCTATGTACTAATTTTTTCAGTTTATTAACGTGATTTATTTAACGCACATCTAATTTAACATGGAGAAATTATGTCAGATATCGTCTTTTCACTGATTGATCAAGAAAAAACCCGCCAATCTAAGGGCCTCGAACTCATTCCGAGCGAAAACTATGTTTCCGCCGATGTCTTAAAAGCTATGGGCACCGTCCTTACTAACAAATATTCCGAAGGCTACCCATCCTTCCAAGATTTAGAGAATTACGACCCGGCCGATGAATCAAACATCGTCGCCGACCTACCAAATTATCGTTACTATGGCGGTCAAACCAATATTGATAAAATCGAACGCCTCGCTATCGCCCGCGCGATGAAGCTTTTTCACGCCGATCACGCCAATGTTCAGCCCCACTCTGGCGCCAATGCTAATGAAGCGGTTTATTTTGCCTGGTGTCAGCCTGGTGACAAAATTCTGGCTATGAATCTTGGCCACGGTGGTCACCTCACTCATGGCTGCCCAGTCACCCGTTCCGCCAAAATTTATCAATTTATTAATTATGGCGTCACACCAGAAGGCGACCTCGATTACGACGAAATTGAACGCCTCGCCGAAGCTGAGCATCCGAAAATTATTCTCATCGGCTATTCTGCCTTCATGAAAATCCCGGATTTTGCCCGCATTGCCAGAATTGGCCAAAAAATCGGTGCACTTCTGATGGCTGATATGGCTCATGTCGCCGGCCTCATCGCAGGCGGTGTACACCCGAATCCTCTCGATTATGGTTTTCATGTCATGACCACCACCACTCATAAAACTCTTCGCGGTCCACGCGGCGGTCTGATTCTCTCGAAAGGAAACGTCGCTTCACCTCTAAAAAAACCTGAGCGCACTCTCGAAAATATCCCAATCCTCATCGACCGTGCAGTCTTTCCAGGTACTCAGGGCGGCCCGCTCGAACACATTATTGCAGCTAAAGCCGTCGCTTTTAAGGAAGCTCTCTCCGATGATTTTAAAAATTATTCCGCCCAAATCGTTAAAAACGCGAAAGTTCTAGCCGAAGCTCTCAAGCAACACGGTTTTATTCTGCAAGGCAATGGCACCGATAATCATCTCATCCTCGTCAACGTCAAGAAAAATTTCGGTATCGATGGCAAATTTTATGAACGCGCTCTCGACCTCGTCGGACTCACCCTGAACGCCAACGCCGTCCCAGAAGACACTTCCGCTGCCTTCCGTCCATCTGGTGTACGACTCGGCACCCCAGCCATCACCACGCGCGGCATGGGTGTCACCGAAATGCAGCAAATTGCCGATTGGATGAAGCAGGTCATGGATATCTGTCTATCCGTAAAATCCGAAGAAAATCTCTCTACCGCCGAACCCCAGCTGACCGAAATCCGCCATCAAGTCGAAACTCTCGCCGCAAAATTCCCAGTTCCCGGCATTAATTAAACACGCGTCACTGAATTAATGAAAAATCACCACAGTAAAATTTAAGTCAAATTCCAAGCAAAATCGCACAGGTGTATAATATATATAATATGGAGGTAAAATGAAATTAGAAATCAAAAATCTCACCAAAAAATTTGGTGGCAAAAAAGTCCTAAAAGACCTTAGTTTCACCGTCGAAAGTGGCAAGGCTTTTGGCTTGCTCGGCCGTAATGGCGCCGGTAAAACCACCACTATCCGCATTCTTATGCAAGTTTTTCAGCCAACTTCCGGCAAGGTTCTCCTCGACGGCAAGCCAATCGATTATTCCAAGGTTAGCCTCGGCTACCTCCCAGAGGAACGCGGTCTCTATCCGAACGACAAAATCGTCGATCAGTTAATTTATTTAGCCGCACTAAAAGGCGTCGATAAGAAAACCGCCATCGCATCGATTGACTACTGGCTAGATTTCCTCCAAATGACCGATTATAAGAACGCTAAGCTTAAAACTCTTTCCAAGGGTAACCAGCAAAAAATCCAGCTCATTTCCTGTATCGTTCACAACCCAGATATTGTGATTTTCGATGAACCTTTCTCTGGTCTTGACCCTGTCAACTCTCAACTTCTCGAAGAGGTGGTACGTGAACAAATCAAACGCGGCAAAATCGTCCTCTTCTCTAGCCATCAGATGGATTACGTTTCCGAATTCTGTGATGATATTCTAATCTTGAAGGAAGGCGAAATTAAGCTCCAAGGCAATCTCCATCAAATTCTTAAAAACCACCGCAAGAATAAACTTCTCGTCAAATCAGATGAGGTCGAAAAAATCCACGCTGCCCTCCCAAAACAAACCGAGATTTTGCGCGAAGGCGAATTAGTTTATCGCCTGAAAAAAGACGAAGACCGCACCAAAACCATGAGCGATCTCATCAAAAAATATCCGATCGACCAAATTGGCGACCTCGAATCAACTCTAAAAGATATCTTTATCGAATACGCGGAATAGAAAGGGAAGTATGCAACAATTTTTCACAGTCTTTAAATATGAATTTAAAA
>CAUTXE010000007.1:0-23350 GCA_963542185.1 uncultured Candidatus Saccharibacteria bacterium | reverse complement strand
ACGATGACTAATTGGTGGCCAGCCGCCACGAGCTTGGCAAGCTCCTTGGCGGTCTGGTTGGCGACTTCGAGTTGATCTTTGGCGGTAGCTTTGCCATCACGGCTTAGAGCATTTCCACCGAGAGCGACGACGATTTTGGCCATGATTAAATCATCCCCATAACGAAGACGGCGAATAGGCTAATGATAACAAAAGCAACCATTAGCGGCATGACGCGTTTGACCCAAGTCTTGTAGGATACGCCAGAAAGTGTGAGTCCGGCCATCAAGGAAGCGATGGTTGGGGCGATCATATTGAGGAGACCGTTGGCGTTAGCGAAGGCTACTACCATGGTTTCTTTATTACTGCCGACAAGTTCAGAGACTGGTGCAATGATTGGCATGGAAGCCGCAGCGAGGCCAGAGGAGGATGGGATAATGAAGGAAAGTGGGAGGTAGAAAATGTAGGCCAATACTCCGACAAGACCGCCATTGAAATTGGTGAGACCTTTTTCACCCCAGTGAATAATGGTGTCTTCGATACCACCTGCGCGCATGACGATAGCGACGCCAGCTGCCACGGCGATGATTACAGCGACACTCAAGAGGTCTTCAGAGCCTTTAATGAAAGTGTCGGTGATGGAGACATTTTTCTTACTAAACTCTTTACGGTAAATGAAGGCAATTACCACAGTTGAAATAAGGAAGAGAGTAGAGATTTCGTTAAAGTACCAAGTACCAAGGGCGCCGTTGTGGTTTACGCCAAGCATAGTGGAAAGTACTGGAACCCCAGCAAAGAACTCATGTAAAACATCGAAGAAGTCAATTTTAAAACCACTCCAAGGGATGAGGGAGATAATCATAATCACGAAAGTGACAGCGAAAACCCCCATGATGAGTTGGCGCTTGAAATTATATTCTGGTACACTATTGAGATTTATTGGCTTAAAAGTGGAAGCGACGGAAGAATCGTCAGCGTATTTACCAGCTTTGACCTTTTTGGCGTAATTCATGACAAAAAGGATAGCGAGTACGAGCATGGCAACAAGTACGAGCATTTGAATCCAAAGGATATTTCCGAGTTGAACGTCAGCGGTTCTGGCAGCAATACCCGTAGAAAATGGGTTGACCGTGGAAGCTAGCACGCCGACTCCGCCACCTAAGACAATCATCATCATGGCGGTCATGGAATTATACCCAGCAGCCATCATGACTGGAATGATAAGGGCATAAAAGGCGACAGCTTCTTCTTGCATACCATAAGTGGTACCACCAATAGCGAATAAGGTCATTAAGATTGGGATAAGGAAAATTTCTTTACCGTTCATCTTCTTGAGAAGACCACCGAGAGCGGCATTGAGGGCGCCAGTTTTCATGGTAATGCCGAGGAAACCACCGAGAATCAAGACAAAGATGATGACATCAAGACGATCAGCCATACCTTTGATTGGTGCCATAAAGACATCCCAAAGCCCTTGGCGATGGTCGATGGTAGTCACTTCCCCAGTTTCCTCATTGACAGTGCGTTCGACTTTGTCGATGCGCTGGTAGGTACCGGCTTCACGAATTTCCTGAGACGGATCATTCGGGTCTTTAATCATGTTATATTTACCGGATGGAATAACCCAGGTTAGGGCTGCCATCAGGCCGATGATCGCAAACAAAACAGCAAAAGCCGATACCTTCTTGGTATGAGGGGTTTTTTGTTTTGGTTGTTTCTTCACCTTTTGAGGTTTTGCAACCATATATGTCCTTTCATATAAGTTTGGTTTATATGACTCAAGTATAACACTTATGCTAAAAAAGAAGCAGGGGGTCTGCTTCTTTTTCATTGTGGAAAACTGAAATCAGTCTGGATTTTGGGTAGAATTTTTGGAGAGTTCTAGAGAGTTAAATCCATGACTGCTTCAATGGTATAAACCCGGTTTTCCGCTTGGTCAAAGACGACACTGTTTGGACTATAGAAGACTTCGTCAGAGACTTCCATGGCATCAAGGCCGTATTGTTCGAGAATTTCTTTACCAATCTTAGTTTTCTTATCGTGGAAGGCTGGCAAACAGTGTAGGAAAATAGTATTTTTCTTACGAGTAGCCTGCATCAGTTCACGATTAACTTGGTAGGATTTAAGCAGATTAATACGTTCTTCGAATTTGTCTTCTTCGCCCATGGAAACCCAGACATCGGTATAAATGGCATCGGCATCGGCGACGGCTTCGTAAGGATTTTCCACGATTTTGATAGTGGCGCCGGTTTGATATTTTTCAATCAAAGCGTTACATTCATCGATAAGTGACTGTTCTGGGAAAAGCTCGCGAGGGGTACCGATGGAAAAATGAAGACCTAAGAGGGCCGAAGCAATCATTAAGGTGTTAGCGACGTTATTGCGGCCGTCACCTACGTAAGCGAGGTGAGCACCGCGTAGGTAGCCGAGATGCTCCTGAATGGTGAGCATATCTGCAAGACCTTGAGTTGGGTGGAATTTGTCGGTCAAGCCGTTCCAGACTGGAACGCCAGCGTATTTGGCAAGTTCTTCAACGGTTTCGTGGGCGAAACCACGGAATTCAATACCGTCAAACATACGACCAAGTACCAGCGCGGTGTCACGGACAGACTCTTTTTTGCCGAGCTGAATGTCGTCTTTGCCGAGATATTCAGCATGCATGCCGAGATCGCGGGCACCACACACGAAGGCGCAACGAGTTCTGGTGGAAGCTTTTTCGAAGAGAAGAGCGATGGTCTTCCCTTCGTGGTTTTTATTAGAAACGCCAGTGAGCTTATTGTTTTTGAGTTGTTTGGCAGTTTCCAGCATAGTCTGAACTTCGCGTGGGGTGAAGTCTTTAAGAGTTAAAAATGAGCGACCTTTAAGATTTAACATTAGATTTCCTCCCTGAAAAGTGGCATAGACATACAACGCGGACCGCCACGGCCACGACCGAGCTCGCTGCCAGCGACTTCGATAACTTTGAGACCAGCCTTGCGTAAGGCTTCATTGGTGACGTAGTTACGATCGTAGGTAATTACGACGCCTGGAGCGATGGCGAGAGTATTGGAGCCGTCATTCCACTGTTCACGAGCAGCCGCAATTGGGTCACCATTGCCACATTGGATGAGTTGAACTTTTGATACACCAAGAGATTCAGCTAAGACATTAGTGAGGTCACGACGATGGGTAACTTCGTAGCCAACATGAGTGTTGGATTTGTCTAGGACATAAATATCGAGTTCACCACCGGCGGTCATGATTTCTGGATGGACGGAGAATTTGTCGTAATCAATCATGGTAAAGACGGTGTCGAGGTGCATGAAGGCACGCTTGGCTGGAATCTTAATGGCGAGAACGCGAGTAAATTCGGAGTCATGGAAGAGACGTGAAGCGATACGTTCGATAGCTTCAGCTTCGGTGCGTTCGGAGATACCAATGGCGACGGTGTGCTTATTCAAGACTAATTCATCACCACCTTCGACGGAGAAGCGATTATTGCGATTGTACCAAACTGGAATATTTTGGTTGGCAAAACGTGGATGATACTTCAAGATATACTGCATGAAGAGTGATTCGCGACGACGGGCTGGCCAGTGCATCTTATTAATGGTGAGACCATTACCGATGGAAGCGGCTGGGTCACGGGTGAAATAAAGATTTGGCATCGGGTCAAGATAGAATGGATAATCATTGACCATGAAATGATGAAGTTGCTTATTGGTAGGTTCCATATCTTCAACTTCACTCTTTTTAACACCGGCCATAACTTTGCGCACCATGGTGAGTGGGTCGAGAGTCTGAAGATAATTAACGATGGCAAAAGTTGAGAAAGTTTCCTCTTGTTTAGAAGCGCGAACCATTTCGACAATGAAGCGATCGCGCACTTCTTCATTGGCGAGAGCTTCGGCGGCGAGTTGATCGAGGTAAAGTACCTCTACGCCGTTTTCACGCAAGACGTTAGCGAAGGTGTCATGTTCTTCTTGTGCGACCTTTAGGTATGGCACGTCGTCGAAAAGCATACGGCTCATATATTCGGGAGTGAGAGCCTCGAGTTCTTCGCCTGGACGGTGAAGAAGCACGGTTTTGAGGCGACCAATTTCCGAATTAACTTGGATTTGTGGTTCCATTAGATTCTCCGTTTAAAATTTCTATAAGCTGATTATAGCATAAGCAATTAAAATAAATCAGTCTTGATAACAAAACGGCCTCGATAATAGATTGGGATTAATGGATTAAAAAATCAGACCCCGAAATGAGTCTGATTTTAAGAAGATTTTTATGGAATTAGTCAATTTTTTTAACTTGAAGAGCGTCAAGTTCGACTGGCGTCTCGCGACCGAACATGGAAACCATGACACGGAGTTTACCTTTGCTGGAGTCGATTTCAGCAATGGTACCTTCGAAGCCCTTGAATGGACCATCAGTGATGGCGATAACTTCGTTGAGTGCGTAGTTGACGGAGTATTTTGGATCTTCCACACCCATACGCTTCTTGATTTTATTGATTTCCTTTTCGGAAACTGGGGTTGGCTGAGTGCCGGTACCGACGAAGCCGGTGACACCAGGGGTGTTGCGGATGATGTACCAAGTTTCATCAGATAGGCGCATTTGAACAAGAACGTAACCCTGGAAAATCTTGCGATCGACGATTTTGCGCTTGCCGTTCTTAATTTCGATTTGTTTTTCTTTTGGTACGATAGCATCGAGGATTTTACCTTCGAATTCAGCACTATCGAGACGTTGTTTGATAGATTCGGCGACCTTGTCTTCGTAGCCACTGTAGGTGCTTACGGTGTACCATTGAAGGGTGTCGTCATAACGGTTTACTGCCATGTGATTTCCTTTTTCTCTTTCCTATTTCAATAAATTATTAAACAATAATGTAAACAATGCGTCAAGTACCATAATGAGGGCGGCGAAGATGACGGTGTATAAAATAACGGCGAAGACGAGCTTCCAGGTCATTTTACGGTTCGGCCAGCGTACTTGCTTGAGTTCCTGCCAAGATTCGGCAATGTAGCGGAAGAAAGCACGAATTGGGGTGGTGATAAAAAGCAAGAAACGAATAAGTGGGTTCTTGGATTTTTCACCGGAAGCTTTTTTGGCCTTCTTGGCGGCTAGCTTTTCGGCTTTTTTCTCTAATTTGGCCAGTTTTTTGGCATTTTTAAGGGACTTTTTGTCGTTGGCTTTTGATTCTGTGATATCCGCGCGGATTTCGGCGTTGTCTTGAATCGGTTTTTTAGGTTCTGGATTTTTGCCAGAAGCTTTGGTGGTTTGATCTGAATTTTTTGACCCAGATTGACCTGCTTTGATGCGGGTGATGTGCGCCATATACTCCTTCCATAAAAAATAGTCTGATAACCAGACTGTCAAGTAGATTGTAGCATGTAAAGAGGTTTTTGTAAATGTTTTAGAATAAAAAGACCCCCGACTTCGGGGGTGAAAAATTGTGTTGCTTTTTTCGGTGACATTAAGCCTTTTGGTCCTAGGCCTTTTGGTCGGTAGTGCGATGAACCAGATTTAGTTCTTCGCCACTGGTGGTAGTAATAACATAGACATCGCCTTTACTAATAGCATCTCTAAGATCGGTAGGGACACTATATTCGTTAAAAAGTTCACGAATTTCTGCCCTAGTGAGGTGCCGAAGTGATTTGACACTAAACTGAAAAGTGCGAAATTTAATGTGATCATTGCGATAGTGTCTAGCATGTTGCTTGGCGCATCTCGGCATTACACTAGTAATGCGGTCAACCGAAATAGTAGCATGAATCTCCTTGGGCACTTCGAGTTCTGGCGCATTTTGATCTTGATACCAGGACCTCAGTGTTTGATTAAAATCAGTTAGAGTCTGAAAGGACGTGTACTCTTTCCACTCGGTGCCGGTTTTTGAAGTTTCAAGCATATCCGACCAACAGAAGCGTAGACTGAAAAGATTGTAGGATTCGTCTAAAACGTGTAAAACTTCCTTGAAACTGGCTTCGTTCTCTAATTTGCGTTTGTCTAAGAAACCTTCCATGGTTACCCCTCCTTTTACAACACAATTTTCCTATTAAGGTACTAAATTGTTTATATTAAAGCATAAAAAGAGGGATTTGACAACTTCTTCTCTATTTTTTTGGTGGAAAATAAAGTTTTTGGTCTTTGATTTCTTCGGGTAGGTAGCTTTTTGGGTGATGGAAATTAGCTTCCCATTTATAATCTTTGCCATAGCCCAGATTTTTCATCAGTTTGGTCTCGGGGTTGCGAATCTCAAGCGGGATGGGTAGATGACTAGTGTTTTTAGCGAGAGCCTTAGCGCGACCCCAAGCGTCATAACTAGAACGATCTTTTTTAGATTTGGCGAGAGCTATAGCTACATGAGAAAGGATAATTCCCCCTTCTGGCATGCCAACTTTTTCGATGGCAGAAAAAGCCGACTCGGCGAGGGTGAGTGCGCCGTTGCCAGCGAGGCCGATGTCTTCAGAAGCAAAAATTACCATGCGACGGGCAATGAATTTAGGGTCCTCTCCACCTTCCAGCATGCGGGCTAAATAATAAAGTGTAGCGTCGACGTCGCTGCCGCGCATGGATTTAATGAAGGCAGAGATGGTATCGTAATGACGATCGCCAGATTTATCAAAATAATTAACCTTATTATTCAGAGTTTTAGTGACAAAATCGAGAGTAAGTTTATTTTTTAATGAAAGGCAGAGTTCGAGATCTCCAAGTGCCGAACGAGCGTCGCCGTGACTGAGATGGGCGAGAAAGTCGATGACTTCGGAATCGATTTTGGCCTTAGGGTATTCTTTTTCGATGGCTCTTTGTAAAATTTCTTTGATATCTTTGTCTTGAAGAGTGGAAAGAATAACTACGCGACTTCTAGAAATGAGTGCGGGGATGACTTCGAAGCTGGGATTTTCCGTGGTGGCGCCGATGAGGGTGATGAGGCCAGATTCCACATGAGGTAAAAAGGCATCCTGTTGGGCTTTATTGAAGCGGTGAATTTCATCGATAAAAAGCAAGGTGCGGACTTTGAGGTTCCAGTTTTGTTTGGCTCGTTCGACCACTTGTTCTACGTCGGATTTATGAGCGGTGACGGCGGAAAGTTCGACGAAATCAGCGTCGAGTTCTTTGGCGATAATGCGAGCCAGGGTGGTTTTACCGGTACCAGGAGGGCCCCAGAAAATAAGATTGGTAGGTTCTTTAGATTTGATTAATTCTGTGAGAATTTTACCTTTACCGATAATATTTTTTTGCCCAAAAACCTCGTCGAGACTTTGAGGTCGCATGCGTTCGGCAAGAGGCTTTCTTAAATCGGTAAATTCCATAGTTCTAGTTTAACACAGAGAGAAAAAATGGTATAATAAGAAAAAATAAAGGAGAAATATGGCTGATTTTAACAAAATCTTGACCCCAGGTGACTACGAAAATGGTGAACTTAATGTCGTCATCGAGATTCCTACTGGCTCAAATCACAAAATTGAATGGGACCGCAAAAATGCTTGCTTCATGCTTGACCGCGTCGAACCAATGGCATTTGCAAAACCTTGTAATTATGGTTTCATCCCACAGACTCTTGATGAGGATGGCGATGAACTTGACGTTTTGATGATTACCGATCAGCCTCTTACTACCGGTATTTACATGAAGGCTCGCATTCTTGGCGTGATGAAGTTCGTTGATTCCGATGAAGTTGATGACAAAATTATTTGTGTACCAGAAGACGACCGCAATAACGGTGATAAGTACCAAACTTTGGAAGATTTGCCAAAGCAATTGATCCGCCAAATCGAATTTCACTTCAATCACTATAAAGATTTGAAGAAGCCTGGCACTACTGAGGTGAAAGGTTTCTTCGGTACTGAGGAAGCTAAGGAAGTCGTAAAAGAAGCAATTGCTCGCTGGAACGCTCAAGCTTAATTAATCTTAGTAAAAAATAAATCCCTGCGGGGATTTATTTTTATTGCGTTCTATTTTAAATAAGTTTATAAAGTAACAATAAACTTAGTTACTTAGGAAATTTTATGGTAATTATTGGGCGGGCTTAACGTTCGTTAAAAATGCGATCTTCGATATTACGACCAAGAGGAGTGAGTCTAGTTGGATTAAAATTTTGATTAAGCGAAATTACGATGTATTTGCGGTCTTGATATTTTGGCAGGTCTTTAAACTCGAGGATGGAAGCTTCACTAAAATACGGGAGAGTGTTTGCGGCGGTTTCGGTTTTTAATTTGGCGGAAGTGTAATCGAAAATAGTGGCTTTATTAATGCCGGAGATTAGGGCAAAGTGATCGCCGGTGACGAGGAGATGTGCGAAAAAATGATCCCAATTTTCGGACTGAAGATTTTCGGAATTATAAAGGAACTTAATTATTTTTAAATATTCGCCTGCGGTGAGAGTAAGGGTATCTGCGGAGACCTTAAGATTTTCTAGGTCCATTTTGGTGAGAAGATTTTTGATGACCGCATCGGAAAGTTCAGCGCGCAGAATATCCTTGCAATTTGGATTTTCGGAAGTGAAAAGTTCGTTGAGGCAATCTTTCCTAGAGAGTGCAGTTTGATTTTTAAGATTAATTTGGTCGTCGAGGCGGAAGCTGCCATCACTGAGGCGACGATAATTTTCGTAGGCGATTAGGAGATTAATGAGATTTGGGTCGGTGAAGGTTTTAGTGTCGTTAAAACGGCCAACGATATCAGAATTATTAAGGTCATAAATTAACACAGACGATTCTTCAGTGATTCCCTGTTCTCGGCGCCAATCGTCGATGAGGTATTGTAAATCAATACGATGCGGCGCGCGTTTTTCGGTAACTTTAGCAATCTCCGGTTTTTTATTTTCGACTTTTTCAGCAGTGTTTGAAAGGAGTTTAAGTAAAGAGACTACGCCAAAAGCGATGGCAAATACGCCAATAATAGTACCGAGTACGATAAAGAAAATTTTGAGAAAACTAGGTTTACTATTTTTGGTTAATTCTTCGAGATTAATATCGTCTTGCATCTTAAAAATATTTTATCATATTTAGCATATGCGGTATAATATTAAGCATATGGGCTTTTTGAAAGGACTTTTTAAAAAAGAAGAAGCGAAAGCAAATTCTTTGGTAAATGTGAAATCGCCGAGCGGCAGCTTGGTTTTTGAATTTAACCTGAAAAATGGTAGTCCGAGCTATCGAGTGCTAAAAAATCAAGAAGTATTACTGAGTAACTCTAGATTAGGTTTCGAAATTTATAATGAAAAACCGATCGCGGAAAATTTGGGGGTGGTAAGGATTTTGCCAAAATTTAAGGATGAAACTTGGCGGAGTGTGGTGGGGGAAACTTTGGATATTGTGAATAAATACAACGAGACGACTTTTTATCTGGCGGAGCGCGAAAAAGACGGACGCATTTTTACTTTAAGAGTGCGAGTCTTCGATGAGGGGGTGGCTTTTCGTTATGAATTCCCACCGCAGCCAGGTTTTCAACGCATGATTATTACGAATGAGTTAACGGAATTTAATCTGGATATTCATGCGAAAAGTTGGTCGATGCCGGCTTTTACTTTGGCGAGGTCGGAAACAGATTATGAGGAGCGGGCGATTTTTAATTTGACTGGTTCGAGGCAGACGCCATTTACCGCAGAGCTTCCGAGTGGCAAGATTTTGTCAATTCACGAAGCCGCACTAATTAATTATGGTTCGATGACTTTGGGGCTAAATAAAATTGGACGTCTCGAAGCGAATATTACCCCACTTTCAGATGGCATGAAGGCTTATTTGACGCTACCTTTTGAAACGCCTTGGCGGGTAGTAATGGTCGCGGATACTGCCGTGCAACTGACGAAAAATAAGATGATTTTAAGCTTGAATCAGAGTCCGAGAATGAATTTTGATTGGGTGGAGCCGATTAAATTTCTGGGAATTTGGTGGGCGATGCTGATTGGGGTTTGGAGTTTTACGGCTTCTGAAAGGCAAGGTGCGACGACGGAACATGCGCTGGAATATCTTGATTGGTGTGAAAAACTGGGGATTTCGGGGCTCTTGATTGAGGGGTGGTCGGACAAAAATCTTGCGAAAAAACTCGATAAACAGAAGATTTTGGAGCGTGCTAAACAAAAAAATATTGAAATTGTGACACAATGTGAAACCGCGAGTCAGATTGATAGTTATGAAAAGAATTTGGTTAAGCAATTTGACGAGTTGGAAGCACAAGGGGTGCGTTACTTGAAATTGGATTATTCAGGCCCGAAGATGTTGATTAAGGGGCGTGAAGAATTTCATCAGTCACAGGCGGGGGTGTTACATTTTAGCAACGTCCTGAAGTTAGCGGCACAGAAAAAAATGATGCTGAATGTCCACGAATCGATTAAGGGCACCGGTCTGGAGCGAACTTATCCGAACTTACTCTGTACAGAGGGGGCAAAGGGGCAGGAATATGAAGGTGGTGGTTTGAATTCTAAACACGCGGTGATTCTACCTTTCACGAGAATGCTCGCCGGTGGCTTTGATTTTACGCCGGGAATTTTTGATTTAAATAATCCAGCGAAAAAAGTTTATTCTACCCTGGCCAGGCAGTTAGCTTACTATGTGGTGTTTTATTCTGGAATGCAGATGTTGGCCGACCGTCCAGAATCTTATGAAAAAAATCGGGATGCGCTGTCATTTATTCAAAAAGTACCAGTGAATTTTGAAATTGAAGTACCACTGCTTGGGAAAATTGGTGAATATTATGCGGTAGCCAGGCGTGGGCGGGGGGAGACGGATTGGTATATCGGTGGCATCGTCGATGATATGGCACGTACGATGAAAATTAAGTTAAGTTTCTTGGAAAAAGACGTGAAATATAATGCTTTTATATTCCGTGATGGTGACATAGCGGATTTTCGCATGAACCCAACGGATCTTAAAATTGAGCGCCTGGTGGTGGATGCAGAAGATGAACTGGAAATTCCGGTGGTGAGCATGGGTGGTTTCGCGGTACGATTAATGAAGGTTTAAAACAGAGATAACCTGGAGATAGACTCCAGGTTTTTTGATAAAAAATAACAGATATGACGTAGAGATGAACTCTACGAGTTTTTTAGGTAAAACAAAAGCCGTGTAGAGATGAACTTTACGAAATTAGATTAATTCAGCGGTAAGAACTAGGCGTTCAGTATAATCGTGGCCGGAGATTTTTTCGCCATGACAAGTCATCAAGGTGATAGTCGGGGTGGATTTTTTGGTCAAGAGTTTTGACATATTGATGTCGGATTTTTGCTGAATTTTACGAGTTTTGATTTGGTAAGTTTGGTCACCAAAACGAAAAGTATCGCCGACCTTTAATTTATCTAAATTCTGAAAAATTGTAGAGGAGTGGCCAATAATAAAATCGTGATTTTGATTGGCGTGATAGACGCCGGCAATGCGTTCTGGTGAAATAAGGGTGTTCTCGTCGGTAATTTCGAGGGCACGAATCGGTGAGGTGAGGCTGATTTTGGGAATTTCGAGAATCAAATTAGTGTTGGCCTCTACGGTTTGGGGTTGGAAGGCTAGAAAAGTAAAAATCAGAAAGAAGCATAAATATAATGCGCCAAAAACACCAAAAATTGATGATTTCTTGATTTTCATAATGCTCCCGTTTATAAGTTTATTTTAGCAAAAGCTTATGCTTAAAACAAGAGTTTTAAAAAGATTAATAAAAGAAAAAACAGGGGCGAACTTCCCTGTTTTATGGAAATTAAATAGAGTCGTAGGGCTCGCGAATTGGGAATGAGATGGAAGTGCCGAAGCCGAGACGGGATTTAATTTTGGCGCCAAGTGCGGAATACTGTTCACTGCTGTCGACGGTCATCACCACACTATCATCGGTAATCACGAGATGATATTTGGCTGGAGTAATGTCGATACTTTGGGCAGAGGTGGCGTTCATAGAGATTAGGATATTTCCCTTAGTTGGATTTTTGAGGCGTGAATTGAGGTAGCCAACGATAAATTTGATGATATCAGTATAGTTTTCTACTTGGTGACGACGACGAATCACGTCAAGGTCGAGATTAACACCAATTTTTTCAAGCTTAATTAGATATTCACGATAAATTGGGTCGATGATGTCCGAAAGATACATGAATTTGCGATCAAAAACACTGGTGTGAACCTTGGTGGCATCAAGAAATTTAGAGATAGATTGCCCTTGCATAAACATATTATATCATAGACCTGGATTATGTTTTTTAAGCATTTCACGGTGTGCGCGGTAATTTGGGTCATGGCTTTCGACTTCTCGCCAAAAAGCCTTGGAGTGGTCGGGATGATTGATGTGGGCGAGTTCGTGAATGATTAAATAATCACGTAGAACTTCGGGTACACGCATTAAGCCAATATTCATAGAAATGGTGAACTCGTAGCCGCCGAACAGGGATTTTTTACGACGAGTGCAGGAGCCCCATCTGGTAGATTGGTGCTTTAAAGTGACGTGGTCATAATGATAACCATAACGCTTCGCGAGATATTCAAGGCGATAGGGTAAATATTCTTTGGCTTGCTTCATCAGTAGCTTTTTTTGCGCGTCACGGGCGCGTTGTGTGGTAGGATCAGCTAAGTTTAGGCCACGCAAACGGTCTCGCATGGAATCGAGGCTTTTTTGAATTTGTCGCTCGGAGACGTAGGAAGGGACCGACATTTGGAGTCGTCCAGAGGTGGAACGTGAAAAAGAAATATTTTTAGCTAAGGCGTTGTGGCGAACGATAATTTCACCAAATTCAGAATCGGCGAGAATCATTTTGGAGTTGAGCTAGGACGTGAGAAAGCTGGGTCTCAAAAGTATGTTTACCAGAGAGGATAATCGGTTTTTCAATCTCAGCTGGTGCCTCCATAAGACGAATACGACGATCGTATTCTTCCTTAGCGCGAGCAATCGAGCGGAGCTTGAGCTTCAAACGCATCTTGATGGTATTAATATCGGTCTGAATCCAAACCAGAGTCGGCGCATAACCAGATAGTTTCAATAGTTTACGCACGGAATTACGCTCGTCTTCGGTATCGAGACCGCCTTCAATCACGATATTCTGACCGGTTTTAGCAATCGCCTCGAGGACGACGTGAATTTGTTTCTCAGTGAAGTCCGCTTCTTCACGCAAGGCTCGAAGATCGTAGTAAGGAGCCTTGAAACGTTGTGAGAATTTTTCACAAAATGTAGTTTTTCCACTACATGGCGCACCGAATACCAGGATAGCTCGAGGTCTTGTTTTCTTTTTACCTTCCATATTGGTGATATTATATCATGGAAGTAATTAGGTGAACAAATAATTTAAAATTTAAAGCTGATTTATGAGCCTTGATTTTTTACTGAGACGTTTTAATTCGGAATCGAAAGGACGGTAATAAGATTTGGTGAGGGCGGAGGAATTGGCGAGGAGAATTTGTGATGGAAAATAAAAGATCCAACAAATAAAATTAGCCGGTTGATAAAGAAAAATCGGGAGAAATTGCATGCGTGAGAAAAAAGAAATTAAGACAGTGAGATCGCAGGCGATAAAAAGCATAAAACCAATAAAATTACAGATAGCGGCACGACGAAAACGGGGAGTTTTGCGCTTTAACCACTGGGTGGCCAGACCGAGATTAAGAATGAGTGAGCTACCATAGGCGAAGCCGGCGGCATAAATTGTTGGAATTTGATAAAAATGGGTAAAGATAAATAATAAGATAATAAAAAAGCTCCAAGCGATAAAGAATTTGGAGCTGACATCGGCGTAGCGTGAGGTATGAAAATATTGGGCAAAACAGAATAAAATAATGCCAAATGGCGAGATATTATCGATAGCCAGTACGACATCGGCGGCGAAGGTAAAAAGAAGTGCGGCTCTCAAGAGGTAATCTTTGGGTGCGAAAAAACTAGTGTAGATTAGACAGGTGAGGATGGTGGAAACTTTAGTAGAGGTGGCAATAGTGAGGAGAAAATCTGGGATGAGGCGACTGCCAAAAATCAAATTTAAAAGTCCGACGAGGAAGAAATAGGCGAACATGATCGACCAAAGCGTCAGCCAAAAATTGAGGTTAGTGAGAAGTTTGAACCAGAAATTTTGAATCTGAGTTTTCATGATTAGATAAGTTAAGTATAACCGATTTGAGATAAAAATTTAAGTATGATTGAGTGTTTGAGAAATATGTTATAATAAAAAAGCCTAGGGGCGTAGTACAACGGTTAGTATAGCGGTCTCCAAAACCGTAGATCATGGTTCGATTCCGTGCGCCCCTGCCAGATTAGCTCAATGGAGCTATTTTTTTATGGAAATTTTTGGCACAGAAAAAATCTCCCATAAGGAGAGGGAGATTTTAGCGCTTCTTCTCTTTTACTTCGTTACGGCCAAGGTTTTTCTTGGTTTCAGTGAAAACGACGTGCTTGCGAAGAATTGGATCGTATTTCTTCAAGCTAAGCTTGTCTGGGGTGTTCATAGTGTTCTTCTTGGTATAGTATGCACGGATACCAGATTCCTCTGAAACGAGACCGACGAGCTTGCGTTTGGTATTACTCTTTTTTGACATGATTGGGACTATTTTACCATAAGATATGAAATCTGTAAATAAATGCACTAAAAATCGGGATAGATTTCGTCAAATTCAATATAAGTATCGGTTTTTTGCTCGATAAGCTCTTCGACGGCCTGAATATTGGCTTCGTGAGGTTCGAGCGCTTTAAAAGGCATAAACTGGGCGGCCCGGGCGGTGCGAGACATCGGTGGATGATTTGGTAGACGTGGTGGCTGGAGTTCGATGATGTCTTGATAAGAGTCAGCCGGTTTAGAATCTAACCGTGGAAGTTTCGATATGTTTGGTTGATAACCTCTGATTTGCTGGTTAGATTTAGGCACGGTGACCTCCAATCTGTTGATTGCGTTCACGCATGGTGGAACCTTCGAGGTAGCTTGTGCCACGCAGAATTGCATTTTTGCCGTATTTTTGCTTGATTTTTAGGGTGGCCTGTTCGAGATTTTGATTACGTTTAGTCCGCTCGGTGGTTTTTTGGCTTTCGAAGAGGTCTAATTGTGCGGTTATTCTATCGTCAGACTTGAGGTGGCCGAGGGTGAGATTAAGTTTCTTGACTGGACGAGTGGGATCGAGAATTTGGCTGAAGATTTGCAAAAAATATTCAATAATCAGATTGCTTTCATCGGTGTATGAAAAAGATTTGGAACCATGGGCGAAAGGTTTAACAGAGGTAGAATCGGCTTTTTTATCATAAGAAAGATGTAGGGTGAGGTTATTAGTAAGCAAATGCTTTTCATGAAGTTCATGGCAGAGTTTGTCGGCCATCTCGATGAGAATATTGCGAAGTTTTTCAAAATAAAGTCCAGTGGCAAGGACTTGGCCGGAGCTAATACTATGATCTTTGCGGCGATAAGATTTAATATCGGCGATGGTGGTGGGTTCAATACCCCAGGCATGGTCAATGATTAATTCAGCGTTGACGCCGAATTTACGATAAAGTTTTTCAGAAGCGGTGAGGCTAAAACGGGCGAGATCACCCATGGTGTAAATCCCGAAATTTCGCAGGGATTTACTAATGCCAGGGCCAATCCGCCAAAAATCAGTGAGAGGCTGGTGTCGCCAGAGTAATTTGCGATAAGAGGGCTCATCAAGAGTTGCAATACGCACCCCGTCGAGGTCGGCCGTTTGGTGTTTGGCGAGAATGTCCATGGCAATTTTAGCTAGATAAAGATTACTACCGAGCCCAGCGGTGGCGGTAATCCCGGTATGGCCCAGAACATCTTTAATGATAGTGCGCGCGAGTTGTTCGGCACCCATCTCATAGGCGTGAAGATAGCTAGTAATATCAAGAAAAGCCTCATCGACCGAGTAGACATGAATATCTTCCGTGGCGACATAGGCGGCATAAATAGCAAAAATTTCGGAACTAACTTGAAGATAATCGGCCATGGCTGGTTTAGCGATAATAAAACTGCCGCGAGGAACTTTTTCATAAACTTCAAAAAGCCGAGCGCGACCAGATACGCCGAGGGCTTTTAGAGCCGGCGAGACGGCGAGGCAGATGGTTTTTTCGGTGCGTGATTCATCGGCGACCACGAGACGAGCGGTCAAGGGGTCGAGCCCACGCTTCACACATTCCACGGAGGCGTAAAAAGATTTGAGGTCGATGGCCAGGTAGGTTCGCTCAGAATGAATTTGCGTCATATTATTTATTATATAAAAAGGTCAGAAAAAAGGGCCCCATAACGGGACCCAATTTTTGGCATTTGTGGGGTTAAAGTGCGTGTAATTTAATTTAAGTTGAAGTTTCGACTGCGGTTTCCGAGAATGGCACCGAATCTTTGAGTTTAGTATTTCTCTCTTTGAAGTAATGTTTTACAAATGGAATCAGATGATCCTTCATAAGCTTGAAGTGTAATTCGTGATCAGCTTCCGTATATTGCGTAAAGTTCATCCGAAATAGCCGGTCAGCATCTTCATATTCCTCCTGAGTAAGAAATTTCTGCTCTAAGGCTAATTTAAAACCATATGAACTAAAATATTCCCTACTGATAGATACTTTTTGGTCAAGATTATAGTCGCGTCTAAAATGTATGAGACGACTAAGCAAAGCGGCTTGGTGTTTGAAATCCTTATTGCCGAGCTTAGTTAATCCAGTCAGACTAAAGGGGCCGAGCAGGATTTTGGTATGAAGATTGCGAATCGTGCAGCCAGTATGACTGCGGACGCGTTTACTAAAACTAATCAAATCCTTGTCTGGGTGATACTCCATCTTGATGACCTCCCATTCCTGGATGGCTTCATCGTAAGTATCAGCAACAGATGAAGCAATGAGACAGCGCTGATATTCCGCAAAAGCCTCGTCAAACGGCATCTTCTTAATGCGATGGATAAACATTAATCACATCACCTCCTTCATCGGACTTTTGTAATACTGGTGAACGAAATCAGACAGGTTTTTGAATTCGTAAGTCTTAGATACTGATTCAAAGGCGGGCGTTAACTCTATAAAATTGGTAATCATGTAGAGTTGCTCGTCAAAATCAGGTGTTCGAAATACTTCTTTTGGTAGTACCTGTACAATAGAATCAAGTGGTGGCAGTTGATAATGCTCATCTTCTCGCATAGCGCGCAAAGCTTTATTGATCATCTCGTGTACTTCACTTGATCGAATTTCGAGTGCCCGGGCAATTTGATTAATTTTCCAGGGTTCATGAATGTCGATACCAAAAAATAGATCAAGACAATTGAAAAAATCTTCTGGGAAGCGTTTTAAAACTTCCATGACGCGATTGACTTCACGGTCAGAAAGTACGACAAAGTTTTCGTAAGCTTGATTACTACTGAACAAGGCATCTTTACTGCAGATTAGCTGGCTGGCTTCTGATAGATCATGATAAACCATCTGATAGAGCCTATATACCGCAAAGGTGTCTTGAGTGTTAGCTGGAGTGAGGCCTTCACGAATGTAGCCCTCATCTAGTAAGACCTGCCAGAAACTGCGACGCCATTTAGCATGTTTTTTGCTAGGAGAAAGTTCATTATAGAAAACTTCCCTAGCCTGTAAAACCAAGACTTCACCAGGTATTTTGGCTTCTTCGTGCGCACGAATTACGTGGCCTAAAAGACAATTTTCGTTATTCACGGTAGTAATGCCATATTCACAGCCAGGCTGGTCACGAGACTGACATTCGTCAGCCCAGTGAATGGTGTAGCAGCCAAGCTCTGGTAAAAGCTCCGCTAAGTTATTCTTATTTACTTCTTTACAAAAAGTTACCATAAAATCCCCTCCATTTTAGGTTTTCAGTTGCCCACAAATTGTCAAAAAACGATTTAATTCAAAGAAATAAAAAATGAACTAAATCTATATAATTCTACCATAAAAAGTATAAAATGTCAAAAAAGGTATGGACAAATAATATGAGTTATGTTATTATAATGCCAGCGCTAGACGAGCTCTTTCATAAACAGGAATGGGAACTTAATCAAGGTTAAGGACGCCTCGCAAGCTGAATTAACCCAAATACTTATTTTAGCGTCAAGTCACACACTTTGGAGAAGAAGTACATACACTTCGACCTGAAAGACGGATTGAAACACTAGTAGGCGGAAGCCTGTGTGAACTCACAGATTTTCGTTGAGAGATTAAGTAGATCTGCTCTAGATGGCACGTCGTTGGTCGAGTGTTTTGAGCTACGCAGCGTGTAACTTTTGGCATATGATGTCATCCTCAAAATAGAATAACGAAAACCATACAAGTACATACAATCTAATATTGTAACCCGTTCCCATTCCCTGTTTGCTCTACAGTATCCGTACGAGAAGTACGGAGTCGACCGCACACTTAGTGGCGGAACGCAATTTCCCTTTGGGCGTAATTACGCCCACCCTCCCGACTAGTTCGGGAGTTTTTTATTGGTAAAAAATTTAGACGATAGCGCTTGAGGATGTAAAAATAACAGGGGTGTGATAGAATGTGTTTAGATAGTTGACGTTAGTTAAAGTACATTGAAAATTAGTGCTTAGATTCATATTGCAAGGGGGTGAAAAAGATGAACAAGAATAATCGCAAGAAGAAGGATAATTTGACGGCGAAGCAGAAGTTCCATGAAGATATGATGCTTGGTTCGAAATTTATTCAGGACTGGTATCTATTCCCGACAGTTCCAGCGGATGGGGTGGAGTATGCATATGATGAATTTTTAAGGAGTTTGACTTTGTTTTTACATAGAAGGACCATGGCTTTAGAAATTCAGGATTTAGGAATTTCCCTATTTGGCGCATCGCGTTACCCCTGTTTTGATAATATCTTAGAACTTGGGCAGCCGGGTTTTTACGGAGTGATTGATAATGTGGCGCGAATTGAGAAGCTCACTATGGAAGAAAACAAAGCTTTTGTGGGTAAAATGCGGAAACAGCATCCTATCTACAAAGTAAAAAAATTGGAGCTGATTTATAAAATCGCGGCAGCTAGTGGTGAATTTTATGTAGGTTTGAGTACCGCAAATCCTTCATTTGCTCTATTATTAAATAAAAAATTTGAGCAAAATAAGAAAGCCAATTCAGTCTTAGATAACCTTAATTTAAATCGCATGATACTGGAACGAGAAATCTTTTCAGCGATGAACTTCATGGATGACTATGGTGATATGCGGGGATATTATGATGGGGGTGAGGATGATTTTTCCGAGGACGACGAGGATCTCGAGAAGCCAGATGGTGAAGTGAAAGATAAACCAGGTAATTTGGATAGACCCAATATTGACGGTCGGAAGTCGACAACATTGGAGATGGATGACTCGAAAAAGAAAGATATTGGTTCAGATGGCTCTAAGAAAAATGATAAGCCAAAAGGCAAACCTAAAGATGGTAAAAAGCGAAAAAAGAAGCCATAATCTAAGCATTAATGAAAATCCCAGCTTAAGCTGGGATTTTTTCATTAAATGTGGTATAATATAAAGGTTAAGTTTTAAAGTACATTTAGTTTTAGTCGATGACACACGACAGAAAGGTGGGGATAGTATGTCGAAAAGACGCGAACGTGAGAAGGCTCAAGAACTTCGTGCTGCAGCAAATTTGCGAATTCGCCGGGATTATTCCCTGGTGAGTCGGTGGAGTTTTGAATTTATAGAACCCCATACGGCGATAGATCAGTTTGCTTTGCTTCGGATGTTCAGTGCATTTTATTATGGACATCTGCCGAAATTTGATTTCGAGGAAGGTATCCGTTTATGCGGAATAAATTCCGATGATGTAAGTATTCACTTGTGTGGAATAGATTCCGATGATGCAAGGAGGCCGAGTGAAATCTTAAATATTCAGTCGATTGAGAAGCTCGATTTGCCGCTAATGAGCAAAGAGGAGCTGCTGAATATTTTCCGGCCTGAAAACTGGAAGGAAATGCAGAAAACTATTGGTGATAGTGAGATTTACTTGGTAACGTCAAAAATAAGTAAGTATTATCTGATTGCTACGGATGCTAAGCCGATTTTTAAAGATCGGCTGGAGCAAATACATCATGGCGCCACACTCGCCACATTGGACGAGTAAATATATATACTGGCGTAAACGTTGTGGGTGTAGAGTAGCTTGGGTAGGTGACCCGTCTGGCGCTAGATAGAGCGACCGGGGTGACCCGTATCTAGTGTCAGCGAGTCATCGTCTAAGTTTTTCTACGAAGAGTTCCTAAAGGATGAGGGGCTCTTTTTTTTATTTTTAATTTGGCACTAAAAAGCCCCTAGATAGGGGCTAGATTTTAGTTAGATAAGGTTGGATTTTTTTGAGCGCGGACTTGAGGTGGCGATCGGTCTGAGTGAGAAGTAAACCTTCATTGACTGCGGTTTCACGCAAATTATGAATGTTATCACCTTGCAAGCCGAAGCTGAAATTAACGATGCGATATTCTCGCTTGGTTAGCTCACGCTGTAAAACCCGCTGAATGTTTTCGAGATGCTTGAGTTCTTTCTGGCTCCTCTCAAGATCGATACATATATCTTCCTCGTAGAGCTGATTCCAGTCGTGGACGGTGAGAATTTTGGCGCGATCAGTGAGCTGATAATTATGAGCCTTTTTGGTGATTCTGGGGTCACGATATTCCAAAATCAAAGGTTCATAGTCGTCGCCGTAAACCGTGCGATAGAGATAATACATGCCGATGATTCTGGAATCGATGTTTCGGCAAATCAAGTGATTGTATTCAAAAATTTCCATACAAATCTTGAGTGAATGCGGAATGCTGCGAATAACTCCTGGATGATACTGCTCCATATAATAGAGGTAGCGGCAATCCCAGATCAAATGCTCTACGGTTTCATAATTGCGTTCGACATAATTTTTAACATTGCCATCGATTAGATGAGAATAACCGAGCTGACTTAAACTGTCGACTTTCCAAGCTTTACTAACTTCATTTTTCATTGTCCCCTCCTAAAAAATGTGATTTGAACTAAAGGTACGATACGGCAAAACCGATAGTATAATTATAAACTAAATAATGAGTTTGTCAATGTTTTAGATTGACAAAATAGGTTAAATGTTATAGAATAACAGAGTAGTCAGTCGTAACTGAATAGGTTCTTTAATTTTCTAAGACGTTACGATTTTTTCTGTTTTATGGAGGTGGAAAGATGCGAAATGAGGGGTTAAGTAGTGTAATGCCGTTTACAAATCGGGGGCTAGTGGACAAGGTGATTCGCGATGAGGCGATTGTCTATGATGTTTGGCGCTTGACAGTGCCGGTTGGCGAAGGCAGAGATGAGCGGTTAGAGAAAGCCGTCAATACTATGGGGGACTTAAAATTTCAGAAAGCTGAAACGAAGATTTTTTTGCCAGGAGTAATGCTCCAGGGGTATCCTTTAAGAAATCTGGAAGATTCCAAGGATAAAACACCGGAAGGTCCTAGTGTAATGATGGAACTAGATCTCTTGATGCGGATTGAGATTTCAGAAAATGCTAAGAAGTATATTTTGAATCGTTTCTTCTTTAGGGAGACACGAGATCAACATATGCAAGACAATGTTTATCTGGGATTCACGAAGGAGAGCAGAATGATTCTGTTGTTTGACGAAATGATGCATCCTGAATTTGCGGAGGCCGTGGATGATACGGTTGATATTGACTGGGATGAATTGAAGTAACGCAAATGGAAAAAATAAAACCCCTCGTAATGAGGGGTTTATTTTTTTGGAACCAGGTTTTCAAATTAAATCATGTAAATAATTTTACTAAGTTCAATTTTCTTCAGGATTTCCTTCTCCTGTTTTTTAGCCTCTGGAATGGTGAGTTTAAATTCTGCAGCGGTTTGCGCTAGGGTGTGAGTCCGGTGTTTATTGAAGCCAAAGCGATAGTCGAAATACTTCATTTCAGCCGCGGACAGATAGGTGCGAAGATTGGAGTGGAAAGTTTTGAGGGATTTTTTATAAAGAAGCACGTCATTTTCGTAAATTTTATTCCATTCCAGACAGCTTTGATCGTCTGGGCGGTTCGTTAAACGAAAACGATTGGATTTCTTACAAAATTCCGGTAAAAAACATTCCAGAATGACCGGTTCGTACTTATTGCCGAGTAACACACGTTTAAGATATTTAAGACCGAAGGAATCGGCGACAAAATCAGTTCGAATATAACCGGCAGTGTTCAAGGCGCTGATGATTTCTGCGAAAACTTTTGGGCGATAGGCTTTTAAAGTTTCTGGGTGATACTGCGTCATATAGTGCAGGAAGCGTACGTGCCAAACCAATTGATCCATGGAATAATAATTTTTCTCCACGTAACGTTCAGCGCGTTTGCTAAGTCCGAGTCCGGAAACAGATTTCAGTGTAGACGCAGGTTTACATTTTAATTTTTTCATAGGCATTGCCTCCATAGAAGTGAATCTCAGATGAGATTAGATGAAGTGACGATCGATGTTCGGATACTGAAGTCTAGTGGGTAAATAATAACCTCGGATGAGACTGAGTTTATTAAATTTAGCCATATCCAGTAACATATTGGACATATCATCACTGCAGTGATCGGCATAAAAATAATATTTATGCTGGTTTGTCGTGGTGGCACAGATTAATTCATGCTCGACGCCACGACAATACTCTTTGGCTACGCGCTCAAAATGCGTGATGAGGCTAGTGAAAATTTCTTCACCATCCTTGAATCTAGGGTCGCCATAAATCAGACCACCCAGGAGACATTTGCCGGAAATAGTTATTTCATGATCTTTAAGATGATGATAAAACCGGCTAAAGTCGATCATGACCTCCTGGCGATTAGGGTAACCATCCTTTTCTTCGAAAAAGAGTTGCCAATCTTTCAAAATAGCGATATTTTTGGCATGCGTATCGTGATGAATCAGGGGTAGTTTCATAATATCCTCCTCACAAGAAATGTACCTTAAAACATGGTAGGCAGGGTTCCAAAATTTTAAGGTGCGAGTAAAAACTACCTTTATATTATACAATGTGGTAGCTTTTATGTCAATGAATAACAGGGGTGGAGGTGTTGAAATTGGGTGAAACCAACTAAGTTTTCTGTTCGGTTTTTGTCCCTTGACTTTCTTTTATTCTTATGTTAAAATATGAATATTGATTCAATAGTGAATCATGCTGGTTGTCCCGAGGGGGATAGTTCTTTGAAAGGAAATATCGGTATGGGTATCAATGAAAATGGCAATGAAAACAAAGGCTTGTCGATCGACGAAAATTGCGACGCGAGGGTCTATCGGATTAAAGATGGACCATATCTGTCGGAGCTTTTAGAGGGGTTTAAGTTAGCTCATGATAATGAGCTAATGCGCATCGAATTCCAGGTGGAAACTGGAAAATTTCAAGCGAATAAGTGTTATGCGCAGGGAGAAGAGCTTCTTCTGGTGAAGGATTTTCAAATCCTAGAACTGAAATATTCTGGCCTTTCTTATGATTACGTAAAAGTAATTGGAAGATGTTTGGCTGACTTATCTAGTGCTTGCGAGG
>CAUTXE010000006.1:0-24016 GCA_963542185.1 uncultured Candidatus Saccharibacteria bacterium | reverse complement strand
TCATTTGATGAATTTATTTTAGATTTTTCGACTGAGTTTTATTTTAAGAAAATTATTTTTTACGTAAGAAAAAGGCGAAAATTATGCCGCCGATGCCAGCAGAAATTATATCACCCATGGTATCGCCGACACCTGGAGCATTAAGTTCTTGCATATGACCACCACAGAGTTGATCATAGGAAAATTCAAAACATTCCCAAGCGGCGGCAACGAAGAAAACGAACGAAACAATAAAGAGGAAGGCGAAGGCGGTGGAGTATTTCTTAATTTTCACCGCTGAGGTACTTGAAGTAGAAGTGGATTTTACGGCAGAATCTTTACCATCATAAACATTATCAAGAATTTCTTTAGCAAGAAAGGCGGAAAATACACCTGATAAAGTGTGGACGATTTTATCATAACTCGGAGAACCAAAAATAATCAGAGTTTTATACCAATCAAGGTCAATACCAAGCACCATAGCGATAACCAAAAAAGAACTATAGGCGAGGCGAAGCTTAGTGGAAGTCTGAAGGTTGATTTTCGCGATTAAATCTGGGGTGAAAGGCAAAATGATTGTCACGAGATAGCTTGGTAGCTTATGCCAGGTCACCGGATCGATAAAATGCATGACAGTGAGTGCGACACCCGAAAAGGCAATAAGAAACTTGATAATTAAATCTAGCTTAGCGAGATTGGAAGTTTTTTGGAATTGTTTAATAAATTTTTGCATAATGAACTCTTTAATTTGCTTTATTTTAGCATATATGTTGTAAATACAGAACACCCCGCCGGGGCGGGGTGCTGTTTAGTGCCTTAGGTATTTAGAGATTCGAGTTTTTAGCAGTCTTATTTGTCGACAACTTCACCTTCGACTGGTTCATCTGGGTTAGATTTGCCAGCTTCTGGATTGGCCTGGTCGGCAGAGTTAGCTTGGTAAAGTTTGGCACCGATTGGCATGACTTTATTAGCTAATTCTTTAGCAGCTTCTTCATATTTGGAAGCTTCAGCGTTGGTGTCTTTTAAGACTTCCTTAGCTTCTTCGACTGCCTTCTTGATGGTTTCTTTATCTTCATCAGAGATTTTATCTTTGAACTCATCAGGCATTTTTTCGTATTGATAGATAGCTTGTTCTAGGTGATTCTTAGCATCGATAGCTTCGCGCTTTTTCTTATCTTCATCAGCGTGGAGCTCGGCATCTTTTTGAGCTTTTTCAATATCTTCTTTAGACATGTTACCAGAGTTTTGAATAGTAATACTCTGTTCCTTGCCAGTTCCCTTATCGCGAGCGGTAACGTTTAGAATACCGTTAGCGTCGATATTGAAAGTAACTTCAATCTGAGGGACCCCACGTGGAGCTGGAGCAATACCGTCAAGTACGAAGCGACCGAGAGATTTGTTATCGGAAGCCATTTCGCGCTCACCCTGCAAGACGTGAATTTCTACCTGTGGCTGATTATCAGCAGCCGTGGAGAAAGTCTCAGATTTAGAGGTAGGAATGGTAGTATTACGGTCAATAAGCTTGGTGGAAACACCGCCCATAGTCTCGATACCGAGAGAGAGTGGAGTAACGTCGAGAAGAAGCACATCCTTCACGTCACCTTGAAGTACGCCACCCTGAATAGCAGCACCGACGGCCACGACTTCATCTGGGTTAACACCTTGCATAGGTTCTTTACCGAAGAGTTCCTTAACTTTTTCAACTACAGCTGGCATACGGGTCATACCACCAACCATCACTACTTCATTGATATCGCTAGTGGAAAGCTTGGCATCCTTAAGAGCCTTATGAACTGGTTCAGCGAGACGTTCGATGAGTGGGGAGACTAGTTCTTCCATCTTTGAACGAGTCAAAGTGTATTCAAAGTGTTTTGGACCGTCAGCATCAGCAGAGAGGAATGGAAGGTTAATTTCAGTTTCCTTAGCGGAAGAAAGTTCCTTCTTTGCCTTTTCAGCCTCATCCTTAATACGTTGCATGGCGGCAGCGTCTTTTTTGACATCGATACCAGATTCTTCTTTAAATTTATCACAGAGGAAGTTAACGATGAGATTATCGAAGTCTTCACCACCAAGGTGGGTATCACCGTTAGTAGAAAGCACTTCGAAGACACCGTCACCTAATTCAAGAATGGAAACATCGAAGGTACCACCACCAAGATCGAAGACCACGATTTTCTCTTCGCTCTTCTTCTCAAGACCGTAAGCGAGAGCGGCGGCAGTAGGTTCGTTAATAATACGTTTGACTTCAAGACCGGCGATTTTACCAGCATCTTTGGTAGCTTGGCGCTGAGAGTCGTCGAAGTAGGCGGGAACGGTAATGATAGCTTCAGTAACTTTTTCACCAAGGAAGGCCTCAGCATCAGCCTTGATCTTGGAAAGAATCATGGCAGAGATTTCTTCTGGGGTGTATTCCTTACCATCCATTTCTACGGCCACACCGTTACCTTTTTTAACAATCTTGTATGGCATAATGTCGAGATCGCGTTGAACTTCTTTATCATCAAACTTACGACCAATCAAACGCTTAATACCATAGATGGTGTTCTTTGGGTTAGTAACACGTTGACGTTGGGCAACTTTACCAACGAGGCGATCACCTTTTTTAGTCACAGCCACAACAGATGGGGTGGTGCGATCACCTTCAGCATTGGTAATTACTTCTGGCTTTCCGGCTACCATGTAGGCGAAAGCGGAGTTAGTTGTACCAAGGTCAATACCAATAATTTTACTCATAAATACTCCTTGTTTATTATTTTTGGCACTTTAGCGGTTATTCTGCTAATTTGTCTTAAGTATAGCTAATTAGCACTCTAATGTCAAGACTGCTAATTATTAAATTAACAGGGGTGAATGAGAAAAATTAAAAAGATTTTTGAGATTTTTACCTATTTTTTGATGAAAATTTTCTTCACAAATTCAATTAATTCGACTCGAAATTGGAAGAGTAGAAGACCGATACCAGCCACTGAAGAGCCGATAATTGCCGTAGAGCCATTAAATTGCTTGGGTGTTTTTTCAGGGTCGCCAGTTTTTGGTACCTCAAGCTTATCGGTGGCACCGGTATTGGCCTTTTGTTTACGACAACGATGGGTTTCTGGATTTCGCTCATAACCTTCTTTACAAGGTGCAGGAGTTTTTTCATCTTTTGAGTCAATTTTCTTGCAACGGTTAGTGGCGGGATTTAACTCCTTGCCATCACCACAAGTTTTAGGAGTCTTTGGCACTGGGATTTTTACGCAACGGCCGCTCTTTGGGTTGATTGTTTTACCCACTTCGCATGGTTTCTTTGCATTTCCTGCAGGACTAATCTTTTTACAACGATGCGTCTGAGGGTTAAGGTAATAACCTGTCTTGCAGATTTTTGGTTGATTTTCATGAGAATTCTCCTTATTACAGCGATGAGTAGCTTGGTTTAGATAATATCCGGGTTTGCATTGTTTGGGAGTATTTGGCTTGGAAGTAGGGATTTTATTACAGCGATGAGTCTCCTGATTTCTAATATAGCCAGGCTTACAGGGTTTATTCACAGTATTTTCAGTTGGCTTAGGCTGATTAGGCTTAGTAGACTTTGGTTGTTTAGGTTGTTTAGGTTTTTCCTGAGGAGCTTTTGGCTCTGTAGGCTTTCCTGGCTCTTGTGGTTTTTTGGGTTTCTTTTTATGACGTTCGTCATAGGTTTTTATACAACGATTAGTTAAGGGATTACGAATTTTCCCCTCTGGACAGGGCTTGGATTCCGGCAAAACACTTCGGTGTTCGGCATCGGTTGGTGCATCGGCGAGGATAATTTCGGTCTTAGAATTCCCCGTCAGAGAGTCGAGACTAACAGATCCAAGTAGCTCGGCCCTCTGTGGAACTTTACCGATATTATAATAATTTTGGGGACCTCCATCTCTTTTCAGACTTAAAGGATTCCAGGCGTCATCCTTTTTGGCGCTGGAAAAATCTAAAAATAAGATGGACAAAAATAATAAAAATAGGCCAGCGGTAAAACACCACATAATCGGTTTTTCTGGTCGCTTTCTAAATTGTACTTTTTTCATATTTACCTCACTTAATTTGTTTGACTGCAATTTAGCAAGTTTAAGAAAAAATGAGAAGCATAAGCGGAAAGATTTTTGGTTTTACAGATAGAAAGAAGCCTTAAAAATTTTTAGCATAAGCAAGTTATAAAATATCATAAGCAAGATATGATTGACCATAAGCATGATATAATATAGCTAAATGGAGGTTCAAACTTTATTATTGACTTTCGGGGTGATAATTTTGAGCGCCCTAGCCCAGTCTTCCATGCAATTAAGCACGGGGGTGTTTCTTTTGTTATACCGAGAAAGTGCCGGAAGATACTTGAAGAAGAAGACCAAAAATCTTCTTTCAAATTACATCGTGGGTTACATATTTTTGACCAGTTTACTCCTAACCTCTATCTGTTACGCCCTAATGGTGTTATTCGGTGGCAATTTGACTATTTTATGTTTAACGATTTTAATTTGTTTAATTTTTAGTCTTGCAATTTGCGTGTGGTTCTTCTACTATAAAACCAACAGATCCACGGAACTTTGGTTGCCAAAGTCAATCATCCGATACATCCGCAAACGCGCGGCAAACTCATCTAGTAATATCGAGGCCTTTTCGCTAGGTGTTTTGTCGGTAGTGGCGGAACTACCATTCATCTTAGCTTTAATGTTGGTTTCAGCCGATAGTTTTTTGAAGCTACCAGCGCTTTGGCAGATTGTAATGATTTTAACCTATACGGCGATTTCAGTGATGCCGCTAGTAGTGTTAAAATTCAGCATCCGCCATGGTAAGACAGCTGCGGAGATTCAAAAGTGGCGTCTAGATAATTTAGATTTCACGAAACTGATTTCAAGCATTCTTTTCATTACTTTAGGGCTTTTTCTGATTGCTTTTAAATTAGTGGCAGGAGGTTTTTAATGCGTAAAAAGAATAGCGAAAATCTGCCAGTGACAGATAAGTTGATCAAGAAAATTCTAAAGACGGAGTGCAAGATTGAAAATATTCCAGAACTAGATACACAGACAGTAGAGTTTATCATAAAAAAGGTGGTATCTTGGGCAGAAAAGAAAACTATTGTAATTCAAAGCGAATTCGATAAGAAACTAGCGAACGAGGTAAAAAAGTTTAATACTGACTTGGGGTTCATGATTGAGCAAAGAAACAAACTGGTTTAGAGAAGGATGAATGATGAGTGAAAAATTTGATTATGATTTGATAATTATCGGTAGCGGTGCAGCAGGAATGTCGGCGGCAAGAGCGGCGGCTGCAAGTAAAATTCGCGTAGCAATCATTGAGAACGAATTGGTTGGCAGTAAGTCCGATATTTATCGCGTAGCACAACTTTCAGCTTCTGATATCGCAAACCAATATTACGAAGCGAAAAAGTTTTTACAGTTAAGCAATAATCAAGACACTCTAACTTACAACTACCCTTCCCTCTTCGAAACCATTCAAAAGCGGGTGAAAAAATATATTCTAGCCAAGAAAAAATCTTTCGCAAATTTTAAGATCGATTTAATTCACGGCGATGCGCATTTTATTTCACCTTATGAAGTAGCCGTAGCAAATAAACGTTATTCAGCGAAGCGTTTTTTGGTCTGCACTGGCAGAAGTATGGACCTTAGTGCGATTTCAGGGATTGAGGCCACGAACTACTATTTGCCAGAAGATATTTTCATGCGCGTGAAAAAATTACCAAAAATCGTCTTAGTAGTGGGCGCCGGGAAAAAAGGAATTGAAACTGCGGAATACCTAGCGAAGATGGGGTGCAAGGTAATTCTAGTAGAAAAAGAAGAGATGATTCTGGAAGGTTATGACAAAGAAGCGGTAGAGGTAGTAACCAATAAATTGACGTCAGAACTAAAAATTAAGATTCTCACCAACACAAAGGTTGTGGCGATTCAGAAAGACAAAAATGAAACTGTCTCGAATGGACGTCGAGTAGCTACGGTAAAAGTAACAATGAAACGTGGTGCTGATGAGAAGACTGTGCGTGTGGAAGCGATTATTTTTGCGATTAATAATCGTCCAAACGTCGAACTCGGTCTGGAAAATGCGGGGATTAAATTCAGCGAGCAAGGGATCGTCGTGAATGACCAACTCGAAACCAGCGTGAGCCATATTTTTGCGGCCGGTGACGTAGTAGCAAATCCAATTAAACAATCCGTTGGTCATTCGACAGAAAAAGCAGCTTACGAAGGAACACTAGCGGTAAACAACATCTTAAAACGCAATAAGCTAACCTTAACTTATCGCCATTTCTCAACTGTATTAAACACGACACCAAAAATTGTGACGGTAGGGTTGACGGAAAAAGATTGTTTATCACGTGGCATTAAATGCAAGATCGTAATTGTACCGGAAATCGAAACCACCCATTCCCTGATTGCGGGAGAGAAACTAGGATTTTTGAAATTGATTTGCGACAAAGATAAGAAACTTCTAGGTGCGACAATCGTAGCCAAAAATGCCGACCTCGCAGTGATGGAAATCGTGGCTGGCATGTATGGCGATTTAACACTCTTGGAACACGCTTCAATGCCTCACATCAATGAAAGCTTCTCTGATATCGTGAGGATAGCTGCCAAAAATTTGATGTAAAAACTACAGATACGAGTAGGGTTGTATCTGGATTTTACTCTGAATATAAATTTCAGATGAAAGGTCTAAATAAAAAAAGAACCTGATGGTTCTAAAACTTGGTGGCGGGGGTTCGATTTGAACGAACGACCTTTTGGTTATGAGCCAAACGAGCTACCAGGCTGCTCTACCCCGCGACGTATGTAGCTATTATAATCTACAACGGTTTTTCTGTCAAATATTAACTGATTAGTTCTAGCTCTATCTTAATATCCTGAAGTAAATTCTGGATTTGAGTCTCTTTTATTTGAGTCCAATAAGATTTATCTACGATGTAGCCACAATTATCAAACAATAATTCATCTGAAATTTCTACATTGTAGGATATTTGTTTGTAAATTCTGTGCACAATTTCTGCGTGTGAAATTTTCGATTTAAAATCTTGGATGTTTTGTTCTAGTGCGGTTTTCTGTAATGGATTTTCGTAGAACACTTCTTTTTGCAGACCATAAAAATCTTCATTAGCTGAAAAATCGGAATAAGTATCATTACCGAGCAAGAATATGTTCGAATTATCCGTGTATAAAATTTGATCTAGAATCAAAGATAAATAATGCAGAAGACAGGTAGCCAGTGGGGCTAATTCCTTAGCGATATTTTGAAAATATAAAATAACTTTCAAACCATCTGAATTCTTTCTTCTTTTGACAGAAAAATAATTAACTTCATCAGAAATTTGCCCTTTTCGAAAATTTGAGGCGTGTATATATGAATAAAGTTTTGTTTTTAGACTGTCTACGTTCTCATTGTCTATTTTAAATTTAAGAAAGATTCGCTTGATGGCTCGATTGATAGATTCATCACTCACCATCGAATCATCCAAAAATTTTCGCATATCAAAAATCGACTTTTCATGCTTAGGTTTAAATCTGAATACAGAAATATTTTCATAATTATCTGCGTAGTACTCAAAATCTATACCTTCAAACAATCCAAGCTCAGTGGTTTTTCTATAAATCAAATCACTAGCGTAGTGACTGTACGCGTTGGCAGTAATTCTATCTTCTGCTTGTTTGATTATCTTCTGTTCATTCATATCCAAGATTATTATTCTGGATTGGCGTAATCGTCGTTCTCGAGATAGTCAGGACAGGTATCCTTGTCGCCATCTTCCATGTACCAACAGTTTTTGGTGGTATAGAAAGTTTTACGGGTGACATTATTCTTGTCGTCATTTAACTGAACAGCAAATTCTGGGTATGGGAAGTAATTATCAATCAATTCGACGCGAGCCTCGATGCGACGATACAGAGTATTAGCGCGACCAGTCGAGTCGACCTTAGCCTGCACACCAGTGAAGTCAATCGGATTACGTTTACCATCATAAAGTGAAACAGCAAAGTCCGTATCTGGAGCGCCGTAAGGCAGTGATAAAACTAAGAAAGTAGCACCGGTATTACGATCGTTAGAATTGTGAAATGTGTTCGGTACTTCAAAAGTGAGTGAACAGAAGAAATTACCTTCCTGACACTTAACATAGAAAAGTTCATTCTTATGTTTATCAAAGGTACGAGAAACTTCACTGGCTCTAATTTCATTAGTACCATTCTTGCTTGGTCTTAGATACATCGTTCCCTGGTCGGTAGAATTATCACCGCTGGCAGTAATCAGGTCACTCATCTTAAAGTTTTTATCGGCTTGATAAAATGAGGCATTGATTAGTGGTGGTACTAAGGAATACTGACCGGATGGAAGAGAGGCATTTTCACTCCAAGATAGCTGATGGCCGTTACTTAGGAGCTTAGCGTAATTAGTGTCAGAGAACCACTTAATATTGACGTATTTTAATTCTTTAATTTTGTCACTGCGGATTGGCACAATGCGGAGACGATTTTCACTGCTGAGTGAGGAGCGATAGTCACTAAGGTCTTCCTGAAGTGTTACACAAGTATAGGCCTGCATCATATCAGCACCACGACCTTGGTCGAGATTCTTATTCTTTACTTCTTGGATGGTGACGCCTTTTTGCTCATCAGTGGTACGACTGAGAACGTTTGCGACAGTGTTACAATCTTGATTTTTGATACCATTTTGCATGGCTTCGATAATTTCTTTACAGTTGGTATCGGAACCACCTTCTTGGTAGCGGTTCAAACATTCATGATATTTAAGGAGTGCAACCTTGGCATCTTCTACGCCAGCAAGTGCGGAATCGTAAGCGGATTTGGAGAGATCAGAATTACTAGTTTGGCCAGCTTCAGAAAGAGTGAGGCGCACAAAACCAACCACAATAATGCTAAATAAAAGCATGGCAAAAATCGTCACAATAATGGAAGTAGAGCCGCGTTTAGTGATTAATAGTTTTTTCATTATTCCTCTCCTTTTCTATTTTGACCCGATGTCCTAGCGGAAAAATTAAATTTATTGATGGCGCAATAATTAAAGCTAGAAGACAAGCCCATTTCTGGTGGTGTCTTACAAAATTCCCCAGTGCCAGTGATATCCACATTGCCACGCAGCGTAGCCAAAATGAAAGTACCGCTATAAAAATTCTGCATAGTGAGGGCGTGTTCGGTTGGTGCGAAGATAGTAAAATCGTAAAGCGCAATATCTTCGTTATTCTTTTTCATGACCTCTTTATATTCAGCGCCAGTGAGTCTATAAGTTGGGGCGATGTCGGCTACTTGATAAACACGATTATTATTAGCGGCGGCTTCCATATGAGAACGACAAATCGCACGATCGGAATCTTCAATTTTGATTAAACGATAATCGTCAATTTCGGTGTCGCCATTACTGAAAGTGGCGCGACTACCGCTCATAATTTCGTAATCGGTGGGATTTAACACATAGCCAGTATTCCAGAGATAGGTATAACGGCCAGAACAGAAGACACCAGAAAGCGGTACACTCTCAAGTAGTTTGCCAGTTTGCTTAGCCTTGATAGTGCCATAATTTTGCTGATAAACATAAAGTCTAGCTTGGTCCTGCAAACATTTGTTCATCTCGTTATTGTTTGAAGCATATTCGACACGGCAAATATCAGAGAGAGAGCGGGCGGGAGCCGTAGCAATTCCACGTTGAAAATCATCCACAAGTAGACGCGAAGTGGAATTAATTGCGTTCATGGTATTCCCCTTTTGGTAAATAGTGGAAAGATGTACTGCGACAAAAATTACCGAAAGTAGAAGAATCGAAATAAACATCAAGGAGAGGGTTACTTCGATAATAGTAAAGCCAGAAAGGGGTCGATTGTTGGTTTTTGGTTGTATAATTTTTTGACGCATAAATTAATCTAACCTCTCTTCATGTAGTCCGGATTATATAAACGAATGATAGTACCAATAGTGGTCGGGACGGTTTCTCCTGGACCATACCAACAGGTGCGAATATGAAAATCGTAAAATTCTGGAGGGTAATTTTTATCCATATCTTCACGATACTTAGCATCAAAGTGTGCACTGGATGGAACGTTAGTAAAGTCGCGTACAGCTACAATCCAAATACCTTCGGCGCGATAAAGGTTATTAAAAACTGGAGTGGTTTTGTAATTAGTACCGTCATTAATTTCGTTAAGGTTAGTAGTTTCAGTATCTTCCCCGTTCGAAGTTCCGGCCGTAGAAGTCGAAGAGAAAACTAGGCGAGGAGCCAGCGGTGCTTCTTGAAAAATTTCTGGATGATCCTTGGCAGAAAGAATAGTATTTTCTGGATCGGAAGCTTTGAGCTTACGAGTATTTAAAATAAAGGCTTTATCGGTAAAGATATTGTGATTGTCGCCCACGATATTATTTTTGTCGTAATATTCGGAGCATTTATTGGCTTCAAATTTAGAAATATCAGTTGGGCTATTCGACATCCCATTATTGAAGCTAGTCAAGCGATCCCAAATTGCACGATATTCTTGCCATTTACCAGAGTCGTCCTGGCCGCTAGTTTTGACCAAAGCACGCTCAGAAATATAGGACTCATGAATAAAACGTAGAGCTTCAGCCTGAGCGTCAATTTCATTGCGTACCGTGGTGATTTGTAAAGAATTCTGAATCTTAGCGTAACTACGATTCATCATAGAAACCGAAATGGCGGAAACCAAAATAAAAACTACAAAACAAAAAGTTACTTCGATGATAGTGTCGCCGCGACGACTAATAAGAGGCTTTAACTTCGACATGGGTTTTCCTCACTATCAATATCAATCAATTCAACAGCTGTAGAATTACTACCATCAGCATGAATTCGAATAGCACGACGACCGATACTATTCAAAGAATGGTTTTCTGAACCAACGCAGATATCGAGATCTTTTTTATTCTGAAGTTTAACATTTTCAAGATATAGACCTTTGGTGTCAGTGCGATTGAGGGTACCAAAAGCTGGATAAAGACCAGCATCCGCCACTACACTGGTGATGGAGCCGATACCACCATATTCGCAACTACCATTACCGACATATTCATTATTTACTTTTTGGATGAGTTGGTTGATATTAAAAGTTTTGCCTTTTTCGTCATAAATGTAGGTGTGGACGGTACCAGAAATTGGTGAACGAGTAACGAGAAATGCCCCGACGAACGTATCGTGATTTTCAGTATTTTCAATACGAGCCTGCCAAAGTGGTTCATAAATATCGTAATTGCCAGCAGTAGCCATCCGACAAGTATTAGCCTCGCTCTTCATGGTGATGACATTAGCGCCAGTACTCCTAAGTGAAACCAAAGCGTTATCACCAGAGGCATTTTCAATATCGAGATTTTGGGTGTAAATATGACCAATTACATCATAAATATGGACATTATGATCAGGCTGATTAGTCTCAGGATTGGTCTCACCAAAAGTAACTAATTTACCATAGACCGCACAGCGAGTACGCCCTGGAAAATTGTCCGAGGTAGAGTTAGAAACTAACCCACCGTTTTCATTCCACATGGTATTAAGTGTGCAATAAATACTACTACCCTCATCAGCTTCACGGGGATTTTTCACATTAATTACTGAAGAATAAACCGATTTCAGGGTAGCCGAAAGTTCATTATAAGAATCGATATATCGGCGATTATTAATATTGCCGGAAAGAAAACCCATGACGGAAACGACGAGCAGACCAGTAATCGCCAACACAAGCGTTACCTCGATAATCGTAAAGCCTGACCTCCACCAAGTTTTCTTTTTCATAACTAAATTATAGCATAAGAGGTTATAATATATAAAAGAAAAATACTAAATTAACCTGGAGCTTTATGGCGGAATTTCCAAATTTTAATCGGTTTGAAAATAGTAATTACAAAGAAAATACTTTTGAAAAATTAACCAATCTTGAAAATCAATTTGATCCAGAATTGGCACGCGAAAAATTTGAGCAAGCGAGCCAGGAAAATAAAATCGAGAGCGCTAAGGAATTTAATTTTGATGGCCTAGAAAATACAGCAGAAAAATTAAAAGAAGATGAAATCTCAGAATTAATTGCCAGTGCAGACCTGACGGTTTACGAACGCCTAAATCCGACCAACGCCAAAGAAGCAAAAGAAGAATTTTTAAGCAATCCAGATTTAATTCATCCGAACTATGAATACGGAAATTTAGATAAAACAGAAATCGAAAATAATTTGAGTAGCCTAGAAAAAGCAAAAACAGAACTCGAAAGCGCAGAATTATCGAGCGGGAAACGTAGATTACTAGAATATTTGATGGACGATTGCTTCAAGAAAAATGATTTTTTAGTGGCTAATTTAGCCTATAATACAGTCACGCAATCAGAGACAAGGAAACTCGCGGCAGAACATCACAAAGAGGCTAACGAGGCACTTTATGGCAAGCCAGACGAGGGGACTTTTTACGCTTTATTAAATGAAAAAATTGACCAAATTAAGACGCAGGATTTGACCGAAGAGCAAAAACAAAATTTTGCTGAACTACTCGATAAGATTGGACCAATGCCAGAAGCTAGAAGCGAAAGATTTAAACCAAAACCAGAAACCATTGAACGTTTCGCGGAAATGACAAACGAATTTTTTGGTAGTTTCCTGCAGCATATTCCAGAAAACCAAGAAAAATTTAGCTCACAAGAAATGGTAAATATTGTTAATGAAATTATTGAAGAAGAGCTAAATGAGGATGGCAGCAATCCGTACCGTGCAGAAATCAAAGCTGGGGCAACTAATGCTTCGGCAGACCATGAGGAACGCCGGATTTATTTTCCAGAAGACAAAACCTATAGCGCCAAGCGGGCTCGCGGTTTAATCGTGCATGAACTGGGTACTCACGTACTACGTGCGGTTCCCTATGTAGATCATGAAGTGGAGGCATTTTCGACAGGTTTTCCAAATAATGAGGAGTTCGATGAGGGCGTAGCGAAAGCGGTAGAACAAGCTATTAACGGCAAATATGAAGATTCGGGAATTGATCATTATATTAATATTGGTTTAGCTAATTTTAAGGGCAAAAATTTTCGTGAAGTTTATGAAATTCAATGTAAATTACGTGAATTAACAGGCGGCAAAATTGAGCCAGTTTTCAATGCCGTACAGCGATGTTTTCGTGGAACGGGTGAGCTACCAAATAATAAAGATTTGGCATATTACAATGGCGCGAATCGAGTTTGGAAACATATCGAAGATCACATCGATGATATTGAATTGTTTGACCAACTTTTCTTGTCGGGAAAAATTGATTACCAAAACAAACAGCAGGAACAAATTTCTTACGAAGCTAGAACCAAAGGAATTTAAGCAGAAAAAATACCCCGGATTCGGGGTATTTTAAGTTAGGAAAAATATCGAATATTATCACCGATGATTAACAGTGGTAAACCGAGAATAAGAGCTCCGGCCATCATTAGAACAAAAGCATAATTGACAATACTTACTAGTCTGGACCATCTTCTAATAAAACGGCTCGAGGCGCGAAACATCATTTGTAGATATCCTACCAAGAAAATCACGTTTATTAAGAAAAAATATTGCATAGCCGTTTTCGAATAATTGAGAATTTCAAATCCGATAATAGCTAAAATTGTGGTCATACTTACAATATTAGCGTAAGCATAGTTACCCCTAACTTCTGGGTCAGTATTTTCCCAGACCGCCTGCTCAGGTAGCTTAAATAGTAAGACTACCGAAATAGCAATCATTAAAACTGAGCCCAAAATCAGAGCCAGTAACCCTAGGCCATTACGATACAATAAATCAATCGCGATGAGGATTGGTGTACCAAAAATTCTAAGCAGATTAGAAGCATCGAAAATATCGACTTGCTCCTTTAACTTTTCGGCCTGAGTTTTTTCTTCCTCGTATTGTAACTTCCTTAAATTCTTGAATTCGTCAATTTCTATCATACTTCCCTCCCTTATGTAAAAATTAAAAATGAATTAGAAACAAGATGCACCTAATACTTTGTGGTATTTTTCCTCCTTTCAAGGTGCAATTTTATATAAATTAATAAGTAAATTTATATAATAATATCTACATATTATACATTAAAATGCTTATTCTGTCAATGAAGGAATAATTATTCCTGAGCTATTTTACCGTTTAATAGTTCTGCATTAGATGATTTTATAATCTGTAAAATATGTTATAATATTAAACGGAGGTTGCACTTTAACAGGAGGTGATAATAATGAAGGATATTAATATTCTAATCATTCCAGCGGAGGGTGACTCTGTGGATACCGAATCATGGTATGTAAACGATGTTTCTTGTCATTATGCCACTAATCAGGTGCAAATTTTCCAGTATAACGGTAATCGGTCCGTTATTGACGGTATACGGGAGAGTGTAGCTGATTTCTTTGATAAACATGAAGGAAAATTTGAAATTCACACTCAAGGTGGTTTTGGCGCCGCTGTCGCATATGAGATGGCTTTGTACCGGCCAAGTCAAATTGCGAGAATATTTTTCATAGGTGGGGCACCCTGTACTGCTATGCGATTTATTCAAAGGGTATTCCATACACATTTATCACGTTTATGGTATTTTAGTAAAATTCCATTTTTTGCCGATGATCCGAATCCGCACAATGATGAAGTGATAGCTGCAATCAAGCAGTCTTCCACCGATTGTATGAGGAAGGATCCATTATTATACTGTAATCAACTCGGTCTGATTGGCAGATGGGTGCCCAAAAAACGCCTGGAAAATATCGAGGCATATTTTATACCAAACGGGGATTCTCTTCGGCCAGATTGGTGGGATAACAGTTATGATAATAAGAAGGCGGCTCAAATATGGGCTCTTTACGGTGTTAAATCCTTGCCAAAACCGAGTGGAGGCTTTAGCTTTTATAGCCTAATGCCATCCAAGGAGCTATTCAAGGTATTAGACAGTGTTAGAAATTAATTATTGCAAATAACCTCCCAAAAGACTGCGTCACGCAGTCTTTTTTTATGATTCTCGCCACATAAAGTTATTTGATGTAATCTGTAATACTCTAACTATTATACGTAGTTTTACATAAAAAAATACCCGGACTAAACGCCCGGGTACGTAGGTTTAATAAAGGAAGTTTTCTCAATTAGAATTAGCAATCAGAGTGAAAGTTCCTTTACGGATTTTGGCATTATAATATGCCGAAAATCGACTGTACCTATAGCGATAAGTATTATCTCCTCGAAGAAGATGATCCTTATCCACATCACAGTAACCTTTTAGAAGAAAGCTCTCTCCAGAGCCGTCTTCATGTTCAATCCCGGTTATCTTAATATTGATCACCGGTAAAGGTAAATACAGTTTAGTTGCATTATTGCTACCGTGATTTGAATATGCTTGTGGGATAGTGAAATTTACGGCAATTTTCGTGTCCTTACTATAAGAGTAAAGACATGCATCAAACAAGACACTCTTGCTTGGTCCATCAATAATACTGAAACAATTAGTTACACTCTTGACTGTAGTATTCATCCGAATACCTCCTTCTTAATGTTCGACCCAGATACATTCGTAAAATGGGTTGGCCTACCTAATCCACTATTGAATTAGTTCTTATATTCTATCATGTTTATGTTATTTTGTCAATATGTGTCACAGCCAAGTATTACTTTGTCAAAAAGCACTTGTGAGGTATTGATGATAGGTAATGATACAATAGAATTATGCAGCGACTTTTTACGATTGATCTAAAAGATTATGATTTGAGTTTAGAAAAGTTTTATCGCCCGTCGGTACGCGGGATTATTTTAGATCAAAACGGTAAGGTGGCAATGATTTATAGTGAGAAATATCATTTTTATAAATTTCCGGGTGGTGGAATCGAGGGTAATGAGACACATCTTGAAGCTTTGAAACGAGAAATCAAAGAAGAGACCGGAATGATTTTGAAGCTGGATTCGGTGCGAGAATTTGGCGAAGTTTTGCGAACACAAAAGATACAAAAAGATGGCAAAGATGTGATTTTGGTGCAATATAACTACTATTATTTATGCGAGACTGAAAATGAGATCGGTACACAAAGTCTGGACGACGGCGAAAAAGAGTTGGGATTTGTCTTAAAATTTGTGCCAATAGATGAAGCCATTCGAGTGAATAAGAATTTTCAAGGCGAACCAATTGAAAAAAATACGGTCGAGCGAGAAAATCGTATTTTGGAATTGGTGAAAAATTTATAACGCGATTTTAGATTTCGGCATAAAAAATCGGCTAAGGATGCCGAAGTTAGGGTTCACTAGGTTCGTAAGTTTGCCATTCCAATTAATCTCTACCAGAGATTAATTGGTGGGGGCGGTTGGGCTCGAACCAACGACCAAGCGGTTATGAGCCGCCTGCTCTAACCCCTGAGCTACGCCCCCAAGGTAGTTTTATTTTATCATAAAATGCTATAATAGGGGAAAGGATTAGGGTGGCACCAGATATTCTTGAGAATTCTAATTATGAAAACAAATAATAAAATTCAATTACATCTGAAGCTTAATCAGTTGCGCTACTGGGTGAAACACTCTTTGTTCAGCAAGGAGCGGATTATGTTTTTGTTGCTACCGACGATGTTTGTATTTTTGCTTTATTTTTCCGTGCAATCGATTACAAAAAATTGGAACCTGCAACAGGCTTTGAATACGAAGTTGCAAGAAAAACAACTAATGGAACTTAAGGTTTCAAATATGAAACTGGAAAACCAGTACTACGCTTCCGAGGAGTATCAAGAGCTGATGGCACGTAAACTCCAGGATAAAAAGGCTAACGGTGAAACTATGGTGATGTTGCCGATTAATAGTGAGATCGCGAAACAAAAACACGCCAACCAAAAGTTTAGTTCAAATAAATCAGAACAAGACAACTCGAATTTCCATCAGTGGATGAGATTTTTATTTAGGATTTAAACTAATAAATAGTACCCATTCTATGTGAATAAACTCTTTTTTAAGAGAAAATATTTTAAGTTTTAAACGAGAAAAAACCGGCTTGGAGGGACCGGTTCTTTCAGGGAAATATTTTGTGATGTTTTTTATTTTACGACCACAAGTAATTTAAGGGGCAGCCTTATAAGTGAAATAACCTGGCTTACCATTACTTGGGTCGTCGATGCGAGCGTATTCTTTACGCATATATGAGTTATTATAGGTAGTACCTTGTCCACCTACGAGCTTGGTATCAGCTTCAAACATATCTTTATCAGGGATTGACGGATCGATAACGAACTTTTCAGATACGTATATCGTTTTAATATTTGGTGCAGTCTCGAATAGGTATATAACAGTAGTGACGCCAGAAGTATCGAAACCAGAGAGATCAACCACGTCCATAGTGCTAGAACCAAAAGTTTCCTCAATCTTTTTCAATTTATTCGAAGTTTTTGTCCCAGAAAGATTAATCGTTTGGAGCTTCTGACAGAACGAGAAAGCATGTGTCATATCTTCCATAGATTCGAGATTTTTGTTTGAAAAATCGAGGTTTTTAATTTTACTACCACGAAAGGCAAATGCCATGGTGGTAAGATTTTTTGTATCAAAGCTAGAAAGATCGACAGTCTCACCGGTATATTTATAGAAAGCATAACTCATGTTTTTAAGCTTCTCAGTAGTAATTGGAAAATGCATGACATAATCTTCATTAAAATCGGTAGAATTACTAAATACCGCGTATATATTGGTCAATTTTGGAGTATTGGTATTACTTGGAAAGGAAACTTCCTTAATTTTAGACTTTTCAAACATAGATTCCATAGAGGTTAATTCTGGAGCATTAAAGTTAGCGAACTTAATCTTTTTAGCACCAGCTTCACCGAACATACGATAAGTTTCCGTAGTTTTATTAAAACTAAATTGTGGCCCAAAGTTAAATTCTGCTTCTTTACGTTCTGCACCGGCTTGGAAGAAAATTTCCCTCATACTAGTAATATTCTCAGTATTAAAATTGATTTCACTGATTTTTGAAAGATAAACATCATTAGAAAAGAGCTTTGTAATATTATTAAGTTTCGGAGTGTAAATATTATTTGATAAATCAATTTCTTGAACCGCACTAGAGGCGAACATATATTCCATATTGACAAGCTCTGGGGCGTTAAAAGATGAGAAACTAATTTTCTTTGGGCGAGAATCATAAAACATAGCATTAGCCTTAGCGGTATTGGTTAAAGTGAATTGTGGACCAAGTGTGATTTCTAATAAACCAGTACGACTACTGGACACGCCACGGAACATATCTTCCATCGAAGTAACGTTATGTGTATCAAGATTAATTGGACTAATTGATTCAAGATAGCTAGCCAAATAGAACATACGATAAACATTTTCAAGCTTGCCAGTGTGAACTTCGCTCGGCAAACTAATTTTACGCACTAAAGCCTTTTCAAACATATGACTGAGATCGGTTACTTCTGGTAGATTGAATTCTGGAATACTAATCTCTAGGGCATGTGATTCTGCAAACATATTTGCACCAGTTGTGTTTTTTGGTGCGTTAAAATGCGTGAAGGTAATCTTTTTACCACCATTTTTATAAAACATTTTTTCTGTAGTGGTAACATTATCAAAACGGAATTTATCACCAAGATTATATTCAGCTTGATCGTAATTCCAAGATGTTGCTTCAAACATACTAGACATATCAGTAATATTTTTAGTATCCAAATTAAGTGGATTAATAAGATTAAGGTAGCTACAATTTTTAAACATATTCACAGCATTAGTCAGATTTGGTGCATCACCCATATCAACCGGAAAAGTTAAATCTTTGACTGAAGAAGATTCGAACATACTAGCCATACTAGTTACAACTGATGTATTAAAATTCATACCCAAATCAAGTGTTTTAATACCTGAAGCATAGAACATATGATCCATATTTGTCACTTTATGAGTGTCTAGTTTACTCTTAAAATCTAGTGCTCGAAGATAACCAGTACGTGAAAACATGTGGTCCATATTAGTGACATTTCTAGTGTCAAATTTATCGCCAAGATTTAATGTCACCATTTCATTAGTATTCTCAAACATGTAAGACATGTCTGTTACTTTCGATGTATTAAATTTTGTTCCCAAGTCAAGTGCTGCGAGGTCATCGATTCCCGCAAATGTATACCTCATATTAGTAACATTAGAGGTGTCAAATTTATCTCCCAAATTAAGTTGCTCTAGGTCGTCAATATTCTTAAACATACCCTCCATATTGACGACATTTTTAGTAGAAAAATTATTTCCAAGAATAAGCCTACCTAATGGATCGTGATTAGCGAACATATATGACATATCTGCAACATTTTCCGTATTTATATTATCTTTAAGATTGATGCTTGTAAGATTTTTTGTACTATCAAGAAAATGCGTCATATTGGTAACTTTAGTAGTATCAAATTTATCTATAAGCTGCGCAATATTATCAAGATAAGTACCAGCAAACATACCTGCCATATTAGTGACATTCTTAGTACTAAATTGTTCACCTACAATAACATGAGTAACGTTATTATACAGTTTATTTTCAATCCTACCATCACTACCAAAAAGATAACTCATATCAGTAACATTTTCCGTATTAAAAATAGTTAAATCAACTATACGTGATGAACGCAGATTATTAAACATTCTTGCCATATTATTTAATTTGGGTAATCCATGGGTTTTAGGCAACCTCAAATTATCCACATCATATTGCCTAAAATTATCAAACATACCTTCCATTGTGGTAAGATTTTGAAAATTAGCATTAGTAAAATCAATACTTTGAGTATACGCATCCTTGTACATGTCTTTCGTAGAAATAGCATTGATACCAAAATTTTCTAAATTTGAATAGTTAAAACTCAGGTCACTGCCTTCAAAAGCAGAGGTTAAATCATAACTATTAGCGAGAAAATTTCCCTCTGGATAAATACTTTCTTTAGCTTTCTTGAACATAGCGCGAGTAGAGACTGGTCCAGTCGTATTAATCTTAATGCGAGAATGGTATAGATTAGCCTCCTCAAACATTGAATCAAGGTTAGTAGGATTAGCGTGGGAAATTAGTTCAATTAGATTTTCTGATATTTTATCCCTACTACCATTCTTGTTGTTTTTATAAAAGAAATAGGATAAGTTTTTAACCTTTGAAAAATCAAAAATTCGATATTCTACATTTTTCCAATTCCTAAAGGTACTATCCTTTACAGTAGTAAGGCCAGAAAACATATATGAAGAATCTTCATTCATAATAAGACGATTGGCGGTAGTCCAAATAGTTGGATAATAATACTCCCCATTCTTTACGGTAGAAAGATACGCTGGACGCTCAGAATTGTCGGTGGAAATTTTAACGGTTTTTAAAACATTTTCTGGAGATTTATCACTGAAAGTGAATGGTTGAATTTTGGATGAAGCAGTAATTTCAGATTCTGGATGATTTAGAGTATCCAAATCAGTCTCTTCAGTGGCTTCGCGGAGTGCGTGATTAAAAGTGCGACCATCAACAAAATTGGTGGTAGTTTCCTCGTTGGAAATTAGAGAAAAGGTGAGGTTCCCCTGATAGTTACCACCGAGAGATTTACCATCAGTGTGGGTATAAATACCAAACTCATAAGTAAACCCATCGGCTTCGGTAGGAATACCAGTTTTAATGGCAGTATATGTTTTATCTTGATTAAAGAAATATTCGGTTAAATCACTGTATTCCCCTTTGCTTCTAGGAGAACAAATTCCCCAAATATTTGCTACATATGGAATAGACCATCCCCAAGATTGAGTCGGTTGGGTATAGAGAGTTAATTTTTGATCGGTTCCCCTGACAACCAAATCGGTAGCTTCAAGATGCAATTCCCATCCAGCAGTACTGTCACTTTTGATTAATAATTTAGAAAGATTTTCTGGTTTGGTTTCATTTTTCTGCATGCCGCTAGAGGTATATGGAATATTTAATGTTATTCCGCTTTGATCTCCGACCATTGATATAGATGCCGTATGTGCTGAGGTTTGATTTGATAAATTAAAATTAAAAAATGCAGCAAGAATAATTACTGTGAAAATTTTGCGATATTGGCAAAATAGGAGCTTTAGAGCTTCCAGCATAATAAAATCTCTCCCAAAATTTGTATTAAATTGATTATAGCACCGCATAAGCAGAATGGCGGGAGAAAATTTAGGAAATTTATGTTCAAAATATTGAAATTTGGCAGAAAAAATCCCCTAATTTAAGTTAGGGGATTTTGTAATCGATCGAAGATTATTTCTTCTTGGAAAGAGTCAAGAAACCGTTGCGTGGGTTTTCATTGACAACACGATCTTCTGGAAGATCAACTGGAGTACCCTTAGGGTTGTTCTCAGTCTTGGTGAAGAAATAGATAGTTTGTGGCTTGCCACCGCGAAGGGTTACTTCTGACTTGTGTAGGTAGTAGGTAATTCCCTTGCTGTTTTTATGACTATAGGCCATTTGTCCTCCTTTAAATAAGTATAGTTTTATATTAGATTAGATAAAGATAAGTGTCAAGAGATTTTATGGGGGTGAAATAGGGGTGGGAAAACTTTTATGCTTTTAACAGGGGTGGTAATCTGGAAAGGTGGTAGGGAATTTTTGAGGAATTATTTCAAAAAGAGTAAGGCGAGACGAAGGAAGGCAAAAATAATTAGACGAATCGCGATAGTAATGATAATAATGACACAAAGCAGAACCGTAATCCCAGAGAGGCTTGGGGTCCAAATCGGCGAAACAAAATCATAGCGATAAAGGGCGGTAGGCGGGAGGTCGGCGGTGAGGCTAGTCGTGAGTTTGTCGGTGGCTGGATAGCTATTAATTACACCGGTCATACAATTAAGATAATCGGGGCTATTCCAACCCCAACCGTTGCGAATAGCCTGCGGCTTACAGGTTTCCATAGCCTTGGCAAAGATATTGCCATTAGGGTTACCGTCGGGATTTTGGCTAAGCTTAGACTCGGCTTCGCGTAAGGCAACGGTGGCCTGGCGGTTATATTGATGCTCCAGATAAATTGGACCGGTACCGAAAGTAAGTGTAGTATGACCATTTTTTTCGACAAAATTCACGATGGTGTGAGAAGAACTAAAATCTCGCAGGTTTTTCAGAGTAGAGCGAATATTTTGATCAATTTCGGCTTGTGGCAAATCGGTGCCATCGGCAGCCTTACCCTCGTCAGCTTTTTCGACTTGGATCTTTAAGTCCATCATTTTCAAATGATCAAAGCGTAAAAAAGTGGCGGAAAGAAAAAGTAGTGGCAATAAACTTAAAAATAATTGCCAAGTTTTGATCTGTTTTAAGAAGGTCAAAAAGCGCTTCCTCTTGTCTTCCTGACGCTCCTGCTTCAAAACACCACCCATACTGAGTTTAATTATATCATAAGAAATTTTGGCGGAGCCATGGGTCGGCATCACCGGCAGACATCAAGATGACCAGGTAATTATCGGCAAGATCTTGACGAAGCTTGGCAAAAAGCACATCGTCTAGTTTAACTGCGGTACCGATTTCAGGATTATCCAGTGAATTAAGAAAATCACTTGGGGTAAGGATTTTTAATTTAGGATCTTCGCGTGAAAGATAGGTTGGCAGCCAATAAAGTTTTTCGATGCCATGAAAGATATCCTGATATTCGTCAAAGAATTCGTGCTGGCGAATATTTTGATGTGGCTGATAAAGAATCACCACGCCTTTTTTCTGCGTACGCTTGGCTTCCTCGAGAGCGACATTGATGGTGGCACGAATTTCCTCTGGGTGATGTGCATAATCCGAATAAAGCCCGTCAGCTAGGCGCTCAAAGCGACGTCCGACACCCGGGAATTGATTAATCGCCTGAATAATTTTTTCATGATTAACCTCGCGACCGAGCGATTCGAGGATTCGCTGTACCGCTTTAATAGCGAGCGTGGCGTCGAGACGGCGTGCTTCACCCGGCAACATTAATTCCTTGGCCGACATTAAAACTACATCGGGATGTTTGTCAGCCAGAAGTTCGGCGTGGCGAAGATTGGCATGTGGGCCAAAAATGAGATGTTCACTCTGAGATTCGAATTTTAAAAAGGCATCTTGATATTCAGCTTCGGTGGCAAAAATATCTGAATGATCATAAGAAACAAAAGTAATCAGTGAGAGCCAAGGATGAAAGGCTAGAAAATTTCGGTCATATTCATCGGCTTCATAGAGTAGGAATTGATCACCTGAATCATATTTCGCAGAGGGAGCAAAATTAAGAGTGGAGCCGACCATATAGGAGGCTTTCAAACCGAGTTTTTGGCTGAGCCAAATTAACATAGAGGTGGTGGTAGTTTTGCCATGAGTGCCGGCGACTGCCACCATCTTAAGATGATGTTTCTCAACAAGGGTTTCAATCAATTCATCGCGCTTACTAATTTTGAGACCAAGAGCCTTGGCACGTTGATATTCGGGATGAGATTCGGTGATGGCTGAAGTATGGACATACCAATCAATCGGATTATTCTGATGAATTTCCGCCAGATAATCACCGGTTTGTGGACCGATAGCAAAGGTGAGATTTTTAGCTTTTAGTTCCTTAGTAATCGGGCCTTCGTGAAGGTCGGAGCCAAAAACCTGATGTCCGGCATCATGAGCAAAAAGGGCGAGTGGCCCCATGCCAGTACCGGAAATACCAGAGATAAAGATGTTCATAATTTTTTCCTAAAGAAGTTAGTATCGTAAATTTCGGCACCGTGAGTCTTGTAAAAATTCTGAGCTACTTCACGACCATGACCACAGGTGAATTCAAGATTTTTGCAGCCTTTTTCCCTGGCCCAATCTTCATAGGCCTGGAAAATTAGATCACCCACACCTTTACCACGAGCGGCACTGTCCACGACAAAATCTTCGAGGTAAGCATTCTTGTAAATTCCCGCACCAAAAGTCACAGAGACGGAAGCCATACCGAGAATTTGATCGTCTTACACGTCAAAAATTAAATCGTGATAAGGAGACTGAGCGATTTCCGTGAACCAATCTGGGCTGATTTCACCCTTATCCTTGCCACTGCGGGAGAGCTGAATCAGAAGCTCACGCACGCGCGTGGCGATTTCTGGTTGATATG
>CAUTXE010000005.1:0-24078 GCA_963542185.1 uncultured Candidatus Saccharibacteria bacterium | reverse complement strand
AGCATAAGTATAAAAACAAAAGGAAAACGTTGTATGTCTAAAACCAAAACATTTTTTGAAAGGTCAGCGCGATTGGGGCAACGTATTCTAGGCTTCTTGCCTATTATCTCGTTTGGTGGCGCAGCGCTTATTTTCGGCGCCCTTGCCCTCGCTCCGAATTTTATGAATTTCGCTCACGCGGAGGAAAAACCTGGTCTGAAGCCAAACGATATTAAGCTATCTATAAGTGTGAATGAAACCTCTCATAAATTTAATGACGTTTATCTTACATCCGATGGAGTTGAACAAGAACCTCAAAACCATGTTATTTTTGGACCAACAGTCGAGACTAATAATCCTGCAGGTTATAAAGTCTTCTTTTCCGACGTTGATAATGATACTAATATGCGCAGTGTTGATGCGACTGTGGTAGATTCGATTCGTTCGGCTACTCCTGCGGATTTTGAAAATGGTATACCGAAAAATACTACGGATAATTACTGGTATTGTGGTATCTTGCAGGCCTATGACTACGGCTATGGAGGAATCGATATAACAAAAACCGAGACCCATAATAATGATTTAGCTATTCCTACTAGAAATCACCCAAAATTAATCGATGAAGTAAAATATATCAAAACTAAAGATAGCAATAAAACAAATGGTGTTTACTGTAATGTCGCTGTGAATAAACAATTGGCGCCATCGACCTATGTAGGTAAAATGATTTTTACAACCGTAGCTAATACTAATAATCTAAAACCAGCCACCATAAAAGATGGATACTCGGCCTTCCGTAGAATCCCAAGCGGAAGGGGCTTTAGGAGTTTTAAATACGATAAGCCATCTAAAGAAAATTTTTCTAGCGAAGTTATTAATGATGAAACGATTACTTCGAATATAAAACCAGACTATAAATATATTATAGGCGAGCCATCCCCAGTCTGCCCTCCGACCGTACATCGTATTGATATGCAAAATATTACGGCTAATAATACAGATGACGAAGAACCGGTTTTACTGTGGACTCCAAAATGTGACGATTATAACTTAAAATGGTGGACTCCATCGGGAACCTTGAAACTTGGTGAAAACTGCTCTAATTTCTTCTCGACCGCTAATACTCCACGCTTCGAAAATCTAGACCTTTCAGGCATTGATATTTCAAACTGTAAAAATATGGAATCCATGTTCGAACGCACCGACGGAGGATTTAAGCGAATCAACTTCGGTGATAATCAATTCTCTTCAGGGCTAAATAATACCAAGAATATGTTCAAGGGTAATTCTGAATTGAAAGAAATTAAAACTAATAATGATCTTGACTTGACTTATGTCCATGAAAGTACGGGCATGTTCGATGGTACGATAAACTTAGTTGGTTCATATTACGATAATGGTTGTGTTTTTACGGAATATAACATCTTAAAAACTGATGGTTCTATGGCGAAAACCGTTATCGGTTACTTCCATCGTACTTATGGCGATAATCGAGAATGTGTCCGTATCGAGCCTGGACAACCTTCACCTGGTCCATAGTCAAAAAATAAGAAAAAATATCAAAGAGAGCCCAGTGCTCTCTTTTTTTCTTCTTGAAATTATGGTAAAATATCCTGAAAGTCTAAAAAACTATTAATTAATAAGGAAATTCATGGCAGAAGCTACACATGATTTATCAAAATTGCGCAATATTGGTATTATTGCACATATTGATGCAGGCAAGACCACGACTTCAGAGGCTATCCTCTACCGTACTGGCTTGAAGCACAAAATCGACCTCGTCAAGGGTGACACCGGTGGTGCTACTACTGACTGGATGGAACAGGAAAAGGAACGTGGTATTACCATTACTTCCGCAGCTGTTACCGCCACTTGGAAAGGTCACAAAATTAACATTATCGATACCCCGGGCCACATCGACTTTACCGCCGAAGTAGAACGTTCTCTTCGCGTGCTCGATGGTGCCGTTACTGTTTTCGATGGTAAGATGGGTGTCGAAGCTCAATCCGAAACTGTTTGGCGCCAAGCTACCAAGTACGGCGTGCCACGTCTCTGTTTCATTAACAAAATTAACCAAATCGGTGGTGACTTCTACAAGTCTCTCGACTCTATCCACAAGCGTCTCTCGAAGAATGCTTTCGCTATTCACCTTCCAATTGGTTTCGAAAAAGATATCTGTGGTGTCGTCGACCTTATTGATATGAAGGCCTACACCTACAAGGAATATGCCGACCACTCTTTGACCGTTGGCGAAATTCCTGCTGATATGCTTGACAAGGCTAAGAAAGCTCGTGCTCTTCTCGTGGAAGAAGCTGTAGCTGCTGATGAAGATTTGATGAATAAGTACTTCGCCGAAGGTGAAGAAGCTATCACCGAAGCTGAACTCAAGGCTGCTCTTCGTAAGCGTGTGCTTGACGGTGACTTCTTCCTCGTGACCGGTGGTGATGGTCGTGGTGTGATCGTCGAAAAAGTTCTCGACCTCTGTGTTGACTATCTCCCTTCACCTCTTGACCGTGATCTTGGTCAAACTGTTGGTACCGATCCAAAGACTGGCGATAAGGTTATCCGTAAGGCTTCTGTCACTGAACCTCTCACCGCTCTTGCTTTCAAGATTGCTTCTGACCCATTCGTCGGTAAGCTCGTCTTCGTGCGTGTTTACTCTGGTGTTTTGAAGTCCGGCTCTTATATCTTGAATGCTACTACCGGTAATAAGGAACGTGTCGGTCGTCTCGTCCGTATGTTCGCTGATAAGCGTGAGGAAATTTCTGAGGTTGCCGCTGGTGATATCGCCGCTATCGTCGGTCTCAAGGAAACCACCACTGGTACCACTCTTTGTGACCCAGCCCACCCTATTCACCTTGAATCTATCGAATTCCCAGAACCACCTGTTTCTATCGCTGTTGAGCCTAAGACTAAGGCTGACCAAGAAAAAATGGGTCTCGGTCTTGCTAAGCTTGCTGAAGAAGATCCAACTTTCCGTGTTCACACTGATGAAGAAACCGGTCAAACTATTATTTCTGGTATGGGTGAGCTTCACCTTGAAATCATTATCGACCGCTTGAAGCGTGAACATAACGTGGAAGCTAATACTGGTGCACCTCAGGTTGCCTACCGTGAAACTATTCGTGGTACTGCCGAAGCTCAAGGTAAGCACATTAAGCAGTCCGGTGGTCGTGGTCAATATGGTGACGTTTGGATTAAGTTTGAGCCAAATGAACCAGGTAAGGGCTTCGAATTCATCGATATGATTAAGGGTGGTGTGGTGCCTCAAGAATACCGCAAGCCAGTCCAACAAGGTGTGGAAGAAACCCTTAACGGTGGTGTGATTGCTGGCTACCCAGTCGTCGATATTAAGGCTACCCTCTATGATGGTTCCTACCACGATGTCGACTCTTCCGAGCTCGCCTTCAAACTCGCTGGTAGCTTGGCTACCCGTGAAGGTATCAAGAAAGCCAAACCAGTGCTTCTTGAGCCATTTATGAAACTTGAAGTTACTACCCCAGAAGAATTCATGGGTGATGTGATTGGTGATATTAACTCTCGCCGTGGCCGTATCGACGCTATGGAAGATATCCAAGGTGGCGCCAAGCTTATTACTGCTTTCGCTCCACTTGCTAACCTCTTCGGTTACACTTCGGATCTCCGCTCGATGAGCCAAGGTCGTGCCGCTTCTTCTATGGAGCTTGCACAATACGAGGAAGTACCACCTAACGTTGCTCAAGAAATCATTGAGAAACGCAACACTTCTAAATAAGGAAGCTATAAAAATAACCTCTTCGGAGGTTATTTTTTTGTCTAAGCGTTGTCTAATAATTGCAAAATTAGTAAAATTTTAACATCAAAAAGCCCCGCATTTCTGCGAGGCTCTTTTTTGGAGATTAATTTCGTCTTACGACTACATTCGCATCGATATCCTTAAACAAATCATCACGATTGAGATTAGACTCGTGTCCAACCAGAGCATTAGTACGCTCTACTACTCGCTTGATCAGATCCACCGAATCCTCACGCACATAATATAATGCACGATATTGATCCTTAGACGGGTCATAATTAGGATTATTCTCGATAAAACGCTTTAATTGCATCTCTGCATAGAAGGTAGAAAGTTCTGGCGAAAGCAGTAAAACATTGCCATCATTAGAAAAATAGGATCCGCCCTGATGATCGATATTCGTAAGCTTCATCTTGTGCATCACGTGATAAAAATCTTCCGGTCTCGCATCGGTTCTTCCGTAGCCGGAATTTGGGAAAAGCCGGTCATCTTTCACATAGTAGACTTCAATGCCATTCACGCCAATACCGTAAAATAGCCCATTTATATGTCGACGCGAATCAATCCTGTAGGGAACCAGACGTTTTTCAAAATCTGCCATGCTGCCAAGATCATTTACCTGCTTACCCTCCACTCCATAATTAGCATCGAACCGAATCATTAACTTCGGATTGGCTTCGCTAATGAAGGTATAGACGTCTATCGCCGGGAAACTATCAGCCAATCTGAGATTGAACCCGTTATCTCTCATATAGCCAACCAAATCAAACTCGTTAAACCTGATATAGGTCTTCGGGTCATTCTTCTGGTGGGTTGGGAGTGGCTCAGAGGCTTCTTGTTTAATACGTCTTAGCATGTACTCCGCTGTGAAAGAAATAGTATCCGGTTCGTCTGGCTCAATCGGCTCCATGGGATCGAGCTTCGTGGTATGAAATTCATCTACTAGGTTCTGCACCAGGAACTGCGTATAGTTAATTCCGTCAGCTCCGGTAAAGTTTGGTGTGCGTCCGTTCAGATATGGGTCTAAGAACCCCGCATCGGTACCGTCTTTGATATAGGTCGGAATATTCCGATAGTGGTAATAGCTATTCTCTCCGGCATCCGTATTTACCTCGAGCACCGAATTTCCTCTGATACTCTGAGTTAAATGCTTCGGGAAGAGAATTACGTTACTTGGCACCATAAAATCAGAGATATAGCTGCCAGATTGCGATACAAGTCGATCTCTCAGGTCTTCCACTGCTCTGATATTAAATTCAGAAACCATTTGGAATGTCCCTGGGTGTGACCTACCTGGGTCAGGGTCTTTCAGTGGGGCTAGTCCATAATCATTTCTGGCTGCTCGTCTAGCTTCTAATACGTCAGGCGTGGCATCCCTAATCGGTCCGGCTACTTCGCCGCCACCGAATTCGGAAGCATCCACCGCTGCCGTCAGCTGCGCATCCATTTCGTATGGGTCATCGGTCTCTTCTTCATGTTTCACTTCCGCCTTCGCGGTAGTTTCTACTTCGGAAGTCTCCGGCATTACGGTTTTACTCTGGGCATTACAAGCAACTAAACCGAGAGCGAGCAACAAAAACAGGAATTGTTTCTTCATCATGCACCTCCATTTTAATGTGCGTAGGATAAAAGTAGCCTAAAAGTTAGCTATATTCTACAATTTTTTGATAAAAAAGTCAATTTTAACATAAATGGATTAATTGCTGGCAAAAATCTGCAAAATATGGTAAAATATGCAAGTTAGTTTTTCAAAAAAATGGAAAAATCAGTAAGTTCTTTAGAAAAGGGGGAAATTGTATGTTTGCAATACTAGTAACGTTGTCGTGCTTTTTGGCTGGTCTATTCTGTCTGGTGCTGAACTATTTTCGCATTATTCTGATTCTACGGATTGATATTTTTATCTGTAGTTGGATTGTGCTGACCTTACTTCCGGCACTCGTGTCTATAATCTATCATGAACGTGAGAAACTTCTGGCGGAAAGAATTGCTAGAATCGATGAAGAGATGGACCAGGGCTGCTATCATTTTCAGTTTGATAGAAGCCCCAAGAACAGAATCCCTAAAATCGCAGACGACGAAGTTGATTTTGATGATTATGGCTGTGGCTGTGAGTGGGATCGTGAACGCCATGATTTAGTCAAAGTCGTACCGGAAGATTAAAACTGCAAATTTAAATTAAAAATCACACCAGCCCATCTGGGCTAATTTTACTACAACATCGAAAAACTAACTGTCAAGGCGTCAATTTGGCGCCTTTTTTCTGGATTTCTCTCTTTACTTATTCCGTAAAATCTATTAATATATAGATATATCTAGCTTCTTGGCTGGTTAATATTAGTGCCAAGGAGAATAATATTAAAGGAGAATAATAAAGAATGGCAAATTTCGACCGTTCCAAGCCACACATTAACGTTGGTACTATGGGTCACGTTGACCACGGTAAGACTACTCTTACTGCTGCTATTACCACCGTACTTGCGAAGCGCCTCCCATCTGATGTTAACAAATCAGTTGCTTACGATCAGATCGACAACGCTCCAGAAGAAAAAGCTCGTGGTATTACCATTGCTACCTCTCACCAAGAGTACGAATCAGAAAAGCGTCACTACGCTCACGTAGATATGCCAGGCCACGCCGACTACATCAAGAACATGATTACCGGTGCTGCTCAAATCGATGGTGCTATCCTCGTAGTTGCTGCTAACGATGGTCCACTTCCACAAACCCGTGAGCACGTACTTCTCGCTCACCAGGTGAACGTACCAAAAATCATCGTCTTCCTCAACAAGATGGATCTTGCTGACCCAGAACTCGTTGAGCTCGTCGAAATGGATGTCCGTGAACTTTTGAATAAGTACGGCTTCGACGGTGACAACGCTCCAATCATCAAGGGTTCTGCTCTTAAGGCTCTTGAAGGCGACACCGAAATGGAAGACCGCATCATGGATCTCGTCCACGCTATGGATGAATACTTCGACATTCCTGAACACGATCTTGACAAACCATTCTTGATGCCAATCGAAGATGTCTTCTCCATCAAGGGTCGTGGTACCGTTGCTACTGGTCGTATCGAACAGGGTGTTGTCAAATTGAACGACGAAGTTGAAATCGTTGGTTTGAAGCCAACTCAAAAGTCTGTCGTTACCGGTATCGAGGCTTTCCACAAGACTCTTAACGAAGGTGAAGCTGGTGATAACGCTGGTCTCTTGCTCCGTGGTATCGAACGCGAACAAATCGAACGTGGTCAGGTTATTGCTAAGCCAGGTTCTATCACCCCACACACTGAATTCGAAGCTCAGGTTTACATCTTGAAGAAAGAAGAAGGCGGCCGCCACACCCCATTCTCAAAGGGTTACAAGCCACAATTCTACTTCCGTACTACCGATGTTACCGGTGAAGTCGAACTTCCAGCTGACAAAGAAATCGTCATGCCAGGTGACACTGTTACCTTCCAGGTCAAGCTTCTTTCAGCTATCGCTATGAACAACAACGACCGTTTCGCTATCCGCGAAGGTGGCCGTACTGTCGGTTCTGGTGTTGTTACCAAGATTATTAAATAATCTATAACAGCCTAAATACCTCTCCTTCGGGGGAGGTATTTTTTGTCTTGACGAACCTCGGTTTTTATCGTAAAATAAATTTACTATTATTAATTGAATTCTAAAAACTCATTGACGCATCAAGCATCTGAAGTTATAGAATTAGAAGGAAAACAATGGCAGACGCAAAAAACGAAGGCTTGAAGATCCGTATTCGTCTCAAGGCCTACGACCATCGTGTTATCGACCAAAGTGCTAAGCAAATCGTCGATACCGCTATTCGTACTGGTGCCGCCGTTTCTGGCCCAGTCCCACTACCAACTAAGCGCAGTACTTTTACTGTGGTGAAATCACCTCACGTTTACAAGACCGGTGGTGAAGCTTTCGAAATGAAGATTCACAAGCGTCTCATCGACATTACCAATGCTACCCCAAAGACCATTGATGCACTTCAAAACTTGTCTTTGCCAGCTGGCGTCGACGCAGAAATCAAAATGTAATTAAACTCAAAAATACCTAGCTTCGGCTAGGTTTTTTGATGTCTCTTTTTTTATTCCGTTTGTGCTAAAAAATAATATTAAACCATAAATGATTCCAAAATACCAATAATATATAGAGGTTTTGCTTTTGAGTTGCAATTCCTTTTATGTTAAAATTATGGTACATGACGTGCGATAAAAATCAAAAACTGCGAATCACTCGTCCATGGCAAAAAAGTCTAGGTGTCTTTTTTACACTAATGGCGTCGATTCTCTCACTTAATCTTATTTTTACTAATAAGACCTATGCACTTTTTGCACCTTCACTTTCAGCTTCCATTGATAAAACTGCATTGGTCGTCCAAGAGGGAAATAACCCCGCTGCTAGCTCATCACTTCAGGAAGTTTCTGCAAATTTAACTATCAATACCAATGATAAAAGTGGCTACCGTATTCTAGTTAGCACCGATTCCGCTGATACTGCACTGACGCATTCCAATGCCTCAGTCACAGATAAAATCAACTCTATCCCTGGATTAATGTCACTCAGTAGTTTTACGAACCGAACGTGGGGGTACAAATTAGAAAATGAAGCTGCATTTCGTCCGATCGCCCCACTCTCGAGCCCAACCAACCTCTTTACTTCCGAAGAAATGACCGAAGGGAATGAAATTAAAAAGATTATCGTCGGCGTGAATCTGGGTAATAATCTCGTTAGTGGTCAGTATAAAAATACTTTGATGATTTCTGTCATTACCAATAATACTGCTGGAACTAATGCTACTTTGACTAGGGGCCCAGATTTTAACCAAAAAATTTCTCGTGCTGCTACTTTGGCTGGCGCAAATTTTCAGTCAATCAAGGCTTTCGCCCGTAGTAGCGTGGCTCCTTCTGCTGCCATGAAGACGGTTAATATTGAAGATGAGAATTGGTCAAGTTATGAAATTAAGGCTTGGTATGACTCGGCCGACCAAACAGTATATTATTATTGTGAAAATGATCGCGTCTATATGAATGAAGATTCTCGTCAAATGTTTAATAACATGATCAATATTGTCGACATTGACCTCTCTCGGCTTGACTCGCGCTATGTTAAAGATACTTCCTTTATGTTTAATAATGCCAGAAGTGTAGAAAATTTAGATCTTTCGACTATGAAAACCTCTCGTGTCACCTCCATGGTGAATATGTTTGCCTATATGTCATCTCTTAAAAATCTCAATATTTCAAATTTTAAAACTAAAAAAGTGAAGAATTTTTCACGCATGTTTATCAATAACACAGCCTTGACTAGCTTAAATATTTCTAATTTTGACACTTCCAGTGCGGTAAGTATGGACAATATGTTTAACGGATTAAGTCGCGTATCCTCGCTTGATGTAAGCCATTTTGATACTTCTAAGGTTACTAACATGCAGAATATGTTCTTTAATTGTTCCGGTCTCACTTCACTTAATGTTTCGAGTTTTGACACTTCTAAAGTCACCAATATGGAGAGTATGTTTGGAGGTGTAACTAAACTTGAATCACTTGATATTCGAAACTTTGATACTGGTTCGGTTACTTCTATGCTTTCAATGTTTGGTAATATGCGAGAGCTGAAAGATTTTAAAATCAGTGAGAAATTTAAGACTCATAATGTGACTAATTTTGCCAGCATGTTTTCCAATTGTGTCTCTCTCGCTTCACTAGATCTTTCTAATTTTGACACCAGTAAGGTTTTCACTACTAGTGCCATGTTTAGTGGTATGAGTAAGGTAAAGAGAATCGATCTTGGTCCAAAATTCAATACTAGTAATGTCGTAAATATGATGAGTATGTTCAATGGCTGTTCTCTACTGGAGGCACTCGATCTTTCGACCTTTGATACGCGTAAAGTTACTGAGTTTGCCAATATGTTTAATGCTTGTGCTACCCTTCAAAAACTGGATGTTTCAATGTTTGATACCCGCTCGGCGGTTAGTATGTCTGGTATGTTTAGTAATATGTTGGCTTTGTCTGATTTTAACCTAGGTCATAATTTTAATACTTCTAACGTCATTTCCATGCAGAATATGTTCTTCAATGACCGTAAGCTAACCAGATTGGACCTCTCTCAATTTGATACTTCTAAGGTTACCCAGATGGCTAATATGTTTGGCTATATGTTCGAGCTTGAAGATCTGAATTTATCTAGTTTCGACACCTCTAATGTCACTTCTATGGCAAGTATGTTTCAATATGTCGGCAAAATCCAAAATCTTGACCTATCTAGCTTTAATACATCGAGAGTGAATAGCATGAGTCTGATGTTTTACAGTGCTAATAGTCTTACTAATCTAACTTTTGGACCACACTTCGATACCTCCAATGTTACCGATATGGAAATGATGTTCTTTAATGTTAATGGCACTACTGAGCTTGATCTGAGCACCTTTAATACTTCTAATGTCAAGAAGTTGTCTGGTATTTTTGGCTCCACTGTTGAAAGTAATAATCTCCAAAGAATCTATGTTTCTCGCGACTTCGATTTATCGAAAGTTCCGAATAATGGCTTTGCAAGAATCTTCGCTAGGCGTAAAAATCTACGTGGTGGAGCAGGCTCCTTCTTGCCAAATCCTGATACCGCCGATAAGACTTGGCTTCGTATCGATCGCGCTGGTGCACCAGGCTACTTCACGCAAAAACCATAACCGTTTAAAATTACCGAAAATGACAATTTTAAACGTTTTTGCTATAATTGGAGCATGATTAATAATTCTCTTCGGCAAAAATTAGATTTTCTGATTGAACGATATCATGATTTGGTGCCAAACTATGCTTCCGGAATTAGGGAACTAAGTCTTGTTGAGCTTCCAGAGATGGTCTATAACTCAAATGCTATCGAAAATTCCACTTTGACCTTAGAGGATACGGAAGATATTCTGATTCGACATCAAATTCGTACCGACCATCAGATCCGTGAGATTTTTGAGGCTACCAATCTCGCGAAAGCCATGAAGCTACTCCTAGATAATCCGGAAACCGAAATTTCTGTTTCGCTGATTCTTCAGCTTCATCATATTTTGATGCAGAATATTCGTGATGATGCTGCCGGCCGATTTCGCGCTAATAAGGAGTGGGTGCGCGTGGGGAATCATATTGGCGCGAATCCACAATTTGTCCACGGTTTTATGTCAGATTTAGTTGAAAAATATAACGCATCAGACGACCAATATTTTCTCGACAAAATCGTCTATTTTCATGCCGAATTTGAAAATATTCATCCGTTTATTGATGGTAACGGCCGAATTGGTCGGCTTCTGATCAATGAACAGTTAGACTTACTTAATCTACCGCCTATTTTAATCCCTCATAAATCAAAAAATGAAGAATATTATCCAGCCCTAGAAGAATATTCGAATCTTAATAAGCTCGATCGTTTATCCGATTTCTTTGCCAGACTTCTCATCGAGGCACTCTATCATCGCATCACTCGCCTTACTGCACCGAGAATTATTTCTGTTTCGGATTGGGCTAAGCAAAACCAAATGAGTGTTCAATCAGCTACCAATAAAGCTCTTCGTGGTACTATTCCAGCTTTTCGTCTCCGTGGTCATTGGATGATTGATGCCGATTTTCAAGCTGAAAAATACCCCGAAGAATAACATTTTTCAAATTTTTCAAGACTTTTCTTCTATTCTAGTTATGCTAAACTAAATGTAGTATAAAACGAATTAGGGAAAATATTGTGAATCATAAATTTTTGAAGCTTAGCTCGGGCCTTGCCTTGACTTTGGTCGCGGCCGCCTGGCTTAATACGAAAAACACTTCTGCCCTCTATCAGTCCAGTCTTTCTGCCTATGTTGATAATATCAAAACTCAAGTTGATGGTGATCTTTTGCTCGATAATCCATCGGTTAAAAGGGAAATGAATTTAAATATCGGTGTTACCGCGAAAAATAAATCCGGCTATAAGATCGTAGTTAATTCTAAAACCGATAATACCGTGTTAAATAATTCTGACCCAGCCAAACCAGATAAGATTGAGTCGATTACGGGCAACCAATCGCTGAATAACTTTACCGCAAATACCTGGGGTTATAAATTATTTAGCGCTACCGACTACAGTCCAATCCCAAGCCTCAGTCACCCAGCCACTGTGGCAAATAATACTGAAAAAGAAGTCACTAACCAAAAAACTATTCTTAATCTCGGCATTAACCTCGGTGACGATCTACGTCCGGGCGACTATATTAACCAGCTTGTGGTTTCCGTAGTGGCGAATACTTATCAAAAAGAAGCCATTATGGATAAGGGTGAAGTATTTAATAAGGCCATTACATATCTTGGTAAACGTAGTTCCTCAAACTTCTTTGGTCACGGCCAAGAAATGATTGAACATTTCCGTCGTAGTATCACCGCTCCTACTGCCGGTGATAAGGCAATCGAGGTTCAAGATAACGTAAATTCTGATTATGCCATCAAAGCTTGGTATAAGGAAGCCGATAAAACTGTTTACTATTATGCAGAGACCGAAAAAATCTTCCTTGCCCCAGATTCTTCTAGCATGTTCAAGAATTTTACTCACGTTCAAGACCTTGATTTGGCAAAATTTGATACCAGTAATGTTGTAAATATGGCAAGTATGTTTGATGGCACTGAAAAAGTCCAAAGCTTGAATCTAGCAAATTTCGATACAGCTCGTGTGACTAATATGCGCAATATGTTCTCCGGTATGACTGAACTCGCATCGCTTGATCTTTCGAATTTCAATACTAAAAAGGTGACCGATGCCTCTAATCTCTTTAATAATCTTCAAGCCGCTACCGAAATTAAGCTAGGTGCTAATTTTACCCTAGAAAATGCCACTACCATCGCAGGTATCTTTGCTAATACCTGTAAAATTGCTAACCTCGATCTTTCGATGTTGAATACCGCCAATGTGCGAAATTTCGACAATCTCTTCAGTCTCGCTGCCACCGGCACCACTACGGATACTTGTTCAGCTGGTGACGCCTTAACTACGATTTACGCTTCCGCAAATTTCATTGTTGATACTTCCGCACAAGCTGAGAATCTCTTCGCTGGTCGTACTAATCTGCGTGGTGGCAATGGTTCCCATGAAGCCGACCCAGCTACCGCCGACAAGACTTGGCTCCGTATCGATACCGCCGGCACGCCAGGTTACTTTACCGCTAAGCCATAATTAAAACACTTAAAACCATATTTATAATTTAAAAAAACTCACAACTCATCGGAAAATATAAACTTTAAATCCAAAAATATCTAAAAATCCAAATTTCGCATTTGGATTTTTATTTTGCTTGCATTCTTGAAATCTTGTCTCAAACAACTTATACTTAGATTATGCATAAGCCGAAACGTAATCCTGTCCGAATTATTAAAAATCTGATCATTCTGACGGGGTGCGTTGCGGCTTTTTTCTGGATGTTTTTCGATATTTTAAAACGCGAGACTGTGGTATCTCATGATGCCTCGGTACTCGTCATGGGTACAAACGCTACTTTCAAGCCTTTTGAATATAAAGAAGGTGGACAGGTAGTTGGTTTCGATGTGGATCTCGCGCGCGAAATTGCGAAAGAACTCGGTGCCGAACTTAAAATTGAGGACATGTCTTTTGATGGACTTCTTCCAGCTCTCGAAGGTGGTCGCATTGATATTGCCGTGGCTGGCATGTCGGTCACCGAAGAACGCGCGAAGAACGCTCTATTTTCGGAGCCGTATTATCAGGCCACCCAGCGCATTATTGTCCCAGAAGATAGTAAGATTTTTAATAAATCTGGCCTCATCGGTAAGAAAATCGGTGTTCAACTCGGCACCACCGGTGATATCTTGGCTTCCGAAATTAAGGGGGCCAAAGTGATTCAGTTCCCAGCCGCGCCAAATGTTTTACAGGAGCTGGCTTCTGGTCGGGTTGATGCGGTAATTTTGGATGACGCACCAGCTAATCAGTATATCGTGGCATTCACGGGCCTAAAAATTCTTGGTTCCGCCATTGGCAACGAGTCATATGCAATTGCCATGAAAAAATCTAATCAGACTCTCAAGGAAAAAATTGATCAAACGATTAATCACATGAAAGAGGATGGGCGTATCGATGCCTTATTAAGGAAATATTTTGGAGAGAGCAGATGAAATTTTTTGAAGTGATATTCGGAAATGGTCGTTGGATTTATTTTTGGCACGGACTTGAAGTCACCATTGTCTTAACTATTTTGGCGCTCTTTTTTGGTTTTCTTCTCGGTGTTTTGATATCAATGCTTCGCACTTCCAGTGTTAAATTTTGTCAAAAAATCGCTAATCTCTACGTCACGATTATCCGCGGCACACCTCTTCTAGTGCAGCTCTTGATTATGTATTACGTAATTTTTGCCGAGTATCGCGCTATGCCGAAAATCATTGTCGCAGCCGTGGCTTTTTCACTTAATAGCGGCGCTTATATTTCAGAAATTATACGCGGCGGAATCGAAAGTGTTTCGAATGGTCAAAAGGAGGCCGCCAGATCTCTCGGTCTTTCGGAATTTCGTACCCAGCTTTACGTAGTGATGCCACAGGCGCTCAAGAATTCCTTACCAAGCCTTATCGGTGAGGGGATTTCGCTCTTTAAGGAAACTTCTATTGTCGGTTGGATCGGCCTCGGTGATATTATGCGTGGTGCTGACGATATTCGTTCTTTAACCGCTACCGCCTTCGAATCTCTGGTCGCCGCCGCAATTATCTATTTGGTTATCACCTTAATCTTTACTAAAATTATGTCAAAAGTGGAAAAGAGGTTGGCTTAATATGTCTATTGTCGTAAAGAAGCTTGAAAAAAGTTTCGAAAATCAAAAAGTTCTCCGTGGTATTGATCTCGAAATCCAAGATGGCGAAACCGTAGTTTTGATTGGCTCTTCCGGTTCTGGGAAATCCACTTTCTTGCGCTGCTTAAACTTGCTAAATGTTCCAGATAAGGGTCAAATTTTTATCGATGGACAGGAGATTACGAACCCAAAAACCAATCTTAATAAGCTTCGTGCTAAAGTTGGTATGGTTTTTCAAAGTTTTAATCTTTTTGAAAATCTTAATATCATAGAAAACATCAAGCTCGCTCCTAAAAAAGTTCTACATATCTCGAATAAGCAGGCGGAAAAAGAGGCTATGGAGTTACTAAAACGGGTGGGTTTAGCGAATAAAGCTTATGATTATCCGAAGAATCTTTCGGGTGGTCAAAAACAGCGTGTCGCCATCGCTAGGGCCTTAGCTATGCATCCAGAGGTAATTTTGTTCGATGAGCCGACTTCTGCGCTCGATCCAGAAATGGTTGGCGAAGTACTCGAGGTCATTAAAGATCTTGCCAAAGATCACAGCCGTACTATGGTGATTGTCACTCATGAAATGAGTTTTGCAAGAGAAGTTGGCACCCGCCTTATCTTTCTTGATAAGGGAAAAATTATTGAAGATGGTGATCCGCACCAAGTGATGGCCCATCCTACCACCGAACGGGCCGCCCGCTTCTTCCAAAATATAAAAAATTAACAGTATATGCTAAAATAAATATATGACGCTCGTAATGAGACTTAAAAAGAAATTTTATTTTTTAGCCGCGAATTATTTTCGTTTTTTTGCTAACATCTCGCTTAGACGCTGGAAGCCTCGGGTGATTGCCATTACCGGTTCAGTGGGTAAGACTACCATGCTGAACTTGGTCGAATCCACCCTGAAAACCAAGGCACATTATTCCTTTAATGCTAATTCTGCCTTTGGTGTAGCCTTTGATATTGTTGATATGGACGGTGTGCGTGGCAGCAAGTGGCGCTGGCTTAGCTTAATCATCGGTGTGCCATTTAAATCGCTTTTTTACACCCATCGTGAAAAGTTTTATATTGTCGAAATCGACGGTGAACGTCCGCACGAGGCAGAATTTCTCGCTAAATGGCTAAAACCAGAAGTCACGATCTGGGTTTCTCTTGGCCTTTCACACGCTGTGCAATTCGAAAAGCAGGTCGAAGCTGGCATCTTCCCAAATCTCGAAAAAGCCATTACGCATGAATTTGCTACCTTGCCAGAGCATACTCAAAAATTGATTCTTATTGATAAGGATGTCGACTTAATGAATCGTGCGATTGATAAAATTGTTGCCAAAGGCAAGACTAAGGCTGAAGTTATTAAATGTAGCAAGAGTGAATTATTGAATTATACTGTCTATCCAAATAAGACTGAGTTTGTTATGAATTTCTCCAGCCAACCAAAGCTGAATGAATTCACTATTACCTTTAAAAATCCGATGCAACGAGATTTGGCGATTCAATTATCCATGTTATCCAAGCTTTGTGAGTATCTTCACATCCAAATCCCGAGTGACTTTTCTGATATGCGTGAAGCTCCTGGACGTAATACTTTCCTGAAAGGAATTAATAATCTAAAAATTATCGATAGTAGCTATAATGCTCATTTGATCTCCATGGAATCGATCCTTAAGATGTACCGCTCAATGCGTACCCAACATAAATGGTTGGTAATCGGGGATATGGTGGAGCAGGGTAGTATCGAGCAACATGAACATGAAAAACTTGCCGATGCAATTATTGCGTCTAACCCCGAACAAGTAATTTTAATCGGTCGGCGTACCCGTGAATATACCTACCCAATTCTCAAGAAGCAGGGAATCAAGGTTGATACCTTCGATGACCCGAAAAAAGCTCTCGAATTCATTCAACAAAATGCCGTAAATGGCGAAACTATTCTCTTTAAGGGTAGTCAATATCTCGAATGGATTATCGAAAAATTATTATTAAATTCAAAAGACGCCGAACGTCTACCGCGCCGCGAAAAGGCTGCAGAGAAGCGTCGTGAAAAAAGGGGACTTAACTAATGAAAACTTTATACATTATTCATGGTTGGACTTACACCGTGGAGCCTTGGGGAAAAACCATTGAAATTTTACGAGACAAATATGGTGTCGAGGTTAAAATGCTTCACGTTCCAGGACTCACCGAGCAAAGTCAAAAAGTTTGGACGATTAACGACTATGTACGTTGGGCCAAGCGTGAATTGCCAGATCAGGCTGTCGTACTCGGGCATAGTAATGGCGGACGCATTTTGATGAATCTCGCCGTTAAGCATCCTAAGAAACTCGATCACTTAATTCTTCTAAATAGCGCTGGTGTTTATGAAAAATCATTCAAGCGTAATATCCTACATGTTTTAAGTAAAATTTTTGGTATTCTTAAACGTATTCCAATACTACGTAAGGTTTTTCATAAAATTATCGGCGCCTCTGATTATGCTCATGCACCTGAAAATATGAAGAAGACTCTGGCTAATATGCACGAATCCGACAAGGACCTCGACCCATCTCGTGTCAAGGTTAAAACTTCGATTCTTTGGGGTGAAAATGATCAAATTACGCCGCTTCGTCAAGGTAAGAAACTTCACGAACTAATCAAAAATAGTACTTTTTACTCTTCCGAAAAATGGCGTCACGCTCCGTATATCGATGATCCAAAAGGTCTCGCTAAGGCCATTAATGAGGTGCTTGCTTAATGAAATTTATCGCGCACGCTAGCCAATTTGGTTTGAAGAAAACCCTCAGACAATTATTTACCTTTGGCTTCAAAAAAGATTCTGAAAAATTGAAATCGTATATTACTGAACGTTATCAAGTTGAAGCAGAAAATGTTGCACTTTATGGTTCAGGGCGTACCGCACTTTCTGAGGCTATTAAATATTTCACTAAACCAGGCGATAAGGTTGCGATTACAGCTTTGACTTGCTTCGCGGTAGTGGAGGCCGTACGTAGTGCTGGCTGTGAGCCGGTTTACCTTGATGTGAATCTCGAAAATCTACATTTTGATGCAAAAATTCTCGAAAAAGCCTGCGCGAAAAATCCGGAGATTAAGGCTGTGATCGTACAGAATAATTTGGCTTATCCCTGTGATATGGTAAATATTGAATCTGTCGCAAAAAAATATAACCTCGCACTAATCGAGGATCTTGCGCACTGTGTCGGGATGGATTATCCGGATGGTCGCGAAGCCGGTACGGTGGGGGATGCCGTCATCATGAGTTTTGGTAAGGGGAAATCTCTCGATCTAATTTCTGGTGGATTATTATTCCTCCGTAAAACTGATAAGCGAAAAAAATCCTTCACTATTCCAACTAATCTGCCAAGCTTTGCTGATCGTTTTCGTACTCGTCTATATCCGCTTTTTGGCGCCATTACCCGTGCTTTATTCCATTTGCAGCTTGGTCGCCTTAATTTTGGTCGCCTCTATACCGCGTTTTTATTGAAGACTCATCAAATCCAGAAATCCGCTGATGCCAGGCTAGATAGTTCTATTCGCCTCACCCATTGGCAGGCCAAGCTTGCTTTATCTGATCTTAAGAAAATTAAACATCGCGCCCCACTTCGTCGATTCTATTTTGTGGAAAATCGGGAAGAATTATTGAAAAAACTCACGGCCGCAGGCTTCATTATGGATGATATTTGGTATAGCTCACCAGTCTCACCAGAGAGATACTATGCCCAAGCTAATTTTAATGAAAAATCTTGTCCAAATGCAGTTTTTGCCGCCAAGCATCTGATTAATTTGCCGAATTGGTTGACGATTTTCGAGCTTGCTGAAGCTAGGCATCTCATTAATCAATATGAAATAAATTCTCAAGGTGAAAAAATCGTACCATTTTCGACCAAGAAGTCTCTTTCTGAAGTCGAAATAGAACACATCGATACGCTTCGCCACGCCGCCTCTCACACTAATTTCTTGCAGTCCAAACAGTGGTATGAAGTCAATAAATCCATCGGCCATAAACCTATCTTCTTGATGTTTAGTGAAAAATCTTATTGTCTGGCCATTATTAAAGATGCAAAGCGTGGTCGTTTTCTCGAGATTCCGTGCGGACCAATTCTAGATTATACTAATCGTAATGAATTGGAACTGGCTATGGCTGAAATTTACCGCTATGCCAAGCAAAATAATTGTGTCTTCGTGCGTTTTCGTCCAAATCTCGAGGAGACCCCAGAAAATCGTGCACTTATCGAGTCGCTTCCGTCGCTTTCTGCCTCCTATTTTCTTCATGCCGAAAATACTATTTTCGTTGATCTCACCCAGTCTGAAGAGGATCTTTTGAAAAACATGCGTCGTCAAACTCGTTATGAGGTGCGTCGTTCAGAGAAACTAAATTTCAAGGTTGAAAAATCCAATACACCTGAAATTCTCCGTGAATTTCACCAGATTCAGGCTGAAACTGCCAAACGTCAAGGCTTTATTCCGCCACGTCGCAAGGATCTCAATGCTTATGCCAAGGCTTTCGGCTCTGATCTTCAGATTTACCGCGCCACCCTCGATGGTAAACCAGTAGCTTACGGCTTAGTCTTAACTGATGCCTTAGAAGGTGACTACTTTGAGGCAGCCTCCACCGAACTAAATTACAAATTCCCAGGCGCCTATGCCTTACAATGGTATGTAATGAAGGATCTTAAAAAACAAGGAAAACTTCGCTATAACCTCTGGGGTATTGCACCAGCCGGCCAAAAGAATCATAAATTTGCCGGGGTCACCACTTTCAAGACTGGCTTTGGCGGTGAAAAATTTGATTATTTGCATGCTCATGACCTTCCAGTCAAAAAACTTCACTACGGTCTGATTCGACTCGTCGAAGACGCTCGTCGCAAAAAACGTCATCTATAAATTAAAAAGGAAACTATGAAATACACCGTCAAAACCGTCGAAAAACAATCTGAGTGGGATGAATTTGTCACCGCGCATCCGGATGCTAACTTTTTGCAATCCTGGGATTTTTATGAATTCTATCGTTCTCGTGGTTTTGATATAGTGCGTCGTGGTATTTATGACGAGAATGGTCAGCTCGTCGGAGTTTATGCCGGCGAAGTTGAACCAGCCAAGCGTGGGCGTCATCTTGCCGTAGCTGGTGGACCGATTTTTGATTGGACCAACCAAGAAGTTAAAAAACTGATTTTCGACGACATGAAATTACAAGCGAAAAAATTAAAATGTACTTTCGTCCGTGTACGCCCACAACTCGAGAATACCCCAGAGAACGCGAAGATTTTTCAGCAACTCGGCTTCCGTAAGGCTCCGATGTATCTTTCAGTCGAATTCGCTGGTGTGCTTAATCTAGAAAACTCTGAAGAAGAAATCTTAAAAAATATGCGTCAGCGTCTGCGCCGTGCATTACGTAAAGCGGAGAAAAATCAAATCATCATCGAGAAAACTTCCGACCCGAAAGCGATTCATGATTTTTATCAAATTGAATTGCAAACCGCTAAACGCCATGATTTTTATGCCTTTTCCGAAGATTTTCTCACTAAACAGTTTGCTGCATTTGCCAAAAATGACGAGGCGGTACTTTATATCGCCAAGCTCAATGGTGAAATCCTTGCGGAAAACTTCATGATTTTCTACGGCAATGAAGCCTCTTATCATTACGGCGTATCATCAGAACTCGGCACTAAGTATTCCGGCGCCCCACTCCTTCATATGGAAGCCATGCGCGACGCCAGAAAGCGCGGCATTAAGCGTTATAACTTCTGGGGTATTGTCGATGAAAACGATACCAAGCATCGCTTTTATGGCGTATCTGTTTTTAAGCGTGGATTTGGTGTAGAAGAATTGAAATATCTCGAAGCTAGAGATCTCGTACTAGATAAATTTTCCTACTACACTAAAACCTTACCAATCGAAACCCTGCGTCGCAAAGTACGCCACGTCTAAATTTTTAAGGTTGATTAAACACGCCTCGAATTTATAAAACGAATTCGAGGTTTTTTGTGATATTTCAGTAAACTCAGCTTTATTTTCTTTTTTATGCTAAAATAAGCATAAGAATTAACAAGGAAAATTATATGTCAATCAAGCGAAAATACATTGATAGCCACTGGCTAATCTTCGCATTGCAGGGTGTGTTGGCACTTCTTTTCGGCTGGTACGCCCTCTTTACTAACCTTAATAGTCTCGAGGCAATTATTGTGATTGCTGGTACGGTCTTACTCGGTCTCGGTATTATCGAGATGTTGAACCTCCTTACTCGTACCCACTTGAAGGAAACCTGGGGTCTTTCACTTCTCATGGCCGTACTAGAAATCGCCACGGCTTTCACTATGCTCTTTGCGAAGGATCAGAACGCCATTTGGCATCTCGCCATTATCGGTCTATACACCATCACCCGTGGTATTCTTGAGATTTTCATTGGTCTCGGTTCCGTGGATGATTTGACCGACCGCTTTATTTGGGTGCTCACTGGTATTTCCGGTTGTATTATCGGTATTGTCGTTGTCAACGCTGGTCATCTCGGTAATCTGCCATTTATTAAATATTTTGGCTCCTACATGATGATTTTCGGTATCTCTAATCTGATTTATGCTATCCACAATAAAGAACAAAAACACGAATACGAAACTGAGCTTCGTGAAAAACGTGAAGAAAATCGCGCTAAATCTATCAAGAATGCTAAGAAAATTGCCGCCATTAAGGAACTTTCTGTAAAACCAGATCGTGCTTATAAGTCAAAAAATCTTGGTGAAAAAACTGCACATAAGTCAGTTAAAAAAACCGCTACTAAGAAAACTCAAAAACCAACTGCCAAGAAAATTTCTAAAAAATAGAACTCATCCTAAATAGGGCCACAAGCCCTATTTTTTATTTAACAAGTTTATTCACCCCTGTAATCTTTGACTATTACGCGTCAATCTTGTATAATAAAGACTCAAGGAGAAATTATGAAATATAAGTTACCTACCAAGGCAGTTATTACTGACGCTGGCTTTGCTAGCCGCTATCTACCAATTACTAAAACCGTACCTAAGGCCATGCTCCCACTTGGCAATCGCCCAATTATGCAACTCGTAGTTGAAGAATGCGTGGATGCCGGCATTAAGGAAATTATCATCGTCGCTACTCCAGAAGGTAAGGGGATTTACGAAGATTATTTCAATAACTCGGTTAACCGTATCCGCAAGCAGCTTGCTTCTCAGGGCAAACTTGATCGTTACGCACCAGTGCAGCACGTATTGGATTTTCCAAAAATTACCGTGATCGAACAAGATCAAAGCTATCCATATGGTAATGGTTCGCCAATCGCTTCCGCGCGTCCTTACATTCGTGATGATGAGGCTTTTGTCGTAGCTTATTCTGACGATGTAGTTTTCGGTAATTCCGACATTAAGACCTTAATCGAATCATACAAGAAGCATGAAGATGCTAAGGCAATCATTATTTCTCAAGAAATGCCACGCGAAGTCTTAAATAAGTATGGCATCATCAAGCTTCGTGACGCAGAACTTCAAACTCTCGACAATATTATCGAAAAACCAGCTATTGAACAGGCTCCATCTAATCTCACCTCCTATGGTCGCTATCTCTTGACCCCAGAAGTTTTCGAACATCTTGATCCAAAGAATATTGGTCTCGACAACGAACTCTGGACCGTCGATGCGATTACTAAGATGGCCGAAACTGGCAATGTTTATGTCGAAAAAACTAAAGGTCGCTGGATGACCACTGGTGATCCAAAGAACTATGCACTTGCTTCGCTTGCCTATGACTTCATGTATGAAGATTTTGGCGAAGATATCAAGAAGTTTATCCGCGAAATCTAAATTTCAATACAAAGTAAAATGCCATCCGTGAAGATCACAGCATAACCCGTAATCCGCTTGGCTAAGAAAATATAACTGGCAGTTCCAGTTATATTTTTATTTCATCGAACTTATGCTAAAATAGTTACCAGAAAGGTTTATATGAATACAGCAGAATGGATTTTAGTAGCGATTTTATCAATGACTTTGTTAGTCTTTCTGGTGGTCGGTATTATTTTCTTGGTTAAATTCATTCACCTACTCTCTGAGATTGAAATCATGGTGCAAACTGGTCAATCTATCGCCGAAAAAGCCGATGATGTGGCAGATAACATTAAGGATATGACCTCGGTCGGGCCTCTCGCGAAAAGCTTAGTGAAAGATATTTTGACCAAGAAGCTGATGAGTTTTATTAATCCATCTAAGCCTCGTACTTCCACAAAAAAGACTACTGCAAAAAAATCTACAAAGTAATATAATATAAATATATTAACAAAAAGGAGGAATATGAAAAAATCTACTGGTCATTTTGTTCTCGGTGCTATATTTGGTATGGCTCTTGGTGCGATTGCTGGGGTTCTTTCTGCTCCAAAGTCTGGCAAAGAAACTCGTGCTGAAATCAAAGCCAAAGGTGGCAAAATCTACCGCGATCAAAAAGAGAATCTAGGCAAGATTTATCACGAACAGAAAACTAATTTTGGAAAATTTAAGCAAAAATTTGCAAAGAAGGCTGCTGAGATTGAAGACGATGTTGTAGAACCTATCGAAGATGCAGTTTCTGAAGAATTAACCGACGATACTGAGGAGTAAATGTCGGCGCCCGCAGAGGCCTCTCCATCTACCGAGGCAAATAACGACGATTTTTTGAAGTTTTGCGAAGAAATTGATTCACCGGAGCACATCTTGTCTCCGGCGGATTTTGTGCATCTGCATAACCATACGCATTACTCACTACTTGATGGTCTGACGAAGGTTCCAGATCTTATTAGGTATGTCAAAGAAACCGGTATGCAAGCCGTGGCTGTTACTGACCACGGCACCATGTCCAGCTTGATTGAGCTTTATAAGGAGGGTCAATCGGCAGGCATTAAGCCGATTCTCGGTCTCGAGGCCTATGTGGCGGCTAGAAATCGCACCGATAAGGATCCCGCACATGATAAGGTGCGTTATCACATCACCTTGCTCGCTATGAATGATCAGGGGTTTGAAAACCTCTGTCGTCTCGCCACCGAAGCAGAAATTAACGGTAAATATTACAAACCTCGTATCGATCATGAAATCATGGAAAAATATAACGAGGGAATTATTTGTCTCTCGGGCTGTGCTAGCTCGGAAATTTCGGTGCGACTAAAAAATGGCGACATGGATGGCGCCAGAAAATTAGTTGATTGGTATAAAGAAGTCTATAAAGACCGCTTCTATCTCGAGATGCAAGATCACGGTCATCCCGAATCTCCCACTCACTGGGAAGTTCAAGATCGCATCAATCAAGGTTTACAACAAATTGCCAAAGAAACTGGTCTTCCACTCGTGGTTACCTGTGATGGCCACTATTTGAAACACGAAGACCAGGATGCTCATGAAATTCTCCTCTGTATCGGTACAGCGGCCAATCTTTCCGACCAGAACCGTATGACTTTGAAGGATTTTCAACTTCACGTCATTCCCCCACAAGAAATTATTGATCGTTGGGGTAAAGATTATCCTGACGCTATCAAAAACTCTCGCAAAATTGCCGAGCGCTGTAAT
>CAUTXE010000004.1:0-24695 GCA_963542185.1 uncultured Candidatus Saccharibacteria bacterium | reverse complement strand
CATTCGCAAAAGCCATCAACATCACGTAACCAGAACGATAAGTTCGGTTATTTTGATGTGGGAATACCAAGATATCTTTAACCGGGTCGACTGCGATCGTTACATCTTCACCTTCTTCACCTTTTTGTCCGGTAATCTTTTGAATGTTGATAGCGGCTGCCGCTGCGGTTGCTGCGACGCCACCCGCTCCGCCAGTAGGATTAACGGCGGTACTTGCTACAGATCCAGCTACTGCACCCAATCCTGGTGCTGGTGTCGGGGCTAATCCCATCTAATTCTCCTTAAAGTCATCTCGCGCGTCTAAATTGGGTATTATTTGGGTAACCAAAACCGGTAAATCCTTCAACCCCTAATGTAAATGTAGTTCGTTTAGTATACAAATCTTTCCCAGGTCCATCTGGTGAATTCTCTTCAAAATACGGGGATTGTTCTAAACGACCTTCTTCGTCTAATCTATAGTTATATGTAATATCGATATCAATAGCATTTGCTTGACCATCTTGGTTTGCTTTGATATCAATATTTTCAATTTCCACCGCTGGTGGAAGATTGACATCTAATTGATTAGCGATGTGATTTCTGATAGCCACAATCGTCACCCAATCCAATTGTTCAAAGATGAACGAAGTCAAATTCACTCCGAAATCGGGAGCATGTCTCAAAGATCCTAGTTGAGTACACAATACATTTTTGATCATATTGTGCACAATGCTAGGCCCAGCGATAGAATCTTGATCGTTGATAAAATCTTTGTTGAATTGGTAAGTTTTTCGTCTTGCATCGTACTCTTCGAAAATGGAGCGATCGCTCAGAATTCGAATATCTCGAACCGTTAAACAACTTTGAGGGATTTGTGGTTTATACAAATTCGCATTATCCAAAGTATTCGCGTTTACGCGAGAATTTAATGTATTAAAGTTGTTATTAATATTATCCATCGAATTAGTTGAATTAAAATTCATATTTGCTCCCACTAGCCTTGCGAGTACGGCTAATTTCATTAGCCTTGGTAACCACCAGAGGCTTTATTACCGTTCAACGTAATAGCTCGGTTAGGATCCATATCACCAACATTCATATTAACCTCAGTTACAGATTGAGCTACACCAGATACCATTCCGGAAACTCCAGAAATTACCGTTTTATCCATCATAGACGAAATCTTCACCGCTTCCGCTACGGCGGATTCTTTGACAATTCGCAATTCTTCGGATTTTCGGTTAACAATAGTTGTGCTAGAATTTACCATTGGAGAAACTGGAGATCCTAAAGCGTTGATCGCTTCTTGTACCGTCATTTCTCCACGCATAATTTTGTCATTGTAGTAACTAAAACTTTTATGATTATGATATTCATTATAGAATCTATCATACTCAGGGCTTAACGGTTTACCGTTGTTATCTAACATTTGAACTTGACCAACAGAAACTCCCGAAGTGTCTTTCGAAGTTAACGCACCGTTAGTCATCGACATCAACGGAGAATTTAACACCCCACCAGCTACAGAGCTAGCTCCAACCGCCGCGGTCGCGGAATAACTAGAAGAATTCGAAGTATTGTTTGCGTTGGAATCCGTGCTGATCCCACCTTCAATCAATGATTCGATATATTGGCCAGCGCTCTTGCCATCCGTGTTGCCTAATGCTAAACTAATCAATCCACCGGAAGCTTCATCCAATAAGTTAACCCCGAAGCTGGTCAAACTATCTGATTTTTTCGCGGCACTATAAGCATCATAAGCCAACAAACCCCAACCAATAATTGGGAATGCTCTACTAGCTACTTTACCTAACGCACCACTTACAGCTTTCGCGATACCTTTAGAACCGGTTTTCTCTAACGAAGGAATGATTTTCTTTTTAACACTTTCAATCGCTTCCTTACCTTTTTGTAACCAACCTTTCTCGTTACCTTTAGATTTCGCAGCTTTTTGAACTTGTGATTTGGTATTGTTAGAGGCTTGCTTACCTGTTTTGGTTTTAGCTTCGGCTTTGGCTTTAGGGTCGCTAACCGAAGATTTTGGTTTGACTACCGATTTGACTTTTGCTTTGATTTTGCGCCACGCATCTCCTAGCATATCTCCAAGTTTTGCAAGACCTTTCAGAGCGAATTTCGCAATCTTAGAACCTACTTTGAAGATCATACCACCGATAAATTTGACCGCTTTGAAAGCCATCTTACCTACAGCAACACCAACTTTGGCTACTTTCTTAATCAACCAACCGGCAATTTTGAATGGAAGTTTACCAATCCAACCTACTACTTTGAGAACTTTCCCTATTACTTTAGAAACTAATCCCCCAACTACTCCGGAAATCATAGAGGTAATTCCACCTAAGATCATAGGTAATAGATTTTTAAGGTTTAACATATTGCTCATCAAACCTTGCAACATATCAAAACCAGATTTGGCTTTGTCTTTGACGGTAGAGATTGCATTTTTAGTAGCTTGCAAACCTCCAACTAATTTGGATTTCGCCTTACCTACAATTCCGCGTTTCTTAATGCTGGTATCTTGCTCATCGATTAAATCTTCTTGCATGCGCTTGATAGATTTAGCGATACGCTCTAAAGTATCGGTTCTGCGAGCATAAAGTTTGATGAATTGTTTTGACAGGATTTTATCTTGGTGAGAACCTTTCGAACTTCCAGATTTGAGCTCATCGACTACTTTAGCCGCATCCTTTTCTTCGTACTTTTCCAAGTACGCTTGAAGCTCCGTAAGAGTTTTGTTAATCTCTTTCGGGGAGCTTTTCGAAGTGATTTTGCCTTTAAAGGTGTCGAGTTTTTGAGCCATTGTTGGAGTTTCGGTTACCGAGAATTTGATGTTTGAATTACATTAATATTTAATCGATTTAATAAAACAAAACTCCCAAATTTACACTTGAGTGTATAAATGGGAGTTTTTGTTGATATCGGGTGATTCGCGTTACGCGATGAAGTTACCCGTACGAGTATTATATTGAAGGGGCTTATCTAAATCCGCATCGCCTACAACCCATGAAGTGTACGCAAACGTTACAGTCGTACGAGTAATCGTATCTTGCTGATCATCGCCTAGCGATACTTCTGCAATATCTTGAGGGAAGACGCCGTGGAACGTATAGCGTACGGTTTCGTTCATAGCGCTGTCTAATTGGCTTACAGCCATATCTGTCATGACTTCGATAGGCATCCCAGAGTGCATGTTGTCATCGAAGTGGTCCATTGAACGAAGCCATTCAAGCAACGCTCTTCGCAAGTTGTGCTCTTCCGTGTTATAAAACTCTACAGTCCATGTGTTAGGAAATGCCGTATCACCGGGTAGAACCAACTTACGCCCCTGGTTAAAAGTCTCTATCATCCCGATAGATTTGCTTGGAAAGCTAGAGGCTATGGCTAAAGTATCGAACGTCTGGATATCTGCAGTTTTCGGCACAGCATTAGGGATGTTAAAGTGTAATCTGTACTTATTCGCACGAGCTCCCGGACCAAGAGCTTGCTTTAATTCTAAAATTTTACCCATTGTCAAAATTCCTTAATGTTTATTGTTTATTTATAATTGTGCCGGAATCATAATAACAATAACCATCCTCCAACTCAATCACATCTACGTGTAGATCTTCACGCTTTAGATTATTCAAGAATTCCGCTTCTAGCGGATTATTGATGGCTTCTAAAATTTTGAATTCTACTAAATCTAAATCTTCGTCAATTTCCTTACTCGTAAAGCTTAATAGGTGAACACCATTCCCCGCACATCTCAATCTCTTATCTACATGATATTCCGGATCTTTAAATCTAGTTGAATGAAAGTATAATCCATCCACTTCGATGGCAATATTATAGTCTAATAATTTGAAATCCAATTCGAACATATTTCCCGATTCATTTAGAAACTTCTTATTTCTAAAATGCGATTTGTATTTGATATTGTGTTTATCAAGAATTTGTTGAATTTTGATTTCATAAGAAGAAACATGCCGTTGGTATACATTTAAACGCTTTGCATTTGCCCTAGCTTGATAAATGCTGTAGTTCTCATACAAAAACTCGCGAACTTCATTCTTAAGCTCTTCGTTATCCGGATCCTCGCGTAACGCGTCCTCGTAGACTACTAGCTTCTCGTAACGATCACTATCATATCTTGATTTTTGAATTTGGATATGGGTTTGCCTAGAATCGGGATGGTTGTGTTTATACGTCTCGCGGCGTTTGGCTTGGGGTACCCCAGTTTTGAAGGTTTCTCTAATTTTGAGGTGAGCTTCTTTCATAAGCTCTTTGCTTTTGGATGGGTTATCCACCCCGTGATTCACGAGGCATGTGGCTTTAGCCAAGTTGTTGATATCTTCTCTATACAAAGCAAGCAATTCTTTGCGCGTTAAAGTTTTGAAGCCACAATATTTGAACGCTTGGGTAAGAAATTGTGTCAATCTAAACTTAAAGATCTTGTAATACTTACCCGGAAACATTACACCTTCGGTGTACATTTCCCAAATTGGCAGCACAAGATCTCTATTATAAGGATCGTTTCGTTTCATCGGAGAACACTCTTTAGAATAATCACCCGATTTAAGGTCAATAAAATATCCGGCTTCTAGACAAAAATCTAGAAGCTCTTTGGTTATTTGGATGTTTTCTTTTATTAAATTACCGCTACAGTTTAACATATCTTACGCTTTAGCGTTATCGTAAAGAGCTTTGCGCAATTCGGATAGCTCATCTATCTTACGCTCTGCTTGGTTCAATAGATCTAATACTGTATTTTCCATATAATATTACCTTTAATAAAAATTATTTTAATATCTAATCATCTTCAAATCTTACACTATAGTGTAGAATTTGAATCTTTGCGATCCGCCCGGTCTTTCCGGAACTCTTTACTCTTCGCTTTGGCAAATTCTCTGAGCTCTTTGCCCATATGATACTCCGGTTGATCGAAAATATATCGAGGATCATTCTGCATATAAGGACCAACTTTCATCAAAAGTTCTAACGTATCTTGCTTGTTGTCCATTTTTATTAATCCTTCAATACTTCAATCTTTGGCAAACCTTCTGGGATGTTGATTCTCTCAATATACAAAGCATTCGCTTTCGCGAAATTTTGTATAGCTTCGTTTTCTACCAGGAATCTCATATCAGTAAACACGATCAATTTTGAATGTTGCAGCGCAAGCTGAGCTTTTTCGATAGCTTGTTTAGCGTAATAATCTTGACCAAATTTAACTTTGTTTGATTCTGCTACGTGAACTAGCGCCTCGCGCATCGTCATACCATCTAATTGATAACCGTCTACTATACAACTTGGAAATTTATAGCTAGTTCGCTTTAGCGAATCGATGGCATGACCTGGAATCCCAGCATCATCAAACGCTTTTCGAAGAGGATCTGCGAAGCGGATAATTTCAATTTCCGGGTTTTTAGTCTTCATTAATTTAGCCCAAACATCTTTGCCGACCCCGTGATCTCCGGATAGTATGATGATTTTGCGCTCATCCAAACTTAACTGATTTAAACGAACTTTGAGCTCCCAAGATTCTTTGATGATCGTAGGTAGGTCGTTCATTTTATTAGCTGGTAAGTAAATTTTGTTCATACGATTCCCCTTAAGCTCCCGATTAAACACCAAAGCGATTGAAAATATGTTCGCGACATTTAATCCAGCTTTTGATAGCTTCGCCAAGCGCGCTCCAAGAAGCCCAGCCATAAATCCCCAACGTCGCGATCGCGAAAGCTCGCGAATCAATTGCCGAAACCCAAGATCCAATTTGCACTTTAAGATCAAAATCAAACGCTAGGAAAACAATCGCTACGATTATAGCATCAACCATTACATGTAATGCGAGTCGGCCAGTGCTTACTTTAAGTAACCAATCTTTATGTTTTGCTACCACTACGGTATATTTCGGATCATTTAAAATTCCGTTTGGGCTGTAAAGTTGATAAGCGCGAATAGCGTGTAACGCTCCATACATCGTCAAAGTAATAACAGTAAAACAGAAAATCAAACCAGCCAGGTGAACCGGTCGATAATCGGTAAAGGATCGGACGATTAGGCTAGCTACTATACCCGATATCATTGAGGTGATCGCAATGATCAAAGGCATTAAGAAGAATTTTAAAACTTTCGCTGTTTTTGGATATCGCGGTCCGATATCCATTTCGATGATATCGTAAACATCTTTATAATTGTCTAAATTTTCCATTATTAGTGCTCCTACAATTTAAGATTTGAATGTATTATAATATAACTAAAAATTAAAATCAACTACTAGAGTTTTGTTCAACTAAACTCCCACGCTTCAAAAAAATCTTCAAAACTTACACCGTTGGTGTTGATCTTGAAGATTTTTAGATTTGAGATTTTAAAGGTTATGAACTTGAACTGGTATCCCCATTATAACCAAAGTCTCCAGGGATTTGTTTGTAAGACTTTTGGAGGATGGTGCCCATATCTGGTCTTTTATCTTCCAGTTGATCATAGTCAAAATCTTTCAATTTCTTATCATAGTTAGGATTACGGTTGACGCCTTCATTTATCTCCCGCCATCTGTTGTGTAGGTTATCCCAGCGCGCCAATTCTCCCGGCCTCCAATAAATTTCCTGACCCCTCTCGGCCGTCTGATCTAATGTAGTGTCACCAGAACTTAGGAAACTATTAAACACGCGATATCTTTCCTCATCCCACCAGTACTCACCATCATAACGAACATAATCTTTACCGCGTTCCGCTTGTTGACCCATAATAGCCCATCGATTGGTAGTATGGAACAATTGATTTTGAATTTGCCCGGATTTTAACGCCTTCGAGTAGAGTTTATAGTGCGAACACGCAAAAGTTACCGTAAACTCCGCAATTTGACCAACCGAATCATACGAATAGCTAGGGGCTTCTACCCGGATCGGGTAAACATTATGAATTTCGTAGACCGCGGTGGGTTTCATTCCGTCGAAGTCCCATTGCTCGATATACGCGGTAGTATTATACCAGGTCATATACTGGGGCATTTCATTTCCTAGTCCTGCTACGAGTCTCTGGTTTCTGGCCTCTTTTCTAGGGTTGTAAAAGAAATGTCTTTGCTCGATACAGGACATCCATTCCTCGAAAAATCTTTTTAAGATATGAGTTTCGCTCAAATATAACGTTACCGTAAAGCTTTGCGAGAATTTGGTTTGCCCGCGAATCGGAATAGTTTGACCTTTATGCTTAAATTCAAAAGGGGTATGCTCCATCGTCGGTAAAGTCAGCGCCTTAACCGAGTATACAAGATGATTCATTAATTCCGGGTTACCAGAAATCGGAGGAAGCACAAACGTAAATTTTGTAGTACGCGCAGCATCCCCGAGAATTTCGTGAAACTTGTTTTGAATAATACTAGACATTTATTTTGATACGGTGGATTATAATTAACTTATTTAATAAAAAACCCACACTTGATACACCGGACACACTCGAGTGTAGCAATTGTAGGTCTTTTTAGTGATTATGAGTTTAAGATCTATCTGGATCAGCTAAAACCACGATACCCGCGTAACCGCGAGAATAATCCAAACGGCCAAGAACCTGGTGGAAGCGACCATCTTTAAATTTAGGGCGACCACGATCCAAATCAAATTTAGCTTCTACTGGGCCTTCTGCGCCTTGTTCGTCTACGACGTTACTAAACCACGCTACCGGGGTATTTGCGTTAAGCGCCCCATAAGCATCCACGTGGATGTAAGTGGCACGACCATTAGTGTTTAGGTAGATGAAGCTTGGGGTGCCTTTTTTGTTGGTGCCTACGATATCACTGTATGCTTCGCTCGGACCATCCCCTTTGATTGGGACCACTAAGGATTTTGGAGAAATATCGCGGGCGCGACGAGCTTCCGCTTTAATCATTTTAACCCAATTCGGTTCACTAGAACCAGCTTTGGCGGTGCCGAGGCTTTCGTTCATTTCCTCGGTATATTTCTCTGCTCCGAGGATCGCTGGTTGAGCTGCTTGGTTAAATTCATCTAATGTAATATGCATTTATTTTTCCTTATAAGTGTTTGATTAATCAAAAATATTTAATCTTCCGGATTCTCGAATAATTCTCGTAACGAGCGATTTCGATCTTCCATATCGACTATGGTTTCTCCAGCGACGCATTGACGACCTAAAAGCCCTACCACTTCTTCCTTATCATCGTCTAACATTTTGTGGATGAATCTAGTTTGGTAATCCCGCATATCCGGGAAATCGATACCTTTTGGAGTCTTAATTTGAATGTAGTTTTCACGGAAATATTCGAAATCGTTAGTGCATCTCTCAAATTCACTTACGTGGATATCTGAGAGTTTTAATGTAGTCGCTTGTTTCTTAAGACCTTTATTACCGTCGAAGCTAATTGGAGATCCGAAAGCATCCAAGTAGAACATGCGCTCGTTCTTTTCCAAGTCCAGGATTTCTAGCGCGACGCGCTTCCCATCCTTACCTTGAGCTCTTAGCGTATCCAAAAGCTCTTGGGTAATCAAGTGTTGATTATTTTTGAAGTATTCGATTTCTTCTTGTGTTAAAATAGTGTTCATAATTAGTGTTTATTATAACAAATTTACTTAATTTCAATATTTAAATTTTTTTTTGAACCTTCAAAGTTTTGGTTACCGAAACTCTTCGACTCTAAAATAAAAAAAATCCCGCGGTTTACACTTTCGTGTAGATCACGGAGATTTGCGAGCTCTTGGAGATCTTATCTATCTTAACTGTGCTACCTATGATGTAAAATCTCTTGAAGTTTGATGGCTCGTTGTTCCTTTTTAAACATCGCTTTCTTCACTACTTTACGTTCCTTGTAGATACTCTTAACCAATTCCGGAAGGAAACCTGGTTTATCCTTTCTAAAGAACACCCCGTTCGGAGCCATTGTTAAGTTTGTTTCTTTCAATAATCTAATCAACTTGGCTTTCAATTCCGGATTCTTAATTAAGTTCAACAAGTTTTGTTCGTTTTGTTCTTTGTCCTTGTCCCCTACATGAAGATGTTCAAACACCAAACGTTTCAATTCCCCCTCTGATCCTTCATTACTCAATTCCCACGCAAACATAAAGTTATTCGGGGACATCCCAGATCCCGCGATCGCGAGAATTGGATACATCGAGTTAACGTCGGCGGACAATACCCATTCGTGTTTTCCGGTAACCGGATCTCGCACGAATCCACCGAGAATCGATTTCTCTAAATCTGCCCCGCGAGCTAAAATAGTTTCCGGGTCGATAATCCAACCAGCGTCAAACAGAACATTGCGAATATAGTTAGCCCAGATTTTAGTAGTACCGAGAATACTGTTATATTGCGAATTCATTCGATTCGAAACATCGCCCATCAACGCGGATAAGCCGCATTTCTTATCAATTTCTTGTAATAAGACTACATCGATGACGCCGTAGTAAACGAATTGCCCATGACCAGCTTTCTTAATTTCCTCTTCCGGTTTACCGGCTTCCGTCATCAAATAACATAATGTTTTTGTTTGATCTTCTGTCGGATTTTCTGGTTTTTGATAATTACCAAGATAGAAATCATCGAAAGTTTTGAATTCACTGTGATCAATTTTACGAGCTTTTACTTCCACTTCAGCAATGGCATTCAATGAGTATGAAGTTCTCGGGGCCAATACAATCTTTTGATATAATCGCTTAATATCAATGTGGGCGCATCCACCGACCGTAAGATCGAACGCATATCGGTCCGCGAAGAGTTGAGATCTTCCTTGGACATATCCTTTTTGTTCACCGGTATTTTCCCCGAATTTTCTCCAGAATGGAGAGAATTTTGAAACATCCAAACCAATTCGCTTACAGCGATTGAACAAATACGGGAAGTCGAAGCCCTCGCCGTTCCACGCGAAAACTACAGCAGGCTGTAGATTCTCAACAAACTCGAAATATTTGTTAAACATTTCAATTTCATTATTACATTTATGATATTGAATTTCTTTACCTAAATGATCCGGTTGTTTCTTATACCAATCTTCATAATAGAATTCCTTATCTCCAATCAAGTGAACAATTTGGGTTTTGTTATCCAAAAACTGAATCAAACTTACTGGTTCTAAAGCTTTATCGGGACTCGGGAAACCTTTCATTACGGTACCTACTCGAGTTTCAATATCCAGATAGAAGATTCTCGGATTTTGGTTACTTTGATTTCTGAATTGTTCGCGAATGGCGAGATCTACCGGACTTACCTGTGCGGTACAACCGTAACCTTTCGCATCATTCGAAGATCCAAATTCTCGGCGATATTTCTTATTGTCGTAAATCGCAGTAAAACTCCCCGTTTCATCCGGAACATAATATTCCCACTTCTGCGGGACATCATCCGTTAGGAAGGATTTACCAATATCAGTATCGTAATATCTTGCCCAATACTTAAAGTTCGCAAAGAACCCACCTTCATATAATTTTGCCATTTTGATTTTGCTCCTTTAGAGTTCGATGAGTTTCGGTGACCGAAACTTACCACTACAAATCTCTACAAATTTTCTTTAAAGTTTCCAATTCTTCCGGACAATGATTCTTCATCCACTCCAAATATTCAATTGCCTCCTTCGGAGAAATTTTGAAGAATTTGGACATCATTTCTTGATATTCCACATCTTTCGAATCTTTCTTAGCTCCGGACGGAAACTTGATGAATTTGATTTGGCCTTTAAGAGCTTTTGAAATGCCTCTTAAGATTACCAGATTGGATTGCTTAACCGGATTTGCCGGAAGGCAATTTAGCGTATTAGCTAATTCGATAAGACGATTATCTCCGGATAGCCATCTTCGTAGAAGAAAGTCGCTGACTTTATCAGCATCTTGCGGTGTGATTTCTTTCTGTTCCAGGACCTTTTTGAAAACCGTGAACATCTTTTACTCCTGTATTCGCTGCATTCGCTACATAATTCAAAATAAGTGCGCAGAGCGCAAAGAATATGAAAATCTTCAAAGCTGAAACAACTATGAATTTTAATATTTTAAATGGTAATAATAATAAACTCAACACAATTCGCATAATTCAAATTGTTCCCAAGATTTAGATTTATGCTTAGCTTTTCGAGTATACGCTTTAGCGTTCTTTTCGACACGATTGCGAAACATGGAAGTAGTTACAATAGCTTTGAGTTTATTATCTTTAACTTTGAGGTTGAAATCGTGCATACCAAATTCCTTAGTTCTTTGTGTTTACTCTTAGTACTTAAACCCTAAAACATCCAATTTAACGTTTGCGACTCCTGTAGATTTTGAGTCAATTTTAGCGAACGCTGCCGGAGTTAAATCAATGATCTTCCCTGGCTTAAATGGACCGCGATCGGTAATCTCTACAATCACCGATTTACCGTTTTTTAGATTGGTTACCCGAACTTGGCTACCAAACGGTAATGTTTTGTGTGCCGCAGTGAGTTTGTGTTGGGAGAATACCCCACCATCTGCGGTTTTGGTTCCTTTACGATAGCAACAATACCACGTTGCTTTCCCTTGTTCTTTATGCTTGATCGCTTGTTTCTTATCCTTTAAATGATATCGAACTTTGCGAATTACGTAAGACTTCGAATTATCCCAGTTTGCGCCGTGGTACACCTTTGGTGTTGTTTGCGCGGTTTGGGTAGATTTCGAAGCATACGCTGTTGTTGAAGTTACTAAAGTTGTCGCAATTACCAATATAATTGATGTTACGAAAGTCTTAGCAAATTTAACAGTCGAGTCTTTGATACTCTTAAGATTAGTTAATTTCATTATGATGTAATCTCCTTACATTTTAACTAATTTGAAGTACTGGAAGAATCCAAGAAACTCGAATATGCACGTTTCAAATTTTTGATGCCGAACGATGGTTGTATTATATTATAACTCAGCCCAATAATCAACCCTAAGTTTTAAGATCATCGATACAATCCACTTTCAACGCTTTCGCGTCAAATTTGGCTTTGTATTCGCCTGGAGGTAGCAAAATCACATCCGCATCGCTAGTATCCGGTTGCTTACATTTTGTTGGGGTCTCTGGGAACTTATCTCTATCCGCATAAGCGGGTATCGTGATGTCTCCGCGATAGCGGATGTTATAACCAGCGTGACCGGTATTAAGAAAATATTTCTCCGTAGAAGGATTAATCTCGTCTAAATGCCCATCCTCTAAACCGAAATTGGGATCCCGGATATTTTCCGTAGTGGAAGTCTTAGGATCTCCAATTTGTAAAGTATATGGATTTGTTTGAATTTTATAAACCATTTAAGGTCTCCATTAAGTCTGAATTTCCTCGGTGCGCTCATCTAACGTAAAGTTAGATTTCTTGTATATTTGTTTTCTATGATTATATTGTCTCGCGAACATTCCGGATCCTCCGACTACATCGACAATATCATACACATTGAAAGTTTGCTTGCCTTCATTCAATCGGATTCCTCGACCTAAACTTTGAGCTACTACCACACCCGATTTTACTGGGCTCGCAAAGATCGCGTATCTCAAAGATTTGATGTTTACCCCGGTGCTTAACAACGCGTAATTCGCTACCAAAATAGCTTCCGGATCTTCATCCATTAAATGTCGGATAGCTTCGCGATCTTTGGCGCTGGATTGCCCAGACATAAAGTAAACCCCGTAAGCTTTCATCGTTTCGAGATCTGGCGTATCTTCTCCTACAGAGAGGCCTTTGCGTTTTGCGAGCTCTTTGAAAATTTCGAAACCGTGCTCGATTAAGGTGAACAAAACTAGAGTAGATCCTTCTTTTCGCTGACTTGCTTGTATAGCGATATTGGCGATGATTTGGTTTCGCCCTTCGGCATTTAGCATGACCTTGAGCTTATCCAGATATTCGCCGTACCGGCTAAATTCCTCTGCGGTATAGGCGGTGTGTTTTAATTTTACCCCAGTAATATGGATTGGGGTGCCTCGACCTTCCTCGATTAATTGACTGGAAGTAATGATATTTTCCGGCATCCCAAATAATCCAATCAAGGTTAATTTTTGAGATTTGGAATCCGGTAAAGTTCCGGTAAAACCTAACTTATATTCTGCAAATCCCGAATCTTGCACTAACTGCGAGGTGCAGCTAGAGCTGAATTTGTGCACTTCATCACAGATAACAAAATCGATAGATTTGAAGAAATCCGGTTCTAATTTACTTAAACTCTGCCAAGTCGTAATCACTAAATCTCCCGCTTGCAGCGCTTGGTTGGATTCTTTTAATTGCTTTAATTTCTTCGAGCCACCACCGAAGGTGATGATGTTAGAATGTAATTCATTTAAATTATAACTCTTGATATCATTCGCAAATTGAGTTAATAAATTGATATTAGGAACTACCAAGACCCCTTTGAGACCTTTCCTACGGAAATATTCTAAGCATAGCGAAATGGTCAACGATTTTCCAGAACCGGTACACATTAAACTTAGTTTGCGCTTTTTGTTCAACGCTTTTCTACAAGCTTCAATTTGATAAGCATATGGAGCAAACGGTAGGATGTCAGATTCCAGGATATCTTCGAGGTACTCATCAATCATTACCCGTTCTGGGTTATCTTCAATCACTGATTCTTTGAGTTGTAAAATCTCTTGGATAGGCGGCAAATCCAATAAGCCGGAATCCAACACTAAAGTGTAATCTCCGAATTCTTGGTAGAACTTGTCATATTTGCTTTTACGACCAATCTTCACCATGTAATCATATTGCCACCCTGCTCTTTCAACCTGCAAGGTTCGTTTTAGCAGATTCATAGCATTCTCGGAAGATTCTAATTCATTGAAGTTTAGTTGAACAAAACTAGAATTCAAGAATTTTAATTTTGCGAACGGCGAGTGCAATTCTACATTACCAATGTTGCTCATAAGCTCCTCTTAATAAAATAATCGAAAAGATTACCACTAACAACGTAGTTGTAATCTTCCAAAATTTCGATACAGGGTTCTTCCAAAGGAAATGCAAAGCCATCATAAACTCTAATACGAATCCTAAAAGAACCCAACTTCCAACGGTTAATCTATGCATTGTTTATTATAATAAAGTTAGTATATTATATCTAAAAACTTTTAATAAACCCCGAAGCATCTAAATGCTAAGATCCCAAATAAGAATACCAGGAATAAGTGTATAAACACTAAAGCGGAAGCTTCCGGATCCTCCATCCCCCAAGACATCGCGATAGTAATGGCGCTAGCCAAGCACATCAAACACGCGATCAGCAAGAACATACCTAACCAAACTAATAAGCTCACTCCAAAAATCATAAGTTACTCCTTATCGTATAAATTTCGATTTATCCCAAGCTTTCGAATATCCGCTTACGCGGAATTTTTCGAAAATTCGGGTATTACGATCATAATAATCTCGATCATTGAAAGAACTATAAGATCCCATACTTCGCTCTAAAGCAGAGCAGTAAAAATAAACAAAAATTAAAACTGAAATAATGAAGATGTCCATAGCTTAGGCTCCCACGGGATAGAAAATGCATCATCTTGCATGCTAAATCTCACCACATAACCCAATTCTTCTAAATCGGAAGTTACCGGGTCTAAATCCAAATCAGATATCTTAATTTCAAACACACCGATAGTGTTGTTTACCACATGCTCGATGCGATTTAAAACCTCGTTGATGAGGCGGCGTTTTGTAATCTCAGTAGCCTTACTTGCAGTAAGTATTTCGAGTTTCACTGGTTCAACAAATTCGGTGGTTTCAACCGATTCAACGGATTGCAAAGGTACTAAGCGATCTAATGTGATTAATTTACTCATATCAACCGCATCTTCTAAACTCGGCACATATATCCGTAAATTTTCGGGGTTCGCGTATAGCCACTGTTTATAAGATTCGTCAAATCGATCTGAGCTTAATATCCCAGCGACCAACACGGTAGTTGAGTATCCGGAAGGCATTTTAACTCGAATCGGAGTAAGTTTAGTTGCCATATCGATTTCAACTACTTCAAACGTGACATCCAAGTCCTTGCACTTTAAAATATCACCGACATCAACGTCATGCAAATCTTCAAATTTCATATTATGCTCCCTATTACCGCTTATTACCAATGGTACTCGGAAAAATTGAAAATGATATCAATAATCATCAAAAGGACACCAACGGCCCAAACAATCACCGTAGCACCAAATAACTTCTCACATACCGTTGCTAGTCGATCATTATCAGTAATCAACATAACGCCAAACAAAATAGTAATGACAATCATTAGCAATACGCCTAAGGCGTAAAATCCAATACTAACATTTAACATTTTGATACCCCTACAATTTTACATATCATCTAAATCACGGAAACCTAAGAAGGTTGGGAATCTCGGAGCTTCTTTAACTCCTACACTAAAGTGTTTATACTTAACGATTTTACCTTCTAATGATTCTTTTAAGCTCCATAATTCCGCGCGAGTTGCATCATCATAACCCGAACCAATACTAAATTCAATGCCAGTTTCTAGGTCGCGAACTTTCAAAGCCCCTAAGGTTCCAGCTGGAACGAAATCCGCTTTCTTACTTGAAGTTTTTGAGTAACCTAATTCTGAAATTTCGCGTTCTCCGATATTGGTCATCTTCTCTTCCCAGCCGATAACTACCGCTTCAGAATCTTGGAAGCGCTTCACTTTAGTCAATAGTCGCTGTTTTAAAGTAGAACGACCTTGTTTATACTTGCCATCCAAGCTTTTAACCATTACCCCTTCATAACCTTCGTTTAAACATTCGGTTTCGAATGCATATAATTGAGATAAGCTTTGAACGATTACCTGCGGGACAATTTGAATATTCGCTGGAAGCTGATCACGGAGACCTAACAAGTAATCATGTCTTAAAACTGCTTCATCATCCAAAACCTCCGGAATCACGTCGAAGACGAAGTATTGGATTTCTAAATGTTTAACGTCCTCGCGGAGCTCTTCACCCATCAACGCGGTGGAGTGATTGAAGCAGTTGGGATCTGTTGGGGAGCCTAAAATTAATTCGCCATCCAATCCGTTGAATTCCGGTTTACCGAAGAGTTCTTGAACTTGCTTATTGCGGATAGGTTTTAAGCTTCGCGACATTACCACGCCATCTAACACAATAGCTCGAATGCCATCTAATTTTGGGCTAGCCATCAGCGGGAAAGTGAATTTTTCAATTTCTTCATTTGTTGCGGAGGCCGCAAGCATTGGTTTAAAAACGGATTTTGTTGGTTTCATTTGAATCTCCTACTGTATCTTTATGTTGAGTATTATAATACATTTAAACATAAAACACACCCACTAAAACGCGCTAATTAAAAATTTTTTTTTCAGTGTTGAAGAGTTTCGGTGACCGAAACTTTACAAGTTTGAAAATAAAAAAAATCTCTCCGTAGGGAGAGATTTTAAATTACTTAACGTATTTTGAAAGATCATAATTTTTAGCGAATGCCTTATGCTCTAAGAGATAATTCAATAAGAAAGTTTTGTGCCCTTTAAGATTCGATAACTTGAATTTTTCCGGGGAAATCAATTTGCAATCTTCATAATCAATCTCCATTTCCGGATCCCCTTCGCCGTAGAAATCTGGATCGAATTCGGTTAGCTTACAAACTTCAATCATGTTGCTTTCGCTATCATAAAGAAGCACCATTACTACTTCCCCATCAATTTCATAAATGCCATTTTCGATAATCATAATCTTTTTTCTCCTGTGCTGATTTGATTGTTTACGTTATCTTATGGGAGGAATTATAGAGCATTTTGATATAGCGGGCACCCCGTTATGAAAAAAAATTTTTTTTGAGATGTAAGAGTTTCGGTACCCGAACCTTTCAAGTGATGATTTCAAAATAAAAAAATCTCCATTGTAGTGGAGATTTTTTTAAATTGAATGTGTTTATATTATAACTTAATCAAACAAATCCGCTATTCGCTTAAAGCGAAGATTTGAGAGCTTAAAGCTTGCATTCTAACATCTTCTTTCAATTTAGGATAGAGTTTAAGAGCTTTAGCTACGTGCTCTTGGACGATTTTCTCGTTGTCACCAGCTCGATCTTTGAATCCGGCTTTGTTAACGAGATTGTTGGCGCATTTAAGATTATGAATAGCATCCCAAAGAGCTTTGCGATCTTCCGGAGCTAACTCTTCCACTTTAACCGCTTCTAGCACTTTAGTAATCTCTTGAAGATTGTGCATTACGATGTTTTTGCGCTCAACATCCAAGATCTCTTCTGCTTTCTTCAAAGATTGCTCTAAAGAATCGAACAGTTCTCCTTTAACTCCGACTACTTTATCCAATTCGAATTTTGCGTGATATACGCGTTCGCGTAGTTCTTGCAACATATCGAAGTTAACTTGAGCAGCGATCGTTCCATATGCAGAATCGATTACTTTATCCGTTACAGTTCCTGCGTTATTATCTTGGAAAGATTTACCGGTAGCGGTAGAATCTTCACTCAAAGTAAATTCACCGGAATGTAAAGCACCAGGTTCTTTGGGTTGAATTTTCTCACGCCCAAAGAAAGCTTTTGCTAACTCTTCGGTGTCTTTGATTTCAAACTCTTTACGCTCAAGCGTAGGATTCGTAATGTTATCGAAAGCCTTAACGATGAATTCGCCTTCCGCTTCTTTACCCATTAGTTTTAGGTTGGCGGCAACATCTTTGATTTTATCCAACACACTCATCCCGGTTGGTTTCTTCAAATCCTTAGCAAATTTCAAAGGATTTTCCACATATTGCACTGGAACCTTAGGAACGGCGTTAGAAGAAACTACCTTGGTGGTTTGGAATTCCAATGAGCGTGTTGGTTCTTCCGGTTTTGGTTCTTCCTTAGGTTTTGGAGTTTGGAATAATTCCTTAACTACATCGCAGATGATTTTTGGATCGGTTCCACATAATTTTGGTTCGGTGTGTTCAGTGGTTTCGGTGGTTTCGGTGGTTTCCTCCGCTTTTGGTGTTTCCAGTTGCGCTGGCGCATTTGAAGTTTCCGCTGCGGCGATATTTTCAGTGGCCGGTGCCCCTTCCGTTACCGGAGCATTTGAAGTTTCCGCGGTAGCGGCATTTTCAGTTGTTGGCGCTGGTTGTGTTTCGGTCACCGAAACTTCATTAATCGCTTCGCTTCGGTTTTCAATAGTTTCTAAGTTTTCGACAGTTTCGGTCATTATTATAGTCCTTGGTTTTGGAAAGCTAATGAATTTTTGATAGCTGGGTCAATTTGCTTAGCCAATCTCAAAAATTCGAATGTGTTGTTTGTTAAGCCAGCTCGAATCTCATGATCTTGCATACATTGCAGTCTACTGCATAACTTGCGAAGTTGATCAAATTCACTATGGTCTGCAGTTGGTGAAATTGAAATGCTCGCTAGCAAGTTATGTCGAGATTGTTCAATTAATTCGCGGTACGCGTTTGTTAAAGTTTCGATCGCTGGGAGCAATTCAATGGTAGTATTTTTAGATGATGCAAATCCTTGCAAAGATTCACCGTCTACGGTAATAGTTAAGCTTCTAATCATCCCAGCTCTTAGATTATCTGCGTAATCATAAAGCTCTAAAGCATTCGCAGGAGTAACATCGCTAATATCTAAACTTAAAAGTTTGTCATTTAGGTCAACCAAACATTCCAACTCTTCGATAAAGGCATATTTCGATGGGTTGTTAGCCAGCATAAAGTTAGTTTTGAACAGCAACATAATCTCTTTGGAAGCTTTGAAAATCGCCCCTATCGCCCATAATCCGTTATGTCGATGTTTCGCATTTTGAAGATCATCCAATGATGAGATCTTCACTAATTTGTTAAGCATCTGAGAACTCCTATTTGGTACCGTATCTAAAATAAAAGGTAATGTCTTTAATATTTAAACATTACCTTCATAATTAATTTAAGGGTTGGTTACATATCGTCCACCATAGTCCCTATGTTGTAGATTGAGAGATCTGATTCCATTAAGGCTACATTTTCCTTGTTCATATCCAGGTACTCGTTGAACCACTTAACAATTGGAGTCTCTTCAAAATCCCCGAAAATACCGGCTACGCCGATATCGCGGAGTCTTAAGTCGACCCAATATTTTAAGAAGTTGTTAGTGTTCTCTTCAGAAATCGGGGTATACTCGCCTAATACTTCACGAAGATATTCTGCGAACGAGCTTTCATCTTGGTAAACTTTTAAGAAGTGTTTTCGGGCGGTTTCCGCAAACCATTCACTATCTAAAATTTCACCAAAGCGAGGATCTTTGCGGAGTTCCCGTAATAGCACCACAGATGCTGCAGTATGAGCGTTCTCGTCGAAATTTATAAGCTTAATGATTCGAGTAGCACCAGGAATAGAAGCGTAACGATCATGGATTAAGTAAGTGTATAAGAAACTTGCATAGAATTTGATCCCTTCCAAAGCATAGATGGTTAAGATCAATTCAATGATTTTCTTCGCATTCTCTACACTAAACTCAGCTCCTGCTAAATCTTCCGCGTACGCGGCAATATCAGAGTACTGCTCGATTTCAGATTTTACGCGATTGATAATGTCCATATTTTGGAAGTTGCGCTCAAATACCGGAGTGCTATCCATAAAAATGCCGCGGATGATATGGGAGTAGCTTAAGCTATGAATCATTTCGAAATAGCCCCAAGTTTTGAATAGAGCTTCGAATTCCGGATTAGTCACAAACAAGGAGATTGTTTCTTCCAAACCGCGATTTTGCGCAGAGTCCATCAAAGTTTGATAGAACCAAATACTGCACATAGCATCTTGCACTGGTGTTGGCATAAGATGGAATTTCACCGCATCATCTCTCATCGAAATTTCATTAGGGTTCCAGAATGCGTTACGCATAGATTCTTCCAATTTTACTGCTGATGGAAATGCCGGATCATCATAGCGTTGGAAACCAGAATATTCCCCAAAGAAAATTTGATCATTTTTAGAATTTAAGTTGTTGAAGTCTACTATTAGTTCTGACATATTCGCTCCTTATACTCCTAAGTCTTTATCAAAGCCCATAAAACTCCAAACTGCTTTACTCGCGTCACGCGAAGTTGGGAAGAAGTTGCCAGCTTTGATATGTTTGTTGATCAAAGAATTAGCATCGTGCAAATCTTGGTGATTCACCATAGCACTGCAAATTTCTAAGAATTCGTTGACGTACCAATACACTTCCGGGGTTACCTTAGCATTGAAATCGCGATTTTCAATAGCGTCTAATTCGCTGATGAGCTCGCGCCAAGTAAACTTATGATCTTCATCCGTACGAACATAGTAAAAATCATCGTTGTGGCGAGTAACTAAAACACGCAAATCATCAAGGGTAACTAGCTCATAATGGTCGTTGTAAGGCTCTAACGGATTGAGAACCGCTTCAAATTCGGGTGGAATTTCTAATCCTTCAATTTTATATTTTTCATGCTCTTGGATATCGAATAACTCGATAAAGGCAAGACCTGCACCACCGTGCGCGCTTGCATGATAATGATGACCATCTTCATCTCGAAGGATGATATTAACTCCTGGTAACAGGTAGTTTGCGTTTGGATTGTATTTCATATTATGCTCCTTTATTATGTGATTGAATATTTTAATAAGTATTATAATATAACACCCATCTACGTTCAATTAATATCCGCGACTCCAAAATAACTTTTAATCGCTTCGAAATCGAAATCTCTAAGACCTACCGAACCTTTGATTACCGGAACGAAGCATTTAGATTGTAGTTCGATTGAGATATCCGGATCGAAATCTTGCATATCATCCAAATATACCGCGTCGCGGTAATCTGTGGAGTTAAGCAAATCAATCGCGAATTTAGCTCGTCCGTTAGCGGTTTGCATTCCACATTGAGTTGCATGAACCTCAAAACCAAAGAACTCGTTGAACGTTTCTTGAACGTTTTGCATTTCCTCAATTTTGAAAGCTACATTCCAACTCGAAATTAAGTAAACTTTAGCGTCGGCTAATTTTACTATTTCTCGAAGTTTGTTGAGTTGTTCTCTATTAACGCGACCAAAATGTTGCTTCCCAAGGACGGTATTAACATAACAATCGATAGTTTCGAAATGTCTTTCATACCCGAAATGTCTTTCATACCCGAAATCTCTTGCTCCGTTTAATACGCCATCTACGTCTAAGAAAATAATATTCATACCACTACCACCAACTACCATTTAACTTCAAAATTAACCATAAATTCCTCTACCCCGAAACCTTCGCTACGGAAATACTCGATCACTTTTTGATCCACCGGGGTGTCAGTTTTGGTCACCGAAACGTTGCGAGTACCTTTTCTTGCCGCTTCTAAAATTGAGTTGTAGGCGGTATCCAACAATTTGCTAATTTCGGTTTGTTCCGCGTTAGCGGCGATTTCGCGAATTTCATCGATTGAATAACGCGGAGCTTTTGGAACTACGGGGGCTGCAGGTTTAGCTGGTTCTTTTGAAGTCTCCGCGCCAGCGGCATTTTCAACTAATTTTAATTCAGAAGCAAACAACTGGTAAATTCCTACGCAGTTATCATTACGAACTGCATCATTTTTAGTGTTGTAGATGTACCATTTAGACCCGACCTCCTCGAACTCTGCTCCTTTACGCGCTAAGCGTTGAATGTGATATCCGGAGAATTCCAACAATTCGAGTTTGTAGATCTCCGGGTTACCGCGCACCCCACCAACAAAATCAATTCGGTATTTGTTACCGTCTAAGTCTTTTACGATGTCCCCTTCTTTGAAATTAGGAACATCTTCATACCATAATGAGAAATCTTTGTAGCAAACTTCGTAGAAACCTCGCTTCATTACATTCTTACCGTGCTCGGTAATCCAACCGCTATCGGACGCAAAATCGCGCCCGCGACGATCCATTGGTTCTTCATCCATAGGACCCTTAGTAGCAAATTCAACTATTTTGACCAACAATTCTTCTTTTGGAACATCCGTTCCGCAGACTTCGAAGATATCTCCTTGCGGAGTAATAACTTGTAACCCAAATTTTAAATCTCTAAAATTCATCTTAGCTCCTTACCAAACATGCGCTTTGCGCTACCAACGAACATTAATAAGTGTTCCGTGTTCTAATACTTCGAAACCTTCTCTAACAAAATGCGGAATGCAGCGTTTGAATGTTTCAAAATGAAGGTTTGCGTTTCGTTCACCTAAACTTGCTTGCTCTTTCAAAATTTCGTACGCTTGATCTAACAATTTTCCATGATTGTTCTCTTCGGACATCTTTTGAAGATCTTCGATACTTGGATAGCGGCTTGCCGCCTTAGGTTGTTCGGCAAACTCTAAATTAACCAACTTCAACTCATTCGCCAAAATATACAGGTGGAAGGTGTCGGTAGAATCTTCATACTCATCACTTCTGAGATCCTCCGCAGAATTGTAAATCCAGTACACATCCCCAACTCGGCGAAAATCAATATCATCCTGAACTTTCGCCGCTGGAGATTTCGGTGCTCGATGGATAAGCTCTAAACGATAACCCATCGAATCGTAGATGAAACTTTCGCGATCTAATTGGTACCGTGGCTTGGCATCCACTACTTTATAAACACTACCAAATTTATCTTTTACATAAACTCCGATTTGGAACACCGGAGTTTCAGACTTTTTATTTTCTTCAGTTTCTTCATTTTCCGCTTCAACTGGTTCAAGATATTCTAAGGCCACTTCATACCATCCACTCAATAACATATCGTGCGCCGGGGATTGGGTAATTTCAAGGGTTTGACCTGGTATGAAAGTTTGATGAATATAATTCACCGCAAAGCCGTCGCCGTTATGCTCTAGCATTTTAACCAAAATATAATCCTCGTGAATTTCTTTAATTTCGAAAATATCGCCACCAGCGTTTTGAACTTGCATACCTACTTTAGCTTCTTGAATCACCATAATTTAATCCCCTATGCTCCTATGTTTAAAATTTTACACCGTCGGTGTTATCTCTTATGGGATGTATTATAATAGAAACATTAATAAAACACAATACCCAAATCAAAGTTTTTGCCTATAGATGCAATAAACAAAACCTCTTAATCTTTCGACTAAGAGGCTTTCAGTTTACTGAGGATTCCGAAGTTTCGATATCACCAAGAAATTTGATAATCACTAAAGTTATACGTTAGAACGTATCCCTTCTCTTCTAGGATTTTTTGCATTTCTTCATCCATAAACTTATCACTTACCCAGCAATAGCTATCCCCGCGATTAACCGCTTCCTGGATTCGCTCTTTGATCATACGAAGTTTCGCGTCTGCGAGCTTCTCGTGAATTTCGTTAGTATCCGGAATTCCCGAAAATCGAATATTAAGTTCTAATGCCATTTTATGCTCCCTTACACCTTTTGCTTACCAACTAATAATACAACGCTGTGGGTGTTTTGTAAAGTATACTTGATAACCAGCCGCCATCAAAGCTCCACCAATCCCATCAACTTGATCTTCCGGCAAATTTACCGAAGTTTCTCCGCGTTTCGCGGCATCTCGGATAACTTGCGATACATCATCTAATTGATGTTGCATCACTAATTGGCGCATTTCTTCCGGTGTTGGTAACACAAACATATCGTGTACGATATTACGAAGTTCTTCCTCTTCCGCGCAAGCTTTGGATTGTTTGAAATTTCGATCGTGCGATGAATCGCCCTGTGTACGAGGATCGGATGCTTTTAAGCTTGCGTGTTTAACATTGTTGATGACCTCGGTTACTGTTTTAGGTGATTTAGGTTCACCAACAAACAAGCTCAAAGATTCCACATCAATACAAGGTACTGAGAATTCTTCTTTCTGAGCTGGGGCAAGTTCGCGATCAACCCAAAATTCAGAATCTAAGAAACCTTGACCGGGTTCCATTACTTCGAATTCATTTTCCGGTACCGCGAAAGCTTTAACGTGTTTAACCAACTTCAAACAAACCGGAAGATCATCGTCCATTCGATCGATTTCCATTACTTCAAATTGGTTACCATCTCGGTCAACTAAAATTTGGCCTACTCTTACCTCTTCAATATTCATTTTACGCTCCTTACAAGAGTTTCGGTCACCGAAACTCGAAAATTTTGTTTTCAAAATTACCACTGAATTGTTTCGAAAGCTACATGATAGCCAGCTCGACGATACAGATCTTTGATTTCTTCAGATACTTGATGATTTACCACATCCGCTAAACGAATGTTTTGTTTGCCATCTTGCGCTGCGCGCGCAATCGCTGCGTTGATTAACTGAATAGTTACTTTGCGAGAATTGAAATCATTCACAAATTGGCGCGCCGCCGCAATCGGAAGAACTCCAGATTCCGCATTATCCTCAGCAGGTTTTGCTGGTGAAGAACCGCGAGAGATTAAATCTCCAGGATCGATATGCTCATCAAACAACACACAAATATCCTCTTCATAAACCTCTAAATCACGTAAGGTAACCACATAGCGATATTGTTTAACATACTCATCAAACTCATAGCGAGTCATCTCCACCGCTTCGCGCATAAGGGTTTTGTTGTTGAAGATCCAACCGGTGTTATAGTATCCGTCATCTACATCCAGGATGAAGTCGTCAAAGTTATAACCGACGCCGTGAAGAACCTGATCATCTGCTTCTATCACTCGGATACTACACGGGCGTTTATCATCATACTTATCCACTTCTTTCAATTTAAAGATTACATCTGTACCCTTTAAGCGTAATAGTGCACCCTTTTCTAATTTGCGTAATTCTGTTAATTTCATATTCTTTCTCCTGCGTAATAGTGTAAAGGTATTAGATTAGTTGCATATCCATAATAA
>CAUTXE010000003.1:0-37054 GCA_963542185.1 uncultured Candidatus Saccharibacteria bacterium | reverse complement strand
CCGGCAGTTATGGTTTGGGCCTCTATATTGCTTCGAAATTCGCCAAATATTTAAATGCGGAAGTTTCCGCCGTGCGCCACCGTGACGGTACCAGCTTCCAGGTAATTTTGCCAGTTTCACATCAGGCAATTTTACCGATGTTTGATTAGGAGGAAAATGAATCAGCGCCCTAAAAAATCATCGTCTAAAATTACACAATCAAAGACCCCGTTACTGGAAACTATGCAGCCTAAGACCCCGCTCCCGATTTTTATTATTGAAGATGATCCGGATTTTGCAGAAATTTATCAAATGCATCTAAAACGCAACTTTCCAGAAATTCCGCTGCAGATTTTCTATAATGCGATCGAGGCTAATGCGGCCTTTTCGGAGCTTCGTGAGGAAGAGCTGCCGTCTTTAATTATTTTAGATGTATTACTCACTGGTCCAGACGGTTTTACCTTACTAAATGAGCTCCTTTCTTATCCAGAAACTAGTCAAATCCCGGTACTTTTGATTTCTTCATTAAACCTCGGTCAAATGTCCCTGCAGGCTTACAATGTCCGCGCGATTCTGAATAAGGAAACTTTTACGCCAGCGGATTTTGTGATAAAAATTAAAAATATTCTATCTCCAGTTACAAAAACCTCATCAGATAATCATCTAGAAACTACCGAAGTTTCCAATGAAGAATCTATTCCAGATCGCACCCCTCAAACCCAGGAGGGGAATCATGTCTGATCTGCGTACTGAAGCGATTGTGCTCTCGCGCGTCAAATATCAAGAGTCCGATCGCATTCTCACACTGCTCACTCCCGAAGGTCGCTTTTCGGCTATCGCACGTGGGGTCCGCAAAGAACGCTCTAAATTAGCTGGCAGTATCGAGCCTTTTACGGTTTCTGACGTGGTCTTGCATTTTAAATCACAAAATACTGATTTGGGCAGCCTCGCAATTCTGACTTCTGCCACTATGTTGAAGTTTTATCAAAATATCATTACCGATCTTGATACCCTGACTATCGCTTCGAATTTCCTTAAAGTCATTAATCGCCTAACCAACGACGCCGATTCCAAGGAATATTTTCAGCTTCTAAAAAATGCCCTTTCGGCGCTAAATACGGCAGAAAAATATCAAATTCCGCTCGTTGAGACACATTTTTATCTTAATTTAGCTTTTATTTCTGGCGAAATGATCAATCTCGCTACTGATTCTAATGGCGACCGCCTCACACTCGACGGTTCTTATAATTGGCATAGTTTTGACCGCTGCTTTGTGCTTGCGACGGATGGCACCGGAGAATTTAATGCCGATACAATTAAGATTTTACGTCTCATGACCTCCATGCCGGTCACCACTATTTTAAAAATTAAAGATATTCACACTCACCTCGACGCACTAAATATTATTTTGCGCACCCTGCGTGAAATGTTCTAACGCCCAGAGGTCACCGCTCTAATTTTGTGATATAATAAAGAAAAACTAACCAGGAGTGTTTATGGCAAAATTAGAAGATATTGTCAGCTTATGTAAACGTAGAGGATTTATTTTCCAAGGCTCCGACGTCTACGGCGGTATGGCTGGTACCTGGGATTTTGGCCCACTCGGCGTTAGTCTGAAGAAAAAACTCAAGGATCTTTGGTGGCAATATTGGGTGGAAAATCGTAATGATATGTACGGTGTCGATGCGGCTATCATTATGAATCCACGCACCTGGGTCGCCTCCGGTCATGCCGCCACTTTTTCGGATCCTTTGGTTGAATGTAAATCTTGCCACGGTCGTTTTCGTGCCGATAAGTTAGCTAAGACTGCCGAAGGTCACGATTTATCTACTGAAATCACTGGCGAAGAGCTGATTAAGGCCGGCATCAAATGTCCTACCTGTGGCAAGATTGAATGGGGTGAAGTCAAGCCATTTAATATGATGTTTCAGACTCACGTCGGCGCAGTGGCTGATAATAGTTCCATCGCCTATCTTCGCCCAGAGACCGCTCAAGGTATTTTTACGAATTACAAGAACGTGGTCGACACGATTTACCCAGACCTACCATTCGGTTTAGCTCAACAGGGTAAAGCCTTCCGTAATGAAATTTCGCCACGTGACTTTATTTTCCGTTGCCGCGAGCTCGAACAGATGGAAATTGAATATTTCGTCAATCCAAAAGATTGGGAACGTGTCTTTGATGAACTTCTCGCCGATGTGCATGACTTCCTGGAGAATGTCGTTAAACTTCCAGCTGATAAGATTCATGAATACGACGTCCCGGCTGCTGATCGTGCACATTATTCTAAGCGCACTATCGACCTTGAATTTGACTATCCAATCGGTTGCGAAGAATTGATGGGTATTGCCTATCGTACCGACTTCGACCTTGGTAATATCGAGCGTGAGTCGAAGAAGAGTATGATTTACCGTGACAAGCGCACTGGTGAAACATTTGTACCTCACGTCATCGAGCCATCTTTCGGTGTCGAACGTTTGATCATGGCTGTGCTTTCGAGTGCTTATCATGAGGATGAAACTAATGGTGAAAAGCGCATCGTCTTGCAACTTCCAGAACATCTTGCGCCATATCGTTTCTGCGTTTCACCACTTCTTAAAAACAAGCCAGAATTAGTCGAAAAAGCCAAGGCAGTCTATGCTGAACTTCGCGAAAAATATGGCAATGTCACTTGGGATGATTCCGGTAACATTGGTAAGCGTTATCATAAGCAAGATGAAATCGGTACGCCAAAATGTGTGGTTATCGATTTTGATACCCTTGAAGATGATACCGTGACGGTTCGTGATCGCGACACTATGGCTCAAACTCGCGTCAAAATCTCAGAACTCTAAAATAAAAAGAGGTAAAATAAAAAGAGGCCTTCGGGTCTCTTTTTATGTGACGGTATTTACTAAGCTATCTTTTGTTATATATTCAATTGCCCACCAAGATTTGTCGGTCTAATACTACCTGGTCTATTTTTCGCCAAAAAACTCCGCTTCATATTCTGGCCTGATTTTGGCTTCGAATAAAACAATCGGCACCTTCGGTGGTGGCGTAAAATCTGTTGGTCTCAGTGGGTAGCGAATTTTTGTCGTGTAATATTTATTCAAAATATATCCCAGCTGGCTCGTGTAATGACGGTCAGAGAGGATTAATTTTAAGGCCAATTGTTTTTGTAAAATCAAGTAAATGGCTTTCGGGGGATTTTTTAAGCCTTTTTCAATAATCTGGCCGTTTTGATTCTCGAGATTTAGTAGTTTATAAAAAACTTCCGCCGACAGGGAAAAAGGCGGATTGGAAAAGACCTTATAATTTGTAAAATCGAAATTCACTTCTCGAAAATCTGCCTGCACTAGCTTCACATTCTCGAGATTTTGTTCTTTCAAGTTATTTTGTAATTTCTTGAAAGTTTCCGGATCTTTTTCGATAGCGTAAACTAACCCACATTTTTTGGAAAGTGCCGCGGTAATCACGCCACTCCCCGCGCCAATCTCTACCACTGTGTCGCGACGCTTCAGGTTACTGTGTCCGATTAACATGAGTGCAAGTCGAACATTTTTGAGGAAATGTTGGTCTAGTAGGTGGTTACGGCTAGGCATTCTTGCCTCCCAGAATTTGACGCGCCTTCTTCAAAATTTCATTTTCCGCAAAATAATTTTTCACCAGGGAATTGCCAAAAAGTAGCCAAACTTCATTAATCTTTTCTCGGCGTTCCTTCGTTAATTCACGGTAATTTTTCATGAGTTTTGGCGCATATTTTTGCCAATTTCGCATCAAGCTTACCGGTTCTTCCACGTCCGACTTCTCAAAAACTTCAAAAATCCCATCCATAAAAAATCTTAATTCTTCCGGCGAGGCAGAGGCTAGAAAATCATCCACCGTCTTATTTAGAATGTCGCTTAATTTGGTATTTTTGGCGCGACAGAAATGATCGTCTTTAATTTCCCAAGTATAAATATCGTGTTGATAGAGATTTTTTGCCTGACTTTTGACTACTACGACCTTTTCTTTATGGGTCAAAAGTCGACCAATTACCGATCCCTCTGGGATATAGCTCACGATTTTTGGTAAAACCCTAATCGCGCCCGTGTCTCTATTAAGTAACTCATCTCTTAGTCCCGGCCCATCGTAATTTAAGACCTTCAGGATTCTTTTTTGCAGTCGATCTGGCGCCATAATTGCTGAATAAATTGATAAATTACCGCCTTTCGAGTGTCCACCGAGGTAAAAATTTTTGTAAAAATAGCGGTGCGAAATATTTTTTAAGTATTCTAGCGCTTCTTTTTGGGCTGGAATCTCTGACAGAAACGACATATTAAAATCTTCTTTCCAGCCAAAAAGCGTCCCATCCGTGCCAAAAAAGGAAACATACATGGTGAAGAAATTAATCTGAATCGTCACCGCCGAAAACTGTTTTTCGAGTTGCTTATTATTTTTTCGCACAAAAAATCCCACTTTCAAATTCTGAAAGCGTGGACTTTCTCCCAGTAGTTGAATGAATTTCTCGTCATCCGGCCAAGCAAAATCCGAAGTTGATAGACTCTTCATTGCCTCGGCGATTTCCGAGATTTTAAAATTTCGTGTAGTTAAATCAAGCTGCCTTTTAATTTTATGAAATGGCAAATAAGAAATCCGCGCAAAAGCTAGCTCATCCAGCTCGGTAATCTCAGCAGTTCTTGAGATTCGTTTCTGATTTTCTTCAATATAATTATTTAAATTCATCATCATTTTGCATCTCTCAGAGATAAAAAATGGTGGTTCCGACTGGACTTGAACCAGTGACACAAGGCTCTTCAGGCCTCTGCTCTACCAACTGAGCTACAGAACCACTTCCCTAAATTATAGCATAGCGCGTGGTATAATTAAAGTATGAAAAAGATAAATACTGCCCCAATTTCTGGCATGCAAGAGCTTTTACCTCGCGAGCAAGCCATTTTTGATCAAATAAAATCGCAAATTATGCAGGTTTATCATCTCCACGGCTTCAATCACATCGAAACCCCGATGATTGACCGTACGGAAATTCTCCTTGCTAAAGCGGGCGGTGATACTGAGAAACAAATTTATAAAGTGGTGAAAACTGCCGAAACTTCCGGTGATGCCGATCAAGCCTTACGTTTTGATCACACGGTGCCGCTAGCGCGTTACGTGGTCGAGCATCAAAATAATCTAGCTTTTCCGTTTCGTGTTTCGCAATTCGGTCGCAATTTTCGGGGTGAGCGTGCGCAAAAAGGTCGCTTCCGTGAATTTTATCAAATGGATGCGGATATCATTGGCCGTAATACTTTACCAATCGGTTATGATGCCGAGGTTGTGGCTACGGCCTTTCATGCGCTTACACAATTCGTGAAGACACCGATTTTGGTCCGTCTTTCGAATCGTAAAATCTTAGCCGGTATTCTCGAAGCTCTCGCTCTTACGGGAAAAAGTTCCGAAATCTACGGTATTATTGATCACGCTGAAAAAGTTCCGACCGAAGTTACCGAGGCTAAACTACATGAACAAGTCTCTGACGAGTCTAAAGTCCAAACGTTGCTGCAATTCGTTCAAATTCGTGGCCCGCGTTCCGAAGTGGCCGAAAAATTGACCGTACTTGGCATTGAGAATGAGACTTTTACGACCGGTGTAAGTGAACTTCTCTTAGTGCTCGATCTTCTCGAAGCCCAGGGAATTGGCCAATCCGTGGTTGCCGATATGTTAATTATTCGTGGCCTCGATTATTATACTGGTACGGTCTTTGAAACATTGCTTCCAGAATATAAGAATCTTGGTTCCATCTGTTCTGGTGGCCGCTATGATAATCTTGCCTCGAATTATACCGAGGAAAAATTCCCAGGGGTCGGCATCTCTATTGGCTTGACGCGCCTCTTCTACTGTCTCTCGGCCAATAATCTTTTGGAAAATTATCAGTCCGCTCCTGTCGAATACTGCGTGGTTCCTATCTCAGATAAAGAAATTACCTACGCCTATCAAGTGGTCGCCCATTTGATTAATCAAGGCGCCAGTGCCGATCTTTGTCTGCTTGATAAAAAACTTGGTGACAAAATCAAGTACGCTGCCAAGGTCGCCGAAAACGTGATCATTATCGGCGAAAACGAAGTTAAGGATCGTACTTATCAAGTTAAAAACCTTACTACCGGTGAACAAAAAGCCTACGAACTAAAATAAAAAATTTTAAATTAAATTAAAAATCTTCAAAAAAATAGTCGCCACGGCGGCTATTTTTGCATAAAAAACTAAACCTAAAAACTAGATTAAAATAAAGGCGCGTATTATTTTTCTAAAAACACATAACAAATAACAGAGGTAAAACCGAACAAAATTCTAAAACCGAACACGAATACAGAAAACCGAACAACAAAATCCCACAAGTTAACCTAAATTAAAATATAAAATACCATTTTTGCAACTCTAAAATGTCAATGCTAAAAACATTAAAAATCTCAAAAGTCAATGTTGACGACAAGCAAAAGCATGATATCATAGAGATAAGAATTCGGGCGAAGTTGAGAGACGTCTGAATTCGAAGACAAAGCACCTCGGAGGTTGAGTGTGAAGTTAATGTCTATATTGTAAATAAAATACACCTCGGGAGTTTGGTGTATTTTTTATTAGTCTATGCTAAAATATCTCTATGGCACTGTGGCGGAGTGGTTACGCAGCGGTCTGCAAAACCGTGTACACCGGTTCAATTCCGGTCGGTGCCTCCAATTTATCGAAGTAGATGCGGTAATTTTTTAGAAAAAGCCACTGCTTTGGTAGTATAATATCTCTAAGCCCGAATGGCGGAATTGGTATACGCGTTCGACTTAAAATCGAATGGAGAAATCCATATGGGTTCAAGTCCCATTTCGGGCACCAACAAATTTTTCCTAAATACTTGACTTTATGTCATATTTCGGTAAAATTAAAACAGTGAGCGAGCTTAGCTCAGTTGTTTAGAGCGCTTCCTTGCCAAGGAAGAGGTCGAGAGTTAGAGTCTCTTAGCTCGCACCAATTTATCCCCACTAAAACCCCCCTTTTAGTGGGGATATTTTGTGCCTAAAAAGCTTACCACTTTCGCGATTTCTGATATAATTAAAGTATTAACAAGGAGTAAAATGAACACACTACAAATGATTTTAATTGGTGTCATCGCAGTTGTAATCCTAGTTGCCCTCTATGCAATTTTTGTTTACAACCACGTAGTCACCGTCAAGGTTCGCGTCGATAATGCTTTTTCAGACATTCTTGTCCAATTGAAGCGCCGCGCTGATCTTATCCCAAACCTTATCGAAACCGTTAAGGGTTATACCAAGCACGAAAGTGAAACTCTCGAAGCTGTCGTGAAGGCTCGTTCTAGCGTCCTCACCGCTTCTACCCCAGCTGAAGTTGCTGGCGCTGAAAAAGAAATGAAATCAGCCCTCAGCCACATCTTCGCACTTGCCGAAAGTTACCCAGAATTAAAGGCTAACGAAAACTTCATCCGTTTGCAAGATCAGCTCGAAGATACTGAAGATAAGATTCAAGCTTCTCGCCGTTACTACAACGGTGCGGTTCGCCAATACAACGAATTTATCGTTCGTTTCCCAGCTAACATTTTCGCTGGCATGTTTGGTTACAAAGCTCGTGAATTCTACAACGTTTCCGAAGAGGAAAATGCCAAGATTCAAGAAGCTCCAAAAGTTTCTTTCTAATCAACTAATACGACGATTTTATATCCAGTGGGGCGACCCACTGGATCTTGTCAGAAAGGGAATATGTATTCTCAAATTGCAGCCAACAAAAGAAATACCGTTTTGATACTTGCCGGCTTCGTCGGTTTTATTGGTTTTATCGGGGCGCTTTTTGCGGCTGTTTACGGCGATAGCAGTATTTTTATTTTAACTTTAATTTCTGCCATTATTTATGCCAGTATCATGGTCTTTTTGTCATCTAGTATGGCTATGGCGATGACTGGCGCTCATCCTATCGCTAAAAAAGATTACCGTTCTCTTTATAATATTGTGGAAAATCTCACTATCACTACCGGTCTGCCGATGCCAGAAATTTATGTGATTGATGATCCCGCGCCGAATGCCTTTGCTACCGGCCTCGATCCCGCGCATGCTAAGGTTGCGGTGACCACTGGCCTGCTGAATATTATGGATAAGGATGAGCTTACCGGGGTTCTAGCTCACGAAATTTCTCACATTAAAAATTACGATATTCGCGTTTCTTTGATAGCTTTTGCTCTGGTTAGCGTGGTGGGTTACATTGCCGATATTGGTCTTCGCATGATTTCTTATACTAATCGTCGGGACGAGCAGGATAGTCCGGTCGGGGTGATCGCACTGCTTTTTACTTCGATTTTGGCGCCCCTAGTGGCCACGATTGCTCAAATGGCGATTTCGCGTGAACGAGAATATCTTGCCGATATGTCGGCCGCCGAAATTACTCACTACCCAGATGGTTTGATTAGTGCTCTGAAGAAACTAGATGAACACGGTCAACCAATGCGTCGTCAAAATACCGCCACTGAGGCAATGTTTATCAATAATCCACTCAAGAAGCGTCGCGCCAACTCACTTTTTCGCACTCACCCACCAATTGAAAAACGTATTGAACGTCTCGAACGCGCGAAGGATAATATTTAATGAAAAAATCTAAAGCTAAATCAGTAGCATCTGAGCCAGTCTCTGATGAAAAAAACCTGGTTTCAAAGCATGCGCAGCGCCAAGCTGAAAGGCAGCAGAAAAAACTTCAAAAACAGGAGCAAAAACAAAAAAAGCAGCTTGCACGCGAAAAGAAACAGCTAATCAAGAAGCAGGATGAAGTGCGGCTTCACCGCTCTTTTAAGCGCTCCTATTACGAAGATTATCAGCGTAAAACTGAGCTTCCGAGTTTAACCAGTCAAGCTAGTGCTGCCTTTAAAATGTTTTTCAAATTCTGGAAAATCTTTCTACCACTGCTTTTAATTTTTGTCGGCCTCTATATTTTTCTCATTGGCGCCATGTCGGAAAATACTCTTGCCGATGTTAAGGCAAACGTTGAGCAAACTAATAAGGATGTGGCGGATGGTAAAATCGGCACCGTCGGTAAAGCGGGGCTTACTTTGCTCGGCATTATTTCCACCGGTGGTCTCACCACTATGAATGATGCGCAGATTGTTATCGCGGTGCTTCTATTTACCATTATCTGGCTAGTCACTATCTATCTAGCGCGACACCTTCTAGCCGGTCACCAGGAAATTAAAATGCGCGACGGCTTTTATAGTGCCTTATCGCCTCTGGTTTCTACTCTGGTAGTGGGGTTAATTATCTTTCTTGAAGCCGTACCAATCATGCTTACGATTATAGTTTTTCAAGTTGCCCTCACCACCGAGTTTCTCTCTACGCCGTTTTATGCGTTGCTTTTCTTTATGTTTGCCGCATTGATGATTACGCTCAGTCTCTATCTGTTATCCAGTAGTTTTTTTGCGATTATCGTGGTTTCGGCGCCAGGACTATACCCCTTAACTGCTGTGCGGATGGCCAAAAATCTCATTATGGGGCGCCGCCTGCGTTTCTTGATTCGGGTTTTTTACTTGGTGATTATTGTGGCTCTACTTTACCTATTATTACTCATGCCGGCTATTATCCTCGATGGTGCCCTGAAGTCTCAGTTTGCCTGGCTTACCGAGAGCAAGATCCCGTTTGTGGCCATCATTCAGCTCACCATCACCGTTTTTATCTTTATTTACCTTTCGATTTATTTTTACCTCTTTTATCGCGCTCTTCTCGATTATAATGATGATGCTAAATTGGAGCTTTAAAAAATGAATAATGAAAAAACTGCCGCCAAGGCTCGCATTGAAAAATTAAAAGAACTAATCAATGAATATCGCTACCATTACCACGTCCTAGATGAGTCGATTATGTCGGAAGCTGCCGCCGACTCTTTGAAGCACGAGCTCAGTCAATTAGAAGAGCAATATCCAGAATTTATTACTCCTGATTCACCAACCCAGCGCGTCGCCGGTAAACCTCTAGATAAATTCCAAAAAGTCACGCACGCTTCTCGTATGATTTCTCTCGCCGATGTTTTTTCTGAATCCGAAATTCGTGATTGGGTTGCCAGAAATTATAAGTTAGTTGATCGAGGCACCGAATTTACCTTTTTCACCGATATTAAAATGGATGGCCTGGCCATGTCCTTGCATTATGAAAACGGCATTTTCAAGCAGGCGGTTACGCGTGGTGATGGTCTGGTAGGCGAAGATGTCACGATGAATGTGAAAACCATTCAGAATATCCCACTTAAATTAAATCTGGATAATCCACCAGAGCATCTGGAAGTGCGCGGCGAAGTAATTATTTTTAAGCAAGATTTTGAAAAACTTAATCAAATGCAGGCTAAGCTCGGTGAAAAACCTTTTGCCAACCCGCGTAATCTTGCTGCCGGCACGATTCGCCAGCTCGACCCTCGCATTGCCGCGAGTCGCCCGCTCCGTTTTATGGCCTATGATTTAGTGACGCCAGATTTACCGACCCACCAAGAGGCTTATGTGTTTTTGCGCCAAATTGGTTTCCAGATATCCGGTCAAGATCATGTATATACGCATCTTAACGAAGTTTTTGCTGAGATTAAACATCTCGGCCAGGTGCGTGGTGATTTCCTCTTCAATACCGATGGTATGGTGATTAAAATTAATGATCGCAAGATATATTCTGAACTTGGCATCGTCGGTAAAACTCCTCGTGCTGCTGTGGCCTTTAAATATCCCGCTGAAGAATCCACTTCGAAGGTGCGCGATATCGTAATCTCAATTGGTCGCACCGGTGCTGCGACTCCGGTGGCTATCTTAGATCCCGTGGAAATTGCTGGCAGTACTGTGCGCCACGCTACCTTACATAATTCTGATGAAATCGCCAAGCTCGATATTCGCATTGGTGACACGGTGATTGTCTATAAGGCTGGAGACATCATTCCCAAAATTAAGGAAGTCTTGCTCACGCTTCGTCCAGATGGTACCGCGCCTTTTGATTATGAAAAAGCTCTCAAAAATCAATATCCAGAACTTGAGTTCGAGCGTCCAGACGGGGAAGTGGTTTATCGCGTGAAAGGACAGGATTCGGATTTTATTTTGCGTCGTAATCTTGAATATTTTGCCAGCAAGCAGGCGTTAAATATCGAGGGCCTAGGTGAGAAAAATGTTAATTTATTGGTCGATGCTGGCCTCTTGAAAAGCCTAGTTGATCTCTACCGTTTGCAAAAATCGGACTTGATTAAACTCGAACGTTTCGGTGAACTTTCAGCCACTAAATTACTGAATGCCATCGAGGGAACTAAGCAGGCGTCGCTCGCCAAATTTATCACCGCACTTGGTATTCGTCATGTCGGCGCACAGACCGCTGTCGCGCTAGCTGATGCTTTTCAGTCGCTTGAAGCTCTTCGTGACGCCACGGAAGAGGAACTCCTAAAAATTCCTGATGTTGGTCTGACAGTTTCTGAATCAATTTTGGCTTACTTCGCCGATGAAGATAATTTAAGGCAACTCGATGATTTTGCTTCGCTCGGTGTACATCCAGTTTACGTTAATCATGATAACGCCCCACTTAAAGGTCAAAGTTTTGTCGTCACCGGAACACTTACTGATATGGGGCGTGAAGAAGCGGAAGATTTATTACGCGAAAAAGGCGCTACGGTCACCAGTTCTGTGACGAAAAATACTACCGCCTTAATTGCCGGCGCAAAACCAGGTGCTTCCAAAATCACCAAAGCCGAAAAGCTTGGCATCAAAGTTATCTCTGAAACAGAATTTCGTGAATTGATTAAATAAACTCATGAATTTGAAACACAAAAATAGGTGCCATCTCGCACCTATTTTTTTGTGTTTTAGTTTTCCGCGAAAGGATTTTTCAGAACTAGTTCTGGATTGGCCTCTGCAATTCGCATTAGTTCATTGTACTTTGCGATGCGTTCAGAGCGGGAGAGAGAGCCGGTCTTAATTTGACCCGTACCGAGTCCGACCGCGAGGTGTGCGATAGCACTATCTTCGGTTTCACCCGAGCGGTGTGACATAATCGTGCGGTAGCCGGCTTTTTGCGCCAAAACTACCGCATCAATGGTTTCAGAAAGTGAGCCAATCTGGTTTGGCTTAATCAAAATCGCATTGCCAACTTTTTCCTCGATGCCTTTTTGCAGTAATTTTACATTGGTCACGAAGAGGTCATCACCGACCAACTGCAATTTATTACCCAAGCGCTCAGTGAGAATCTTCCAACCTTCCCAGTCATTTTCCGCCAGACCATCTTCGATCGAAACAATTGGATATTTTTCCAGTAACCCCTCGTACCAGTCAATCATCTCGGCACTGGTCTTGGTTTCACCAGAGGTCTTTAATTTATAACCGCCATCTTCGTAAAATTCCGAGGAAGCAATATCCATGGCAATCGTAATATCTTTACCGACGACGTAATTCGCTCGCTCAATTGCTTCGCAAATTAATTCCAAAGGTTCGTTATTGCCGCCGAAAACTTTTGGCGCATAACCACCCTCGTCACCCACCGTGGTGACATAATTTTTTTCTTTCAAAACCTTCTTCAGAGCGTGGAAAGTTTCTGCCCCCATGCGAATCGCTTCGTTGATATTGGTCGCCGCGATTGGCATCAGCATATATTCCTGAAAATCCGTACACCAATCCGCGTGTGCACCCCCGTTCATCACGTTCATCATTGGCATCGGTAAAGACATCCGGTCAGAGGTGCCGGCAATTTTTGCCACATATTCATAAAATGGCATTTTCATGGCGCGGGCCGAAGCTTTTGCTAGGGCTAAAGAAACCGCCAAAATCGCGTTCGCTCCGAGATTCGATTTATTTTCCGTGCCGTCGAGCTGAATCATCAATTGATCAATCTCTCGTTGATCGACGTGTTTACCGACAAGTAGGCTACTTATTTTAGTATTAACATTGCGCACGGCCTGCATGACACCTTTACCGTCGTAAAAGTTTTTATCCCCGTCACGTAATTCTAAAGCCTCGCCACTACCGGTCGATGCACCAGATGGCACCATGGCACGGCCTGCACTCCCGTCAGATAAGAAGACATCAGCTTCCACTGTCGGATTGCCGCGGCTATCGAGAATTTGCCTTGCGTGAATTTCTTTGATTGTGATATTTTCCATAGTTTTATTATAGCATTAGCATTTTAAAACTACCCTGAAAACTACCCCAAAAAACTATCGGATTTTTAGGCTTTGATTACGACCAATATTCTCTATCTGTTCTACCCCTGATGACAAAATTCCCTAGATAGAGTATAATAACCCCATTAAGTTTTTACTTAAGTGCAAAATATTGGGTACCTTAAAAGGTAAAGTTTGACTTCATAAGGAGGGGGCATGAAAAACTTGAACGAGAAAACTAAAACTGATGGCAAAAATCGCTCTATTGAAGGGGAGCTGATGTTGGAACTAACCGAAACTTTTGGCCGAATTTCGAACAGAAAACATCAGAAAAATACTTTGATATCATTAAATGTGATTCTTAAATCTTTTCTGAATGGCGACCTTTATGGTCGTGATATCGCCAAGATCTTATCGAAAGAGCTTCTTTTTGAAAATTATGATGAACTGATGAAGCGGGGAATTTCCATTGATATTAACAAGTTGATGACGGTTTTTGGTCAGGAAGATTATTCGGATATTTATCATGGTTCAGAATTTGTTACCGAAAATGCTGCCTGGTTTATTCAGCGCGGTGCTTCACTTGATCTATTACTTGGTCAATTTCTGATTAACGATGGCTGGAAGAATATCGAGAAATTAATTCAAGCGGGTGTACCGGTTACAGATTTACTGAATAAGAAACGCATGCTTTTATATGTGGATGATTATTTTAATCTAACCGTGAGCCGTGTGGAAACTATTATGAATTGGTTCTTGCGTCACGGCGCGACCAAGCTTCAAATTGGAGATTGGCTAAAATCCGAATTGAGTAGAAACGTTTCAGTTAAACTTCTTCGCGACCACACGATTAATTGGGCAGAGTATGGTATCGATCCATCCAGGGTGTATACTCTGCGCGGACTATGTCCAGATTATGAGAAAGAAGAAGAGTACTATAAGGAGTAAACTTTACTGAAAAATCTCTGGCTCTAGCCAGGGATTTTTATTGCCATAAGCATTTTTTGCAAAATCTTAATGATTACGGTTAAGCTATTTACAAAAAACATAAAAAGTGGTATAATGAATCAGATTGATATAAATCATAGAGTTAATTGGAGATTATCATGCAAACTAATCAACCTAACCGCGCTAAACGTTTTCGTATTATCGTTTTCGCTACCGTTATCGCTTTTATCGTAGTGATTTTCGGTGCTTGGATTATTACTTCAGCTATCAAATCTGCTGAAAAGTCCCGCCAACAGGAAATTGCTGCTACCGAAGAGTCTAAGGAAGAAAAAACTAATAAGACTGAAACTAAGGCCGAAAATAAGACTGAAGCCAAATCTGAGGCTAAGTCATCTGAAAAGACCAACAACCAAGGTCAAGCTAATAAGATTTCTACCGCTTCCCCAGCTGATCAGTATCAAAACAATAAAACTACTACTACGTCAAATACTACTAGCGGTGCTACTAAGGCGGCTTCTGACCTCCCAAGTACTGGCCCAGAAGACCTCGTCTTTACCGCTATTCTCGCTGGTGTAGCCGTCTACCTTGTTTGTTTGAATCTCAATCATAAAAAATCTGTCGCCTAATCGACGGATTTAGAAAAATCTCCACTTCGAGTGGAGATTTTTTGTTTGAGGGATTTTTCTTGCCTTATTTTGATTACACTTATGCTAAAATATAGAGGAATATTTGAGCAAACTTAATCATGAGAAAGGGAAGCATGGCGGATAAATTCGATTTTGACCTCGAGGTCAATCCGATTGAAACAGGCCCAAAAAATCAAATCAAGGAAACTGGGGTAAGTGCCAACAGTGTGCATTTTAACACCCAGACGACAGAGCCAGCTAAAACGCAAAGCGTAGATACTGAAAATCCAAAAACCGAAAGTTTCAGTGTTCTATCAGATGATTTGATTAATAATATGGCCGATTCTATCTCTGAAGAATCCGTAGAAAATCCGATTTTAGCCGCCGAAGTTGCAGAAGACATTGCAGCTTCTGAAAATATTGCAGCTTCCGAAAATATTGCAGCTTCCGAAAATGCCGCAGCTTCTGAAGGTATTGATTCCTCTGGAAAAACCGATACTTCTGAAAACACCGAAATCTCAGAAAATAAAGACCATATTCTCGACGAGGTTCTAAAAGAAAACGATTACGAGGAGCCAACCGAAGATACTACTGTAACCACCAGTTCTAGTTCCGCTTCCTCCGCTTCCGGGTTTGTTCCAGACTCCGCGTCTGACTCTGCTTATGATTCTACCCACGAATCTATTTCTGATTCCGCTTCCGAAAATACCGAAGCTAATACCGAAGCCGAAACTCCGGCCAAAAAAGAGAAAACCAAAGCTCAGAAAATCTTCCTCCATCTCCTTGCTGCGCTTATCGCTGCCGGGATCGCGCTCTTTATTTACTTTTTCTTCTTCGCGAACGTCAGTGCCAGTACTTTTTCTAAAATCTTCCACAAAGTTAGTGGTTCCGATATTGAATTTCAGCAATTCATTACCGGTGACTCTCTAAATACCAAGGGTGAAAGTCAAATCCAGCAGGCCGACCTTCGCGTTAGTTTAAGTCGCGGTAGTACAGAAAATTCTGCCGCCGTCCACGCCACTCTGAATTTCACCATGAAGGGTGATAATTCGCCAATTTTGCTAGGCTTAGAGGGGATTTTAGCCGAGGATGGCAAAATTTATCTGAAACTCGACCACTTGAAGGATAGTTTGACCGCTGTACTGAAAGGTTCGGGTAAAGAAATTGATTCAGAAATGCAAAAATCGCTCGATGATTTTGCGATGGAAATTGAAAATAAATGGCAGCGTATCGATGCTGAGGAAGTAATCGCAGGGTTTAGTGGTGCGCTAGGCTTTACCTTACCAAAAGTTTTACAGAACGGTATTGCCGGGACTCTTTCTTGCGTGACTCAAAACGTAGGCAAGACTCTCGATCAGCAATCCGACCTCATGGCTAAGCTTTACCGCGACAATCAATTTGCCAATTTCACTGAGTTAAGTAGCGAAGAGTCTGTTAGTTACGCCAAGCTTTCGGGTGATTTCGGTAAACTCTACCGCGTCACTTTTAACGATAATAAACTTAGCCGTTTCCTCGAGGCTGCCAATAAAGCCTCCCAAAATACCGAAATTTCTAAGTGTCTTTCGAACGCCTATTCTCTTGCTCCAAACTCTTATGAAGAGGAAGAGCCGGGTGTTTTGAAGGATAAAACCATCAAGGATTACGACAAATATGTCCAAGAAATTAAGAGCACGGCTAATGCTGTCGTGGGTATCGATACTTTCACGGGCGATATCAAGGGTCTAATCTTTGCCACCCCTAACCAAAATAATCCTAAAGAGCTTGACCAAACTCACGCCGTGGTACGTTTCAAAGATTCTAAGAAAAAGGAAATTAAAACCCCAGCTGAGTCCACGCCAATCTTTGATAGCCTAAGCAAGATTCTGAAACTCGATCAATTCGAGGAAATCATGAAAAAGACCCCACTCCAAAACCCACTTCAGGGTACCACCGATGCCGAAAAACTCTTAAAAGACGCTAATCTTATCTAATAGCCTAAAAGGCATCACGGTCTAAGATGTCGACCCAGGTGTCCTACTCTAACCCCTCAAGTACATCACTTTGAGATGTTAACTCAAGGCAAATTTTGTAAAAAATCAAAAATATTTTATAATTAAAATAATGATTTCGGCGGAACTCAAAGCAAAGTTGAAAACACTCCCCAGCAGCCCTGGGGTGTATTTTCATAAAAACCGCGAAGGGGAAGTGATTTATGTGGGCAAGGCGGCGGTCTTAAAAAATCGGGTTCGCCAATATTTTCAAAATACCGAAAAAGATCCGAAAACTGAAGCCTTGGTGGCAGAAATTCACGACACCGATTGGTTAATCGTCGACACCGAAATGGATGCGCTCTTCCTCGAGTCGGAAATGATTAAGCGCTACATGCCGAAGTGGAATATTCTACTGCGCGATGACAAAACTGTCAGTTACGTCCGGATCAATATGGATCAGCCGGTGCCGGATGTCTCGATTACCCGTAATCCCCTCGATGATAAGGCCACCTATATCGGTCCGTTTTACGCCAAAACTACAATTATTAAGGCCCTAAGGGTGCTTCGTAAAATTTTCCCTTACTACGACAAACCTTATAGTGGCAAGAAAACTCTCGACACTGATCTCGGCCTCACGCCAGGTATTGAGATTGGTAAAACCACCGAAAAGGCCTATAAAACTGAGCTGCGCCGCCTTATTCGTTATCTTAATGGTGACCGCGATAATTTGTTGAAAGAAATTGAGCGCGACATGCACTGTCACGCCTCGCTTGGTGAGTTCGAAATGGCCGCCAAACTCCGCGATGAATACTTTGGTCTGAAGGGGCTAAAGCGCAAAATTATTTTTTCCGACAAGGAATTTCTTGATTTGTCCTCTGACCAGGCATTATTACAACTTCAGAAGCTCCTTAATCTCGAGTCGGTCCCTCGTCGTATTGAGGGGTACGACATTTCTCATATTTCTGGTTCCGACACCGTGGCTAGTATGGTAGTTTTCAAAAATGGCGTAGCGAGCCGTGCGGATTATCGTAAATTTAAGATTAGAAGTAGCAAAAATGATGACACCGCCAGTATGCGTGAAGTGGTGACGCGTCGTCTCAAACATCAGGAATGGGAATATCCCGATTTGATTATCTTGGACGGCTCCGACTTGCAGCTTCGTGCCGTGCTGACTCTTTTAATTGAGGCTAAAATTCCCGCCATTGGCCGCAATAAATCCGGTGACCACACTAGAAATGCTGATGTTAATCTAATTATTCCGATCACTCATCAGGGAATCACCAGCTTTTCCAGCCAGATTTTCTCTAATGAATCGCATCTCGCCAAACTTATCGCGCGCATCGACGAAGAGGCGCATCGTTTTGCCATTACTTTTCATCGTCAGTTGCGTAGTAAGCGCATGTTCAAATAAAATCATATAAAATCGTGCTACAATAGGCTTATGATAAAAAAGCAAATTAAGTTTTTCATCCTGCGTTGGATTGTCTCCTCGTTCTTAATGTGGGTTTGTGTCAAACTTTTTGGTCGCGTCGATCAAGGGGTTGATACTTTTGGGGTTTTTGTTACTGCCGGCCTCGTGCTTTCTGTGGTTCAAACCATCGTCAAGCCAATTTTAACTATTTTCGCTCTACCTCTGATTTTACTCACTATGGGAATTTTTAACCTGGTGCTCAACATTGCAATGTTGTGGTTGGTCGTACACTTGGTGCCCCATATTTCCATCTCAGGTATTCAGCTGGTCTGGTCATGGCTACTCATGAGTGTCCTGACAAGTCTTGTTAATTTCGTCATTCCAGACTATAATTAAATTATGAATATTGGAAGTATCCTCGAAAGTGTAAGTCTTATCTCGGCCGTTCTCGCCATGCTCCTTATTTTATTGCAACAACGCGGCGCCTCTCTCGGTGCAGGCTTTGGTGCAAGTGGTGAATTATACACCACCCGTCGAGGTCTCGAAAAATCCCTCTTTAATGCCACCGTGGTGTTGGTCGTGATGTTCGTCGCCTCAATCTTAGGTATGCTTTTGCTGCCTACCATTAGTTAAATTATGAATAAGACCCTCAAAAAACGTAGTCAAAAAATTTCCAAAAAAATTACGCTCTTTGGTCGCAAAATCAGCGAAAATAGTAAAGAGCACGTCAAGGAGAACTTGATCGGTCATATTTCGCATGTGAAAAATGTCCGTCTCTTTGTCTTGGAATGGGTGCTTTTAATTCTCGCTATTCTGCTTTTTGCCACTGTCCAATCAGTTTGGTACTCTGAGTCCTATGCCGTGGAAACCTACACCGATGGTGGTAATTTCACCGAAGGTACTCTGGGTAAAATTAACTCCATGAATCCGCTTTTTGCTACTACTTTCTCAGAGGAGGCTCTTTCTCGTCTGATGTTTGCACGCCTCGCTGAGGTGGATTATTCTGGTCATACCGGTGCTGGTCTGGCTGAAACTATTACTAGTAATGCTACTGGTGATGAGTGGACGGTGCGCCTGCGCCAGAATTTGAAATGGTCAGACGGCGACGATCTTACCACGGATGATGTGCTTTATACGGTTAATACCATCAAGAGCGCTTCTCTGAAATCGAACTTCAGTAATAAATTAAATGGTGTCACCGTGCGTCAATCCGAAGACGGTTCACTAGTTTTTAAGCTCGAAAATACTAATGCCTTCTTCGAAAGTAATTTGAATTTTCCCATCCTCCCGGCCCATATTTTGAAAGACGTCAAGCCGGAGCAATTGAATGAGCATAAAATGTTTACCAAGCCAATTTCTTCCGGTCCGTTCGTCTTTAAGGCTACCCAAACCATCGGCAACGAAGGCGAAAAGATAGTCTATTTGAATCGTAACCAAAATTATTACAAGGGAAAGACTCTGCTTGATAGTTTTTCTATCCATGCTTTCTTAACCACTGACGCGATTAAAGCTTCTCTAAAATCCGGCTCCATTACTGCCACGGGTAGCCTTCCGTCTCGTTACACTACGGAGCTACTTAATGAAAAAAGCCTCAAAGAGCAACAAACTACCGTTAATTATGGTGTCTTTGCTTTTCTTAATACTACTTCCACTTCCAATACCGCGCTTCAAGATAAGGCCTTCCGTCAAGCGCTCCGTCAAGGTTTGAATTATGGTAATCTCTTATCTGGACTAAACGGTGAGCAGGCACTCAAATTCCCGATCACTGAACAGCAGGCCAAGACACTTTCTTTCCCAGAGGCGGCCACTACCAATGTCACCGAAGCTAAGTCTAAGCTCGATAATTTCAAAGCTAATAAACCCGAATATTTTGGCACTGACCTCCGCATCGTTACCGTTAAGGGTGATAAATACATGGAAGAAATCGCCAACCGTCTCGGTGAGCAGTTAAAATCTCTCGGCGTGCCAAATCAGGTTGCGGCCTACGAAGCTTCTCAGGATTTCACGCTTAATGTCCTCCGTCCACGCAACTATGATATTTTGATTTATGAAATCGCCATGGGTGCCGACCCAGATGTGGTGCCTTATTATCACTCGGCTGAAGCCACCGAAAATGGCTATAATCTCAGTAATTATAAGAATGCCACGGTTTCGAACTTGATTCTCAGTGCTAGAAATACGATTGATATTTCACTGCGTGACGCCAAATACCGTAAATTCCTTGAAATCTGGCTCGACGAGGTGCCATCGATTGCACTTTATCAATCTAGCTTACCATATTTTATGAATAAAAATGTGCGTGCCTTCTCGGCGGATCAGCACCTAGTCTCGGGTGAAGACCGCTTTAACGATATTATTAATTGGTCGGTAAAGAAGACTTTCAAAAATCGTACTCCGTAAAGCGTAGGATGTCTTCAGATCTCGATTTTAGATAAAAAATTCCAAAAATCGCGCCCCTATAATAGGAAAAAGAATTCCAAAAAAATCGCGCCTCTCGCAATGGAAATAATTTCAAGATTTTTCTCCCCATAACGAAAAAAATATGTTATAATAAATACATGCACCTGTGGTGAAATTGGTATACACGCTACCTTGAGGTGGTAGTGCCTTCGGGTGTGCTAGTTCGAGTCTAGTCAGGTGCACCATAAAATTAACTCCTTACGGAGTTCTTTTTTTTCTCACCTAATGCGTCCCAAGGGGGCAAACAGGTGCACCAACTAAAGAAGTCTACCTTGGTAGACTTTTTTAGTTGGTACCTAGATTAGACGAGAACGTAGTTCGACTGGACGACGAAGTGAGTGAAAGAAAAAAGCTAGCTTTTTTCTTTCTGAGCGAGGAGGAACAGATATTTTTCTCAAAGAGAAAAATATCGACTAGTCAGATCATTAAAATAACTCCTTATGGAGTTCTTTTTTGTTGTACAAATTGTGAACGGCTGGTGATATTGGCTTTTTGGGCCTGATTTGATATGATGTAGGTATATCACGACGCAGGGATGCACCGAACGGAGAAATACCTAAGGCGAACCTGCTTTTTTGATTGTCAGGCTATTTCTTCTTAAACTCAATCTTACTTCTTACGGCAGGATCGTCAAGATATACCCTATATGCATTAGTCATGCGACGTTTATAGGGTGATAGGCTAGACGCACACCATTAAAATAACACCTTATGGAGTTCTTTTTTACGTTGTGTAAAATGACAGGATGTTATAAGCTTAAGATAAGAATGACAGAAGAGACATTTAGGCCGTACAGAAATTAGTGATGGAGGAGATATAATATGATTTATCCAGAAAAAATAAAAAAGGGTGCTACGGTTGGGATTGTTTGTTTATCAAGTGGAGTACTTGGCGAGCCATTCGTAAAGCATGAAGTTAAATTAATCGAAGAGCGCTTGTCTAGCGAGTTTGGATTGAAATTTAAATATATGCCAAACGCATTAAAAGGCGAGGAATTTTTAAAAAATCATCCAGAAAAGAAGGCGGAGGATTTGGTCCGCACTTGGTGGCGATGATACATTCAGAACGTTGCCATATTTAATGAATGATGAATTTGCTGAAATTATTAAGAAACACCCAAAACCATTTTTGGGCTTTTCGGATACCACTAATAATCATTTGATGCTTTATCAAATGGGGCTGGCAACTTTTTATGCACCATCATTATTATCGGATGTCGCCGAGCTTGGTCCAGAAATTTTTACATATACTAAAGATTGGCTGAATAAACTTTTTGATTCAGAGAAGAATATAGTGATTGAGTCTAGTCCGGTTTGGTATGAGGCAAGGGCTTCTTTTGATGAATCTCAATTAGGGGTGTGGCGCAAAGAGCGAAAAGAAGAATATGGGCATGAATATCTGTACGGTGAAGGAGTGGTGCAGGGAGATTTATTGGGCGGATGCCTAGAAAGCTTATCCGAAATGATTACTGGGGGACGATATTCAGATCAAAAAGAAGTATATGAAAAATATCAAATTTTCCCAACTCGAGAGCAGTGGGGTGGTAAGATAGCCTTTATTGAAACCAGTGAGGAAAGACCTAGTCCAGAAAAACTAAAAAGTATGCTGGCAGTATTGGAAGATAGAGGTATATTTAGTGATATCCGAGGATTGATTATTGGAAAGCCGCAAGATGAAGTGCATTATCGCGAATACAAAGAGATATACACTGCGCTAGCGAAAAAATATAACCTACCGACGGTGTTTAATTTAAATTTTGGCCACACTGCTCCGCGCATGGTTCTTCCATATGGAAGACCAATCAAAATTGATTTTGATAAACAAGAGATTCTATTAGTAGATGGAATGTTAGGATAAATAAATTAAAGAAATCAACAAAATGGATTATCTGAAATGGATTATCTGGAGTTTGTCGGTTTAATCACGGATTTAATTGGATATTAAAAAACAATTACACTCTTTTTTGGGGTCTGAGATGCGATTACTTGAATAGATTCATATATTCGGTATATCTATAAAGACGATTTCTCGAGAATCCGGTTATTTCCTCTAATATATTTAGTTTTACAAGCTCTCCGATTAGGCTATTTGTTGCTGTTATGGAAGTTTCGGTGATTGCGGACGCTTTCTTTGAATCTAAAATTGGCATCCCGTACATGGCTTCTATTAATCTGGAAGCGCTTTGTGTTCTTTTCCCAAGACATAGAATTAACTGGTCATTTTTTGTTTTTAGATCAAGTATCTTTTGTAGAGTATTGCATGATTCTTCTGCTGTCTTAGAAACAGCTACTAAAAAGAACTTAATCCATCGTCCAATATCATTATTAAAACGAACGGCATCAAGCGCGTCGTAATATTGAGCTCTATTTTTTGAAAAATAATCAGAAAGATACAATACTGGCTTAGAAAGCTTATTCTTTTCAATCAAGAATAAAACAATTATTAATCTTCCTAATCTTCCATTGCCATCAAGAAATGGATGTATTGTCTCAAATTGATAGTGACTTACGGCCGCCTTTATGAGTAATGGGGTCATCATCGCTTTATCATTCCAGTAATGATCTAAGTCGTTCATTAAGTCGTTAATCATATGTGGTGCTGGAGGCACAAAATGAGCATCGCGTATCGTGGCTCCGCCAATCCAGTTTTGCGTCTTTCTCAATTCTCCTGGAGTTTTATATTCGCCTCGTACGCCGGAAATTAACACTTTATGAGTTGATTTTAATAAATTTGTAGCTAGTGGGCGCGAGTTTAACCTATCAATAGCAAAGCGCATTGCTTGAATATAGTTTTGAACCTCTTTCCAGTCGTCACGTCTTTCAGGTTCAATATTTTCCTCATCCATTACGGCTTCGTCAATCTCTGTGTGTGTCCCCTCGATTTTATTTGAAGCAGTAGCCTCTTTTGTTTCATGCATAGTAATAAAAAAGTCAACATTTGGGACTAACTTTGCATATGCGTTAAGTTCACCAAGTTTTTGCGTGGCTTCTTCAAGAAGTAAATTAATGCTTGGATCATCGAGGGATAATTGATCGGGTAAAAAATTAGGCATAAAATAACTATATTGAAAATCTGTTCTAGCGGACTCGGTAATAAATTTTCCTGATTCAAATTGCTCACTTATCATAGCTTTATTATAGCAAAAAATATTTTATATTCAAGTTTAAGCCATTAAGTTGGAATATAAATAATTATATTAAACTTTAGTGACATAAGTTGGAATATAATAAAATCATATTTAACTTTAGTGTGCCTTTTAATGAAGATTATTTTTAGTCTTCTTAGTAACTTCTCTGTTCAGGGCATCCGCCAAGTACACTACTAATCGCAGATTTTTCGGCTTCTGTGACCCAGAGATTGTATTTCTTCTTCACCGAAATTTGGCGTGCCACGTATTGGCAGCGAAAACTTTTATTCTTCGGCAGCCAACTCGCCGCGTCGCTATCGGATTTTTGCTGATTAGCTGGCCCATCCACTGCGGCGAGGTTTAATGGATCGGTCGCAATCTGAAAGCGCACCTCACTCGACAGATACTTAGCGCCTTTTTGCCAGGCATCCGAGAGCGCCACGATGTGGTCAATTTGAATTTTCTTGCCAATTTCTTCACGGCTCGAAAAACTCATCCAAGTTCCGGTGTATGGTTCGTAAAAACTGCCCGAAATTACATTACATTTATTATCGGTTTTTGCCGTCTCGCCGAAATCCCGCTTCAAGATGCGTTGTCTCAAGTTGCAGCCCTCGATTTCTGGCCAATTCTTATAAAATTCTGTGCGTTTATAACCGGTCTTTGGCGCGCGACCTTTCACTTCGAGGCTGGATAAGACCTCGTTTGCTAGTGTTTTGGAATTTGAAGTATTAGAGTCGTTCAGAGGCGTTGTAGTGTCGGGCTTATTTGTGTTTTCCGGATTTTCTGCGTTACTAGTTATACTTGAGTCGCCACTTTTGATCGATTCGGTGCTTCCGCTCTGTTGTTCGGAATGGACCGGCGTGTAATTATAAGATTTTGGATTTAGCGCCACCGTCAGCAAGAATAAACCCAGTAAGCTTAGGCCGGTTACTACGCGTCTTTTAAGTAAGCGTCTATTCTGCATCTAGGTCGAACCTCGATAAATTAATCTCGTTTAAAGCGTTTGGCGTATTCCACCACCGAAGCCAAATCTTCATCTTTTGTAAAGTCAGCTGAGTCATCAATCGCAAGGAGGGAATTTAGTAGCACTCGGGCATCTAGTAAGCCAGAAATTTTACCAGCTTCATCCACCACCACAAAAGCCTGCGCATGTGAACGTATTAAGGTGAAAAGTGCTTCATAGAGTGGATAATTTTCCGAAAGATAGACGATTTTGCGATCCATAAAAGCGGAAGCTTGATCAGTGTCTTTAATATCAAGCTGGAAGAGTGTCTTGGCGTGTAAAATTCCGCTTAGTTCACCACGGCGATCGACTACGGGAAACTGGCTCTGACCTGATTTGTAGAGTCCAGAAAGCGTTAATGGTCCCATATAATCTTCTTCGCCCACGAATTTCAATTCCGCCTTTGGTGTCATAATATCGGAAACTTTTTTACTATCAAAACTCATTACTTTGCCAAGAGTTTCTTTTTGGCTATCCGAAAGTACTGAGCTCGGCATCTTATTAATTAGCCAAACAAAATCTTCTGTAGTCTCCGGGATGAACACTTCTGGCATAGCAACCGCTTTTGTTTCGGCGGTACCAATGTAATAATTGGTATTCTTCAGATAATCTGTTGCTTCTTCGCGTCTAGTTAAGGTCTCATCGTTTTTTTCGTGATTGATCATACCGTCGCCATCGGTGTCGGTAGCGCGAGCTGCTTCGAGTTCAGAATTCGAAAAATGATTGTTGACTAAATTAGCTCCACCAAATTGACTAAGCGTACCAGTCTCATGTGCGGTCTCTATTGATTCATTTTCTGCTTTATTAAATTTACGATCGAAAAATCCACGCTTCATTGGTCCCTCGAAGGAATCTGCTTCCTCATCTCCGTCCTTACGGCTCAAAAATTGTTTAATCGCACCGAAAAAGGCGGCTAATTTCACACCAATTTTTTCAAACCAGACTTTTAATCCATGGGAAGATTCTTCACCACTGAACACACCGGTCGCGTTTTCTTGTTCGCCGTTAAAATCGGTCCTATCTTCTGTTATATCTGTCATATTCGCCTCTGACACGGCTCCTCCTTTAGTCTAAAATATTACAACTTAGACAAAATATGCTAATATTTATATTATACAAAAAATCTACCAAAAGTAGAAATTAGGAGGAAAATGCAAAAACTGATTTATGGACTTTTAGGGGTGCTGGCTGTTGGATTCTTGTGGCTTTGTGGTAATGCCATTTCTTCAAATCTTGCTTATGACAATTGGATTAAGGGTCTCGACACGAATAAATACATCGCCGCCGACTCTCGTAATGGTGATATGGGCGATAATTATGAAGGCAATAAAGACGCTAAGGTGATTATCTCTGAATATGCCGACTATCAGTGCCCATTCTGTTCCACAGTTTTTCCATATCTCTCTGATATTGTGAAAGAATATGATGGCCAAGTGGGCCTAGTTTTTAGAAGTTATATCTTGAGCTATCACCAAAACGGCACCGCCGCGGCTTCGGCGGCTAATGCCGCTGCTTTGCAGGGCTACTGGGAACCATACGCTAAGAAACTTTTTAAGGAACAATCAAACTGGGAATCCCTCTCTGCCTCGGACCGCGATAACCACTTCCGTGAATACTTCGTCGAAGTTACCGAAGGTAAGGGCGATACGGGAAAATTCCTTAAAGACATGAATTCCGATGCTGTGAAGCAAAAAATCAAAGCTGATATGGCAATTTCTAAGCGTCTTGGCGTCAATGAAACTCCAACCATTTATATTAATGGCAAAGCTTTCGAACTTCCTTCCGCTAAGGAAAAAGAATTCAAGGAAAAACTTCGCGAAGCCATTAATCAGCAACTAAAATCTTAGTTTAGGCATATACTAGTAGTATGAACCGCAATTTTGATCCAGACTACTTAGATGTAAATCACCCATCTACCTTTTTCTTTTATGATTTGGAGACCTCTGGGATTAATCCGCGTGAAGATCGCATTATGCAGTTCGCTGGGCAACGCACTGACCTTGAATTTAACCCAATTGGTGATCCAGTTAATCTCTTTGTGCGTCTCGATGAGGATACTTTACCAAGTCCCTACGCTATCGTCACCACCAATATTACCCCGAATGATACGCGCATGGATGGCCTTTCGGAGCCAGAACTCTGTAAGATTTTGCAGGAAGAAATTTTTACCCCGAACACTATCATCTGTGGTTTTAATTCTGTGCGTTTTGATGATGAATTTATCCGCTATCTGTTTTGGCGCAATTTCTATGATCCATACACTTGGCAATATCTCGATGGTCGCAGTAAATTTGATATTTTGGATGCCGTTCGTATGGTGCGGGCGCTGCGGCCAGAGGGAATCAATTGGCCAGTTGCGGAAGACTCCAAGACTGGCGAGAAAAAGCCGACCAACCGCCTTGAGCTCCTCACTGCTTTGAACGGAATCACTCACGAACATGCCCATGATGCGCTTTCCGATATTTATGCCACGATTGCTGTAGCGAAAATTATTCATGAAAAGCAGCCAAAACTTCTCGATTTTCTCTTAAAGTTACGTGATAAAAAACAGCTTCTGCGTTTTCTTAATGCCACGAACCTTTCCGTCGATTCTGCCACACCTTTTATCTATACTAGTGGTCATTATTCTAGTAAAACCAATCACACCACCGTTGCTATTCCTATTGCTCCAGGGAAAAATCAGAATATTTTAGTCTTCGACCTGCGTCATGACGTGGAGGATATTTTGCGAGCCGAAAAGGAATTCAAACCCGAAGAAAAAGTCAGTCGCACTGGTAAAAAATATCAAACCTGGTTTGATTTCTCGAAGTATGTCAAAGAGCTAACCCCGAGCAAATGTCCGGCTGTCGCGCCGCTCTCGGTCTTGGATGTCGAAACTACCGAATCTAGTTCGAATGGCATCGAGGAATTTCCGGCCGGCACCACTGGTTGGCAAAAAATCAAGCTCGAAAAATCCCAGGTCGAGCAAAATCTTAAAATCTTGAAATCCCACCCTGAATTCATTGAGCGGATGCGAGAATTATTCACCCGTGAGCGCAGCTTTGATAAGCTCGAAGAGGCCGAATCTAGACTTTATGATGGTTTCTTAAACAACGAAGATCGCAAGCAAGCTTCCGTCGTGCCAAATCTCCGTGCGAATGAATTGGCTGATTTTCACCCCCTCTTTCAGGATGAACGCCTGGATTCATTACTGCTTAATTACAAAGGCCGTAATTTTCCAAATGCGCTCAGCCAAGATGAAATCACGAAATTTGAAAAATACCGTGCCGCTAGAATCGCTCGTCAGACCCCTGGCTTTATTCAAGCGATGAGCGATTTATTGAAACATTATCAAACTACTGGTGAAACTGCCGACGGTCGTAAAATTCTCGACTCCACCCTCGAAGATCTCAAGATGTGGTTCGAGTTGGTTTCTTAAACCTATTCCGTTTATGCTATAATGAAAACATATATGGGCTGCATCTCCTCTCGTCTAAGTTCATTTAAACTCTCATTGAGGTCAATGATTTTAGCTGTCTTATTCTCTGTGGTATTTTATGAATTGTCTTTTTCGAGCCAAGTATTTGCCTTATATACGCCAACCCTTTCCGCTTCAGTAGATAATACTGCAGCTTTGGTGAACGGAAATCAGGTAATTAATTCTACGAACAAAACCACAGAAATTCCTTTAAATCTTACCGTCAATACCAATAATAAGACTGGCTATACGACAACTCTAAATTCAGAAACCGACGAAACAGCCTTGGTGAATAGCGATTCTACGAATGGTGCGAAAATTAATTCGATTAGCACGAGTTTACCATTAAATAATTTACCAAATAATTCTTGGGGCTATAAATTAGCGTCGGCTACGAATTACGTGCCAATTCCAGCCTTGTCTACGCCAGCACAAATCCTTCAAACCGCAGGTGAGACTAGCGGCAATGAAACGAACGGTATGAAAATTGGTCTGAAATTAAGTGATAATCTCGAAAGTGGTAGATATACAAATAAATTGGTATTTTCGATATTAACCAATGACTACGACCGTATTGCCCTCATGACTAATGGTCCTGATTTTAATACAAAATTAAAATCTCTCGAAACCGCTACGAATAAAATTGAACGTTTTAAAAAGAGTACAGTTGCGCCAGCTGCTTCCATGGATGCAGTAAATATTGAAGGTGCGGCCTCCGATTATGAAATTAGGCTCTGGTTAGACCCGACGGACAAGACAGCTTATTATTATACTGAACCGGAAAAGGTTTATCTAGATACAGATAGTAGCAGGATGTTTTATTCAATATATTATGAGCAAGAAATTAAAAATATCTTAGAGATAGACCTCTCCGGCTTCGATACCTCCAAGGTGACGACTATGTACAATATGTTTGCATACATGTCTAAACTCACCACTCTTAATCTTTCTCACTTTGATACTTCCAAGGTGACGAATATGAACAATATGTTTTATCATATGCCTGCTCTCACCACCATTAATCTCTCCAGCTTTGATACCTCCAATGTGACTGATATGAGTGGTATGTTTTCTAGCATGTCTAAACTTACCACTCTTAATCTTTCTCACTTCGATACCTCCAAGGTGACGAATATGGGATTTATGTTTTCTGACATGTTTAATCTCACTACTCTTGATATCTCCAGCTTCGATACCTCTAAGGTGACGAATATGAGATATATGTTTGACGACATGTCTAAGCTCACCACTCTTAATCTTTCTCACTTTGATACCTCTAAAGTTACGAATATGGGCTATATGTTTTCTGGTATGTCTAATCTTACCAATCTTGATCTATCAAGTTTTGATACTTCTAAGGTGACGGATATGTATGCTATGTTTTCTGACATGTCCAACCTCACTGCTCTTAATCTCTCCAATTTCGATACTTCTAAAGTGACGACTATGTACGCTATGTTTCGGAATATGCCTAATCTCACCACTCTTGATCTCTCCAACTTCGATACCTCCCAGGTTACGGATATGAAATATATGTTTTATCTTCCATATAAAGATAAACTTAATGATAAACTAGAAAAAATTTATGTAAATAATGATTTTAATACCGCTAGCCTTACGGACTTTTCGGAAATGTTTAAAAATCGCAATAAACTACGAGGAGGAAATGGCTCGTTCTTGGTTAACCCGGGTACTGCGGATAAATCCTGGCTCCGTATCGACGATCCAACCAACGGTCGCCCAGGTTACTTCACTAGAAAACTATAAAAATCATCACGTTTATGGTAAAATAAATGCATATGCAAGGCCAAAAAATCACATATAGGAAACCCTCACGGGGGGGGGTGGTTTAAACGGGAATTAAAGGTTGCTTGGCATATTTTTTGGCATAATTGATTTTTAAAATATTATTCTAAGTAACAATACTTTCGCTCTCTTCGTTCCGACACTTTCGGCTTCCGTAGATCAGGCTAATTTACAGGTGAACGGCAACCAGGTGATTAATTCTACTGATAAGACCACCGAGATTCCATTTAATTTTACAGTTAATACGAATAATCGAACAGGATACACTGCGACATTAAGCGCGGAAACAGAAAATACAGCGCTAACTAATAATAGTTCTACGACTGGGGCGAAAATTAACTCGGTTAGCAATATTTTATCCTTAAATAATCTGCCAAATAATTCTTGGGGCTATAAATTCGGAGCGTCTATGAATTACGCACCGATTCCAGCTTTGTCTACACCAGCGCAAATTCTTCAAACTACAGGGAAGACTAATGGTAATGAATTGAATCAACTTAGTATTGGTATGAAACTGGCCGATAATCTAGAGTCAGGGAATTATCAGAATAAATTAATCCTTTCTTTTGTTTCGAATCCTTACCAAATGCGCGCCCTCATGACGGAGGGGACGGATTTTAATGCAAAGCTAAAATCTCTCGAAACCGCCACAAATAAAATTGAACATTTTAAAAAGAGTGTACTTGCGCCAGTAGTTTATATGAATACGGTAGATATTCAAGATGAGGACTCTGATTATAGGATCAAACTTTGGTTGGACCCAACAGATAAGACAGCCTATTACCATGCCGAACCAGAGAAGGTTTATTTGAATACAGATAGTAGTATGATGTTCTTTTCAGGGGATAGTGAGCAAAAAATAAAAAATATTTTAGAGCTAGATCTCTCTAATTTCGACACCTCGAAGGTGACGAATATGGGCCATATGTTTAATGGTATGCGTAATCTCACCACCCTTAATCTTTCCAACTTTAATACCTCTAATGTGACGAATATGGGCGGCATGTTTTTTAATATGACTAACCTCACTGCCTTTAATCTTTCAAATTTTAATACCTCTAATGTGACGAATATGGGCGGCATGTTTTTTAATATGACTAACCTCACTGCCTTTAATCTTTCAAATTTTGATACCTCGAATGTGACAGATATGCGCTCTATGTTTAATGGCATGACTAACTTAGCATCACTCAATATTAGTAGCTTTAATACTAAGAATGTCGAAAATATGTCTGGTATGTTCTCGCTGTTGCGAAAAATTGAACATCTAGACCTTAGTCATTTTAGAACCGACAAGGTAACAAATATGGGGTCGATGTTCTATCAAATGACGGAACTAAAAACTATCAATCTTTCCAATTTTAATACAGCAAACGTTACAGACATGTCTAGTATGTTTTCAATGGATGATAACTTAACAGAGCTAGATTTAAGTTCATTCACTACGCCAAAGGTGAAAAATTTTGGTTATATGTTTGCGAGTTTTACTACGGACAATCGACTGACTAGAATATATACCACAGGAGACTGGGACACCTCTCAAGCAGTTGCCGCGGGTGTTAGTTCACCTAGGAATGTATTGATATTTGCCAATCGCGTAAATTTGGTTGGTAATAATGGTTGGACTTCTGCTACACCTAATAATGTTGGTCTCGAGGCTCTGCGCATTGACCGTCATCTAGCTCCAGGTTATTTTACGCTTAGGCCCTAGCCACAAGCATCTCGACAAAACGCTAATTTTTTGTTATAATACCTGATTGATTTAAATATGAAAATGGGATTAAAAACGTGGAAGAAACAACAAAAAATAAGGGGCTACTCTCTCCGGGCGGCAAAGCGCTCCTGAAGGATAATCCAGACAATTACATCAAGATTCGTGGCGCTAGGCAGAACAATCTGAAGAATATCGATCTCGATATCCCACGCGATAAGCTCGTGGTGATCACCGGTCTTTCTGGTTCTGGTAAATCAAGCCTCGCCTTCGATACGATTTACGCCGAAGGTCAGCGTCGCTATGTCGAGTCGCTTTCTTCCTATGCGCGTATGTTTCTCGGCGTGATGGATAAGCCGGACTTTGATACCATTACCGGTCTCTCGCCAGCCATCTCTATCGATCAAAAATCCACTTCCAGAAACCCCCGTTCTACCGTTGCTACCGTCACGGAAGTCTATGATTATCTGCGTCTACTTTTTGCCCGCGTCGGCGTGCCGCATTGTCCAATCTGTCACCGCGAAGTATCTAAGCGTTCCGTGGAAGACATCGTCAACGAAGTGATGAAACTTCCGATTGGTTCGAAATTAATGTTGCTCGCACCAATCGTCCAGCAGAAAAAAGGTGAATTCCTCCATATTTCCGAGCACTATCTCCAAAAAGGTGTTTCTCGTGTGCGCGTGGATGGCGTGGTTTATGCCCTAGATGAATTTCCGACCCTTGAAAAACAGGAACGTCACGATATCGAATTAGTGGTCGACCGTTTTATTCTGAATCCAGAACTTTATTCCCGCATTTCTAGCTCCATCGAGCAAGCTCTCGAGCTTGGTCAGGGCTTGATTATGCTCCTTAAGATTAATGATAATTCTTCCACCATCGAAGGGAAGAATCTTGGTAAATCGAATACCGAAGTTCTTACTTATTCCCAGCGTTACGCCTGTCCAGTTCACCCAGACGAATTGATTCCAGAGCTCGAGCCACGCCTCTTTTCTTTCAATGCCCCTCAAGGCGCCTGTCCGACTTGTACTGGTCTTGGTACGCGTATGGAAATCGACCCGAATCTCGTGTTTAATCAAAATCTCACCATTGCCGAAGGTGGCATCCGTCCGTTCAACCGTGTACAGAGTGATTCTTGGTGGCTGAAGCGTCTCTCCGCGGTAGCCGCGCGTCATGGTTTTTCGATTCATGTACCAATTCGTGAGCTCACCGAAGAGCAAAAACATCTAATTCTTTATGGTACTGGCAATGAAAAATACGAAGTCAAAATTTCTGGCTCCGGCAAGTTTAAGGATGGCGCGACCTACGAATCAATCTACGAGGGCGTCATCCCCACTCTTGAGCGCCGCCACAAGGAAACCGACTCGGATTTCATACGCAAAGACATCGAGCGATTTATGCGTGTGCATGAATGTCAAACTTGTCACGGAGCTAGATTAAAGCCCGTCGTGCTTGCGGTGACTATCCACGGTCTCAATATTAATGATTTTTGTAATTTAGACGTTGATGCGATGCTGGATGTTTTATCTCAGGATCTTGAATTTACCGAAGCAGAGGCCTTAATTGCCCGTCCAATCCTCAAAGTAATTCGAGAGCGCGTCAAATTCATGCAAGACGTCGGTCTAGGTTATCTTGAGCTCAGCCGTGCGGCCAATACTCTCTCTGGTGGAGAAGCCCAACGTATTCGCCTCGCCACCCAAATCGGCTCCGGTCTCCAGGGTGTGCTTTATGTATTAGATGAGCCATCCATTGGTTTACATCAACGTGATAATGATAAATTAATCGCAACCTTGAGGCATCTTCGTGACCTTAGAAACACCGTGCTAGTCGTCGAACATGATGAAGATACCATGATGAGTGCGGATTATTTGGTTGATATTGGTCCTGGGGCTGGCGCGCGCGGTGGTCAGGTGATTTCCGCGGGTACGCAAGAGGAATTTGCAAGCGACTCGGACTCTCTCACTGGTAAATATCTCTCTGGTACCAAGAAAATTTCCGTACCGAAAACTCGTCGTAAGCCAAAACTCAATCAATACCTTACGGTAGTAGGCGCCAGGGAAAATAACTTGAAAAATCTCACGGTTAAATTTCCCCTAGGTGTGATGACGGTAGTTTCTGGCGTCTCGGGTTCTGGTAAATCTACTCTAGTCAATGAAATTCTGGCTAACGAATTACTTGCTCGTTTACATCGAGCTCAGACCGTAGCTGGTGAACATGAACGTATCGATGGTATCGATAATCTCGATAAATGTATCGTGATCGATCAAAGTCCAATCGGTCGCACTCCTCGTTCGAATCCGGCAACCTACACTGGGGTCTTCACTGCCATTCGCGAACTTTTTGCCGCTCAACCAGAAGCAGAAATTCGTGGCTATAAGGCCGGCCGTTTCTCCTTTAATGTCAAGGGTGGTCGCTGTGAAACCTGCCAAGGTGACGGTGTAAATAAGATTGAAATGCACTTCTTGCCGGATGTCTATGTGACTTGTCCGACCTGTCATGGCAAACGTTATAACCGTGAAGCGCTTGAGGTAAAATACAAGGGTAAAGATATTTCTGATGTCTTAAACATGACTATTGACGAGGCGGTGGACTTCTTCGAGAATATTCCTGCCATTGCCAATAAACTGAAAACGATTCAGGAAGTCGGTCTCGGCTATATTCGCCTCGGTCAATCTGCCACTACCTTCTCGGGTGGAGAAGCTCAACGTATTAAAATTGCTACCGAACTTTCTCGTCGTTCGACCGGCAAGACTCTTTATATTTTGGATGAGCCAACCACTGGTCTGCATACCGATGATGTGAATCGCCTCTTGAAAATCCTAGATCGCTTGGTTGCTGGCGGCAATACCATGGTTATTATCGAACATAATTTACATGTGATTAAAAGTGCCGACTGGATTATTGATATGGGTCCAGAAGGTGGGCAACATGGTGGTCAAATTATCGCCGAAGGTACACCAGAAGAAATCGCCAAAAATGATCAAACTCCGACCGGTGTTTATCTCCGCGAGTTTCTCAAGTAAACTACGAAAATCCCTAGTCAGACTAGGGATTTTTCTAATAATCGGAGCTTATTCGGTAGGTTATCTTATCTAATCGCTAAGGCCTCACGTAGCTTATCGGACAATTGATTAATCTTTAGGGTTTTATTGGCCTTTGAATTTTCTACATTAATTTTCGCAAGCATCAAGGCGCGCTGCAAATTCCAGTCTGTAATTAGGGCCGAGAAAATTGTGCCCGCAATAATCGTCGCCGCTACATCGCGCGTCACCTTTATATCCTTGTTTCGAAAATCTTCTTTGAAAACGCCAGCCAGGATTTGGTTTTCTGTTATATAAATTAGCTTCAAAGTCGAAAGTGTACCTAAAATTTGTTTCACCCGCATCATTTGCGATTTTTCGCCCATCACGAATACGATTTCTGCTCGCTGTAAGAGACGATAAAAAGTCGTCAAATTGGTCTTGCTTAAATCTGGCGCATTTAATAATTTTGGCAGCTCCGAGCGATCAAAACACCAAGCTAGCTTAGTCTTTGGATGTGACTCTAAGTAATCCAAAATCGCCTTAATTTGCACGTTATTTAATTCCGCCGACCAATCGATATAAATGTAGTCGAATTTGGCCGTGCGTTTATCTAAAATTTTGCCATTAAAATCACACTGTTTGACAAATTCTGGCGCCAAATTAATATAATTATTTTTCGAAAGCAAAATATATTGAAAATCATCACAAGTTTCGGGATTTTCCGGGCTAAAAGCCGTCTCCGTCTCGATGCGAAAGTTCGAAATTACCTCATCTGCCAGCTTCTGTCCGGCCATGATGCTAAAGCGGTCATTGTAATATTTTTCGCTACCATCATAAGCTAAATCTAGGTGCGCATTTTGGTTTTTGTCTAGTTCAAAATTTTTGGCATCCAGAGAAAGATAAACGTTTTTAATATTTTTACCAATAATTAATACTTTCATCTTTTCTCCACCTCTTTAAATTCACCATCCTTTAAGTTTTCTAGCGTATATCTTCCAAATTCAATGCGATGCAGTTCCACTACTTTATAACCTACCGCCAGGAAAGTGCGGCGAATTTGACGATTTCGCCCCTCACTCATTTCTACTAGAAAGGTACAGCCACTCGGGTCGGATTCTTCTTTTTTGAGGAATAATTTACTCTTACCATCCGGCAAATCAATGCCCATATCAGAAATCATTTGTTGATGTAGTGGCGCAAGTGGGCGATTTAGTTTTACAATGTAGCTTTTGATTTTGAAAAATTTCGGATGCGTCATCGAAAAAGCGAAATCACCGTCGTTGGTTAATAAAATTAATCCTGAACTGTCCTTATCGAGTCTTCCCACAGTTTTCAAACCCTGATATTTTTCTGGTAAAAGCTCAAAAAGTGTCGGCGTGTCACCCTGACGCTTCTTGGAGCAAACATATCCTTCGGGCTTGTTCAAGATTAGATAGGTAAAACCCTTACGCTCTTCAATTTTTTGACCATCCAAAAAGACCTCATCGTGAGTTTCATCGAATCGACGGCCTAGCACGGCGATCTTCTCATTAATCCTCACGCGACCATCCGCGATGAGGTTATCGGCTTCGCGACGCGAAACGCCAGTTTGTTCGGCTAAAAATTTATTTAATCTATACATTACCTAAAAATGGGTTAGGGTTATTAATTGGTGGTTGTGCCGGTGTAATTGGCTGAGTTTGAACTGGCTGATCTTGTGCGACTGGCTGCGTCGAAGTGATCGGCTGAGATTGTGTAACCTGCTCTGTAGATACAAAAGGCTGAGCTGATGCGACGGGCTGTGCTGGAGTCTGTACTGGAGCTTGCACGGTGGTTTGGACAGGAGTTTGTGCTGGCGCAGCCGCGAATTGAGTCATCATATTATCTGTAGTCGGAGCAGTTGCTGTGGCGACTGGCGCACCATTTGCGTCATTTAAGACTTCATGCACAGCATTCACTACATCTTCAATTCCTACTTGCGACTTTACGAGGAAACGGTCCGCCCCAAGTGATTCACCACGGGCTTTTTGATCATCGGCCGAAAGTGCGGTCATCATAATTACCTTGATATTGGCGGTCTCTGGCGTCGAACGCAAGATATCGAGCATGTCAAAACCTGAAATCTTTGGCATCATCACATCGGAAATAATCAAGTCTGGGCGTTCTTTTACTGCTAGAGCAAGAGCTGCTTCGCCGTCACCCGCAGAAGCAATTTCGTAACCTTCCGCCGTTAATCTAATTCCGTAAATCTCGCGTAAGCTTTGGTCGTCTTCAACTAATAAAATTTTTGTCATCTTCTCTCCTTACTTATTTAAGATGTTTGGGTTAGTTGGCATGATTGGTGGGTTAGGCATAGCTGGGTTAATTGGTGTAGCTGAGGTCGGGTTAGGATTGGCTGGTGTAATCGGATTCGAGACTGGGTTGACTGTCGCAGCTTGAGTTGGGGC
>CAUTXE010000002.1:0-41901 GCA_963542185.1 uncultured Candidatus Saccharibacteria bacterium | reverse complement strand
GATAAAAGCTATCCGGACGCGCCAAAAGAAACCTTAAATGTCGAAACTTTCGACGCAGAGGAAGCAGAGGTGGTTAATGAATAGAATCGAATCAACCAAGAATGTCGCAATTCGAATCAAAAAGAGAGGTAAAAATGGCAGGAACTAAAGCTGGTGGATTGAAGACAAGAGCCACTAACTATCAGAGATACGGAAAAGACCATTATCGGCGTATCGGTGCGATTGGCGGGCGTAAAAGTAACACTGGTGGCTTCGCCTGCATGGATGTCGACAATGACGGCTTAACTGGTCCAGAGCGATCTAAAATCGCAGGAAGTAAAGGCGGAAAAATCGGAGGCTTTATCGGGAAACGTGGATACACATTCATCGAATTAGCCGAGGAAAAAGGTTTCGCATATTACGAACAAAGGAATACTGGAAAAGTATTTAAATTAGCCATAAATAATTAAAAAACAGATGGTGCTGGCCGATTAGAACCAGTTAAATGTCAACATACACTCAGCCATAGTACTTAACATCAGATGAGGCGTAATCGGTTTTAATGTGCATTTTTAATTTAGACCTCTAAATTCTTTATTAGCGCCTCATTCTCAACAATTATCACTAGGAGCGTCGTAGACGGTAGTCGGAACAAAAAAGTTGAGTTCCTTAAACTCCGACGCGATTCGAGACCTACGAATCGTTCTGGAAACTTCTCCTAGTGGTAATTTCTGGAATTAAACAAAATGAATAATAGACAAAATTTAATCCAACCCGATAAAGTCCTCGTCGATTATATCGATAGTACCGGAAAACCCCAGCACTACGAGTATAAGACTATTAAAGAGGCTTATAAGTTTGAACGATATCTAAAACAACATAAGAATTACTCGGCGGTACTCACGGTGGTAATGCCAAAAAGAGCTAACGAGGAGAAAGGAGAAAGAGAGAAATGGTAAAAGAAAAAGTAGATGAAGCGATCGAAACGCTTGTAGATAATGAACCTAGAGATGTGAGCTATAATGAGCTACTCCAATGCCTATGCGAGCTAACAGATAAGGACTTTAAGAACCTTATCAAAATCGCAAAATTAGAGAGAAAAACTAATAAACTAATCGACCAATACTTTAACAATAACTAACAACGTGGTGCTTTGGCTGGTCTATAGCATTTTCTCTCGCCAGACCAAAGTTAAATGTCATAAACGCAGCCCGATATGCTTGACGGGGTGGTTGCCGAGCCGCCCCTGCCATGAAAGGAGAATTGAAAATGAAATATTATAAATTGATAAATGATATCCCAATGTTTAAAAAAGGAAATTTGTTCTTCATTCACCCAGAAGAGGGATGTTTACTTCAAAAAGATACTTTAAGACTAGCCTATCATAAGAAAACTCTCGAAAAAAATCCAGATATTCTTAAAGATTGGTTCGAAGAAATCCCTGAAAAACATGAAAGGTGGAGGGGTGGAAGAGGTGATGGTTATTATTTTATTAACGATGAAGGTGTTATGTGTCATGAGATTGACACCAATGACGGCATGGACAACTATCGCTACAATGTTGGTATTTATGGTCGCACAAAACAAGAGCTTGAGGCTAAACTTGAATACAATATTGCTCGCCAAGTGCTTTTGGATGACGCTGAGGGTGGAAAATGGGAAAGAAAGAGTAATCCCTGGATTGAGTATAGTAATTGGTGTACTTATTATAATAGCTCTTTGCAAGAGTGGGGACTCGATCCAAGTTTGTCATATTGTCCAGGAAATATTTATTTTAAAACCGAAGAAGCACTTAAGAAATCCCTTAAAGAACACAAAGAACAGTGGGAAATCGTGCGTAAGTATGAAATGGGGGAGATGTAATGGAAGAATATAGAATTTTGGACGAAGAAGTAGTTTTAGCTGAATTAAAATTTGCAATGGAGCACAAGATTGATTTTTTTGCTCATAAGATTGATGAATTATTACATCCTATTGATGTTCAGCGCATTTGTGATAAGTTAAAAATCCAAGCTAACATTCACGCATCGTTTCTAACGGAAGGACCCATCAAAAGCGCCTGCTATATACTTGACTTCTATACAAAAAATGGCTCTATTAAGAAGTCTATTGGCACTTATTTTGGAAAAGATTTGGTAAGTTCTGGCATAGATATGGAGTTCGAGCCAGAAGAAGAGGACGAGGACTAAGAATAATGCTAACGCTTATATTATTACTGTCAATAGGTTTCTCCATCTTCTTTTATTCTAAACAGGAAGATCTTGATAGAGACCTGTTTATCTTAGTAGCCGTCCCTATTCTTGTAATACCTTTGTTCATTCAAATATTGTTAATAGCTAGTTTAATTAGTGGCTTAAACCTGGATTCTAGAATTGAACTCTATCAATCACAAAATGCCGAAATCGAATCTAAGGTCCAAGCCACAGTTGCAAGTTATCTAGCTCACGAGCGTCAAGCATACAAAGACCTAAAACCCGATAATGCTATTGCTGTTGTATCGGCGTATCCCGAGCTTCATAGCAATGAATTGGTTAAGAAACAAATTGAAGTTTATGAAGATAATAATAAAAAGATTTTAAAGAAGAAAAACTAAACCAGTCAGTATATAAATGGTGGCTATATTTTGGGAGATAAGAAAAATGGAAGCAAGCGGTATTTGGGAACCATATTTTAAGCCAACTACTAGAGTTCACGATTCAGGATACAGGTGCTTTGAGTGTGGATATTTACAGATAGGCGATAATAATAAAGCAGTCAAAAAAGTCACAATCGCCACAAGAGTTGATCATATCGTGACTTTTGAGTGGTCAACTACTAAGAGTTCACCACAAGAAATTAACCTTGATTTGTTGAAAAGTGGTGAGGTACGAATTTTTAGCTTTGATAAGCGACTTTACTGGGCTATTCCTGGCTCTTCCGACGCTTATATTACGACAAATAAAGAACCCCTCTACCCATGGCAGCACAACTATGAAGAATTAGACGAAATCTGGGAAAAACAAACGGAGAAAATTAAAAATGAGTGAAATAAAATACAGAGTTTGGAGCAAAAAGCAAAAAACCTATGTCTACAAACATCCGTTTAATAAACCAGGGGACTTCTATATTACTCAGAATGGTGTTCTGTTTTCGGATTATGGCAATGTCATAACTCCAGAGGTTAAGCAAGAGGATTTTATTATTGAACAATCCACCGATATTAAAGATAAAAACGGGAAAATGATATATGTTGGTGACATAGTAAAAATGAAATTCCCCTATGACAAACGATTTATCGGCAGATTCGTTGTAATGAAAGACCTTAACAGTCCACGAATTGGACTAATTGACAACACAAAAACTGATGAGATATTTAATTTGTATGGTTATATGTCTAATCATTACGAAGTCATTGGTGATGTTAACCATAACCCTGAATTATTAAATAAAGACCAGCGTAATGAAGAAGAATGAATTTGATGTGCCAGTAGATTGGGGAAAACTTAGTTCTCATAAGCCTGCTAAGCATTCTAAGAGCGATAAGCAAATCTACTGGGCTAAGATTCGTATGGCGAGCAAAAAGAAGAAGTTTAATATTGATGAAGAGCAAAATGAAATGGAAGAACAATGAACGAAGTTAGCCTCTGTAAGAATTGCTGGTGTATGACCCATACGATTAACGGCAAGTGTGGTAAATGCGGAGTTAAAAAGGTTGGTATTGAATGATAACAAGAGACGATATTAAAAAAATATTAAAAAAATATAGCGAAGAGATTAGATACAATATGTCATCCTCTATATTTAGTGAAAGAAGCCTAGGCAACGCGATAAGAGAGAGGGATTACGACAAAATAGCAGATGAACTATGTTTAAAGGTTCTTGATGGCCTCATGAAAAATGCTAGGTTGGAAGCTGAGCTAGAAATATATCGAACGGTTATCGAAAAAAGCAATTTTAAGATGATTGTTGAGGAAATTAAGAAAGGAGAAGAAAGAAAATAATATGACGTATAGAATTACACTACACACGGTAGATGACTTAGTAAGGTATCTATCTAGACCAGAAATGAAAGGCAAGCCACTATGCCAAGTGATAACAGTGATAGTTAATATTGGTGGGGCTGGAGCGGATATGAGCAAGGTATATTTTAATCAGTTAGATAACTTCGCATGGGATGCTGATAATGATGAATTGGAGGTTGAGATATGAGAAAGATAGGATATAGGGCATGGATTAAAGAAGAGAAAAAATATGTTTACCCTAAGTTGATAATGGTAGATTTTGGTACAGTAGCAGAGATTGCCTATGATGATATTGACATACTCACCGACGAACTTATAGAACATAGACTTATCATTGAAGATGTCGTACTTGAACAATTTACTGGTCTTAGAGACAAGAACAGTAAAAAGATTTATGAGGGGAGCTTAATAAAAGAAGTTGTTTATGGAAGAAAGTCTGTCATTTGGGAAGTAAGATACAGTCAAGACGACTGTTGCTTTGAACTTCATCGTATTAGAGGGGCTTACTTTGGCGATAGTTTGTTGGGTGGTGATGGCTCTCAATACGAAATTATTGGTGACATCCATCGTAACCTTGAATTGTTAGAGGAGGCAAAATAATGTCGTACACAGGACATAAAGATAAGCATATGGCTAACAATGAAAACATCGTCGATTTTATCAGGTTTGATATGGAGCAAGACAGTAAAATTTTTGGTAATATCCCATTACCAACCAGAGAACAAACAGCCCTAGTAATTAGAGCTTTAAGAATGATTCATATCTTGGAATACGCGTCCGAATATGACGCCTCGGATTTACTTAAAACCGATGAGATTACGAGGTTTTGGCCAACCATATCAAGCATTGGTAGGTTCTTTAGAGACGCACCGTTAGAAGTATTGGAAAAATATGAAATAGAGCATAGGGACAACTAAAAATGAAAGACTTTATCGAACATTTAATCGAAAGTACATTTATAATTATCATCCTAATATCAGCACTAGCAGGGATTATATTACCAATAATGCTAGTGGTGTGGTTGATTAAAGTGATTACAATATGAAACGAATCCCAAAATATAATTCCGAGCATAATCTCTACGAGCAGATAGCTCGATATTTACAGCAACAATATCCGGATGTAATTTATCGCTTCGATCTCGCAGCCGACCTTAAACTGACGCCTGGTCAGGCGGCGAAACATCATAGGTTACATCCGGAAAGGGGCTATCCGGATTTATTCATCGCAGAGTCAAGTGAAAATATAAATAGCAAAGACTGGAATGGTATCGTGCGTGAATGGGGGTTTTATTTCGGACTCTATATTGAAATCAAAAAAGACTGCACCAAATTAAAACGCGATAAAGATGCTAAAAAGATCTTAAAAGGTGACACTAAAATCCGTAAAAAGGGAGATTGGTTTGATAAGCATATTGAGGAACAAGCCGAAATGCTCGAAAAACTGCGTGCGAGGGGTTATAGAGCAGAATTTGGGGTTGGGTTTGAGGGGTGTAAGAAAATAATTGATGAATATTTAAGGAGTTAACGATGGAAACAATCATGTATATAGTACTAACTGTAGCCGCCATAGCTATGGCTTGGATGAATTATGAATATTGGAAGCTTAACGGATATCTTAAAGAAATGTCTATTGAACTCGAAAACTATCGTAGGCATTATGAGGTTGTTGTAATAAAAAAATCTAAAGAGACGGAGAAGATATTAAAAAACGCTAATTTGGAAAATAAAAGAAGCACATTAAGTTTCGTCACAATTAACCAAATAGTCGAAGCAATCCTGTCTCAGGCGCAATCAGACATTAAACTGCCTCATGAAGATGTTCGAGAGGCTACATTCAAGCGAATGGCTAATGAAGCCACGATTATTCTTAAGACCGCCATGATATGCGAATCTCGTGGAATTGATGAGGCGATGAAATACTATAACGGAACGCATTCAGAAGATGAATATCAGGAATACAGAACCAGTGTGATATTACCGGATTAATGCTTCGAACCCGAAATAGCCCCATGTTGAGAGGGGGCTATTTTTTTATGGTTAAAATATTAACAAAAAAGAACCCCTCCCATGAGGCTCTTTTTGATTCAACACTATCACCTGTATCCTAATTACAGTTTACCTTGTTTCCTTAATTTTTCAACTCTAGAGTGAATATATGAATTTCCACCAATTTCTTCATAATGAGAGTAAATATCGTTAAATCGTTCAAGCTCAATCTCCGTAAGATGTTCTCCTCGTTCGATGTCGGCCAAATACCTAGTGACAAAGTTTCGACACTGTGCAATATCGATACTATGGATTTCTTGGTTATTTTTCTCGAGTAACTCCGTGAGTTTTTTATTCTTTCTTTCGAGTAATTCAGTGAATTCACGTCCATTTTTATCAATTTTCTGATTTAGAGGGTCGATAAGGCTGGTCGCCCACTTCTTCATCATATTGTCTAAGAATTTGGCGATAATACCGAGGCCCGTAATCACGCCAGCAATTACAGAGATGAATGTTGTAATGTCTTCCACCGCAATCCGCATTACTGTCTTCGCCTCAATTTAATAGTCGCACCAACTGGGATGTTGCCATAAATACCTTGCTCATGAAGCTGGTTGGTATAGAAAGCTACATCACCATTATCTCCCCATAAGCCATTGTCAGTTTGAAGACCAAGCTTAAGAATTACAGCGCCGAATGTATCACCATCTTGGTAAGTGTAGCTAACTTCATTACTAGGAGCTGGCTGTGGTGCAGGAGCAGGAGTTGTAGCAACTGGAACCGGCTTAGGGCTCTCAGCCTCTAGCATGGATTTAGGACATGTATAAACAGCTCCAACGGCGTCAAGATTAAGGTAGTGAGTGGAAACTCGCAGAGGCGTCCAGTTGGCGTCATTTACTATATTCTTATCAGCGTCTACGACCATACCCGTATGGCCATAAGCTCCCGCAGAGTACGCAAAGATAGCGCCATTACGCTTGCCACATCGCACCCAGCCAAGTTTATTGACGAGATAATCTACCATGGCTCTACCATCACATGGACCGTAATCAGGGTGAGGAATATAGTTCATTCGAACACCAGAAGCTAGATACCATGAGTATTTGCTACATTGCCAACCTTTACCGTAGTCACTATCACCATCTGAAAGTCTCTTAGATAAAGGATTGTCTCCACCTTGTCCAACTTCTGTAATTTCTTCTTCTGTAGGTTCGGCCTTTTTATCGGTTTGGGTATCATTAACTGTATGTTTAGGAGTGATGAGTTCAGCAATTTCTTTAGCTGTTTTCACAATATCAGAAGTTAGCCCCGCATAGTCAGCTTGAGATTCATCGAGCTTTACATCTGTCTTCTTATTAATAAAGGCAACAATATTCTTGATCGTATTGGTCAAATACCAACCTACACCACCTAAGATACCGGCAATTAAAATAGGGAACGAAGCGTCTTGCAGGAATGACATGTCTGCTCCAACTTTTTTGGCATACCAGTTCGTAATTTCAAGCAGGCCTACTGTACCGATAACGCCAGTCCCCCAAATAATAGCTTTTACTAAATCCTGAAACATCTTTTTCCAAGACCATTTCAAATTGGGCGTAAAAATAACCTTTACTATACCAATGAGTAAATCAAGTAAATATGCAGACCCTAAAATCCCCGCTCCAACCGCCGCTGCAATAATCTTATCTAACATTGTTTTTCCTTTCTTACAACAAAAAACGACCACATTTCCGAAGAAATTGGGGTCGTAGATTTGCTTTAATTATAACATTAAAAAGGGAATCGAATAGCTACTTTAACCCAGAAAGTTGCAAACTGGAGTAGCCATAAACATTTTACCATATATCTGCTACTTTTGGGCGATGATAAAGCCACTCCAACGAACACGACAATTCTCTACGAATCTCGAATAGTTATTTTTCCATACACCATCCGCAACATTACGTATTGAACCGTCATGTAGCGTCCTAATACCTGGTCTGATGTTAAAGCTAATCGCAGCGTCGGTAGCTACTGCGTTAATTGAGCCAGTTAGAATAGTAACATTTTGCGGCAATGGATAGTCATCTACAGGGATTCCGTCCCATCCAATATGATAATCGCGTGCGGGAGTTTCTTTTAGGGTCATTATAAATAAAGAAATATTATGGCCAATAGGAATCTCAGTCCAGCCGTTATTTAGTTCTTCATTTGACGCTAATTTAATATTCTGTGGTTTAACTACTCCAGGAGCGTCAGCTAGCAGTTTATAACCATTTGAATAAATGTCACCATGCACTTCAAGCTGACCTCTATTGGCGTTTGGTTTATCAACCGTAGGTACATCGCCGATAGAAATGCGTCCGTCTTTACCTATAAAAAACTTCGGTGAGCCCGCTGGGACCAGAATTCTAATAGAGATAGAAGTTAAAGAATCAGTGATTTTTGCTTCAAGCATATAGCTTTTATCACTATCTAAGCCAATAATAAAATCTTCGACAATAATAGTGTTATCTTTGATTGTAAAAGGTTTATTTATCCACTCTTCCCAGTCAGAGCCATTAGGTTTAATACGGAATTGAACGCCGGTTTTTGAATTAATAATATTTTTCTGGGTATTACCGATAGTAAGGCGTGAAAAAGTCCCAGAAAGTTTAATTTTAGTTTCGCGATCGAAACCATTAATGCGCCCCCCAGACAACACAAGTGTTGGCACAGAATATGGAATTACCACGATATTCTTATTCACTACGGTGGAAAACTCACGAGAATCTATTGCCGAAACGCTGACCACCTGATTGCTATTAGCATTCACGACACCAACGTCAATCTGCACATCATCGGTCGCTGAATAATTCTTTGTCACAGAAACGCCGAATGCAGAAGCTAGATATTTGCTCATCGAAGCATATTTTTTAGTTTCAGCTTTGTTTTCTTTGGCAATTTTAACCCCTAAGCGAGATTGGCCCTGAATAAATACCTGGTCATTACCAGTAATCGCCTTAGTGGCGGCGTTGGTGTCAAAACAAGCGAACTCTGTGAATGTTGGCTCGACTCCAACCAAATGGGCGTTATAATGGCAGGTCTTACTACCAGTTAAATTTCCATTAAATAGGGTATCGACCTTGATTTGTCCAGAATAAGCCTTTTTAGAGGTGGTGATTTTATAAATCTCTTCTGCGATTTTGCTAGTATCGAAAACACAGTTAAATTGCACGTCTCTCGCGACTTCATAGGTCTTATCGGCGTACATAAAATAGACATTGTGCCTAAAAGCTCCGTTCACAGAGTTCATGTGGATTGTAATAGTATCGCCAAGGTTAAAATCCGGCGTATTATTCGGGTAGGAAGTAATAGACGGCTGAGAAGCCCTTGGAATGGTTGGCAAATACCAGCTAGCTTTCCCAAATGAGTTATTCGAGTTTTGATAAATCGCAGCATCTGAAAACACTTCAAACCAACCACCGCCAGCAGAGTCATGGCTAATCCACTTTTCGCCCTGAATTATAACAGTGCCATTATAGAGGTTATGGCGGCCAGTGTTCCATTCCTGACCAGCCACGTTCACGTACGCTCTAAATAGTGTCGACCAAGCTCCTGCAAGGGTTCCGCCAGTGCCAAAAAGCTTGAATCCAATACGAGAGCGATTGCTAGCGACATCCTGCTCAATCAGCCACCACTCAAACCTTAAGCGGCTAGGGTACCCAGATAGCCCAGTGTCTCGTGTTTCAAAAAATCCATTATTCATTTCTGCCTCCTACCCTACGAAGTACCAACCTGGTCTCTCTCCGTCTTTGACTGGTACGATTTTTATTGGGTCCATGTTGATTTCTTTTCTAGCACTTAACTTAGAGGTTTCCGTAACGTCACGGTTTAACTTAAAAACCTCCTCATCCGTTCCAGTAACATTAGAGTGGCCACTCATCCCTAGAGGCGTGATTTGCACATAATCTCCAGAATAGACGCTAGAAGACACCATCATACCTTGGTCATTCACTGCTACCTGAGTATTAAGAATCTCGCCATTAGCCTGCACCCATGGAACCACTTGGTCACCCATATTGACCATTAAGTCAGTAATTAGGAACTGCTCACAGTTATTACTGGTCGAAACAGTAACATCTAGATAGTTCATGCTTGGGTCAATTTTAGTTAAATCGAAGTTTTGCCAGATAATCTCTTTGTTTTCTGGAATTGTAATCACAAAGCTATCGATAGTATTACTTAATTTAACCGTTGCGGTGCCAATAGAGCCTTTCTTAGCCCTAAATGATAAAGAATAAGGGATTTTACCACTAGACGCCACGTTGAGCCTCTGAGTAATGCTAGCGCCCTTTTTAAGTTCAATCGCATTACCAGAAATCGCTCCATAAGACCTAGACTCTGGGTTAGTGTAACTTTTAACTTCACCTACATTATTCTTAGACCATTCTACTAACGTTCCATCTTGATTCTTGGCATAACCAACAGAGTTTTTAATCAAATTTCCACCACCAGTGGTCTGAATCGTAGTGACTACATCTTTAATGTTTTGAGTAATCTTGGTAAATTCTTCATTTAGCTTCTGGTCTACCTGAGTCTGTTTCGAAACTACCGACTCAATCTCTTGCTTCTGCTTGTCTACTTTAATCTCAGTATTATAAATAGTCTTGGTAATACCACCAGCCCTAGCGTAATCTGTTTGAGTTGCGGTTGGAGCAATACCTTTAATGGTTTCTTTGATGCCGCTGCCAAGTTCTAGGCGAACATCAGTAACATAAACCTGATTTAAGTTGGTTCGACCGAGTTCTATCGTTTGATAATCTCGCATTTCATAATAAACCGTAACTGGAGTACCTTTGGCTTTCTCGGCTTTTAGCCAGTTCTTGAATGAAGCTACATCAGTGATTTTCATGTACGCCTTGTCTGGGACAGAGAACCAAAAGCCCATAGTATTAGTATACTTAGGAAAATTATTATAACCACCATAGATTGCCACACCAGTTCTATTCTCTCGTGTTGTGTAGGTAGCGTCTTCGTTTATTGCCTTAAAATGCGAACAAATAATATTAGCCACAGAATCTTGCTGAACGAAGATTTTCTCCTCAGTCGGGTTTTTATACTTAAAACCAATAGTTCCAGCTTGTGTTGTGAAGTAGTGAGTAATTTTCTCTTCTTCGCCAGTTAGTTCTAATTTACCGACACGCTTTATCAGTTTAGCTACGCCATTTTCTAACTTCACTTCGTCATAAATATCGTCGGTGAGCTTGTATAAGTTAAGGCCACTAGGGAGTGAAAAATCAGTGGTTTCGAATGGTGTAAATTCAGTGTCCTCACCGTCTTTCACTAATGTAATTCTTAGACGTAGTTTCTTGTAATTCCAAAAGCCTTGGTCTGTCGCCGCATTGTGTGGAATCCAAATAAACGGCGTGTAATTTTCGTCTAGAACATCAGTGACATTAACATCGAATACCTTGGTGCCGCCATTGAGGTCACCAGGTTTCAAATATGAAGAATAAACTACGCCGCCTTTTTGAATCGGGATAGAAACGATAAAATCAGCACCAGCAAAGTTCTTTTCAGCTGTACCGCCTAGGTGTTCGACTACAAGTTTATATTTACCAGCGGGAATGAAGCTTTTAGAGTATGACGGAGTGATAAGTGATGACCCGATACTGGCGATGCCGTTTAACTCGAACGAGCCGTCTTCGTAAGTCTTAATCTCAACATTATTTAGCGTACGACTACCGAACCTAGTATCGAAGAGGTTCTTTCCAGTAAAGCTCACCTTACCGCCAGCCAGCTCCTTAACCACTTGTGGAGCTTTTGGTCTTGGAGTAACAAATCCAGAAGCGTAGGGGGTATATTCTGGAAAATTATCGTCATTAAATCCGCCCTTATATAAAGCTACATTCGTAAACAGAGTTACAGGCTCTGGGTATTTTGTTGCTAAGTTCAAGCCAATTTTCATATCGTACTGGCTGTATTTGGTGCTGTCAATAGTAAATTTGGCAGTTTTGTAGCGTATTCCACCAAAAAAGTCTTTCCCAGTACCATCTTTTTTTATAGCTACCACCTGCACAAAAAGCTGTTCGTTATTTCCAGCATAATTTACGATTGTATACTCGGTCTTATCTAGAAGATTTAAGTTTTCGCGAGTAATCATCGGTATCCAGTCCACAGCAGGTTTACCAGTGAGTTTTAATATACCATCTTTATTTTCTAGTTTAGCTCCATGAATGGTGACTGGAAGTCCAGAAAATTCGTCAAAAAGATTCTGATAACCCAAATTAGACGGTTCATATGGGTGAGCCACGGAGCCAGCTTCCAACATGAAGCGAGCGCTAATATTCAGGTTGGTGCCTTTATTAGCAAGATAAGCTATATAGCAGCCATATTCGGTGTTTGAGACGGTAAAAGTAACCTTAGTTTGGCCAGATGTCATTTTTGCCAGAGTATGATTCCCGCCATTATTTGAGTCAACAACCACGAAAACATTAGTGTTACCCTCGCGAGACAATGTGTATGTTCCAGGAAGTAGGGTAAACATATTAATCGGCATAGTGCACCAGTTATTTACTAACACTCCCTTAGCCTCGATGAAACCGTCAGGCTTGATATTGAGATTGGCGCCAGAAGAGGTTTTAGTGTTATTAAGCGTCAAAAGGTTGTAACCATTGGTAGTGGATTGTTTCAAATCACCTTTAACTTGACCGTTCATAACCTTACCGCTAGCCTGTGCTAAGACTAAATCACCAGGTTTATACCAGCCAAAACCAGTAGTCTCTGCTTCAAATGGATGATGTGAAAAATCTTTAATAGAGTTGAAAATCGGTGTGATTAGTTTTCGCCTATCGTCGTCTAAAATCTCATTATTGGCTAATTTAACCTCTGTGCGACCGTTATTAGCCACAGATGTATTATCAGCTACCGCAACATTATCTTCTTGAGGTATGCGAGCTAATACTAAGCTATTCACTGGGCCATATTTTGGCTTATATTTAAGTGTTTTTAGGTTATCGTAAGTCCAGATTTCATCTTCATCTGGTTTTTTCTTGCTATCTCTAAAAGATAAAGTTTTACCATTAAATACCGCAATAGTAGCGGTAGCACCAGCAATTTCACCTAGAATATCACGATAAGTGCAGTTTGAGATTTTCGCATATAAGTCTTCAGGAATCTGATATGTAATGTTTGGCAGATTATCAAGATTGGTGTCGACCGCGAAATCAAAGCGTCCAGCAAGCTGATTGATTAACTCTTTAACTGTGCATGGGAATTGGATCGTGCCGGAATTGTATGGGGTTTTAGCAAGCTTTCCCATAAGGTCGTAGCCTTTAATTTTGGTGGTCTTCTTCTCAAAATCAGCGGTGGATTCTTCTACATAAAATAATCCAAGGTTAGCCTCTTCCCAAGTGTCATTTACAGCGTCAATAAGCGTTTTAGCTACCACATTAAATGTATGGTCGACTAGATTATAGTTGGTACCAAAAAGTTCAATGTTAATTACAGAGGTAGCTGTGCCAAATAGGTGTCCAGAGGAATCAATGGTAATTTTAATTAGCTTGTCTTGACCCGTGATTACGGTATTATCATCTAAAACTAATGAAGCAGTAACCATTTTAACTGGTTCTTTCATGGCCTGCTTGAATCTATCAGTTACATTTATCATGTTAAATCCTTTCCATAGGAATTAAATTCACCGTAAACGGTTTGTAAAGCCCCCTCTGGCGTTCTAGGAGCTCCACTGAGTAATCTGAGGCGTAATATGCGCCCCTTCTAGTGGTTCCAGACATTGGGTCGTAATACTCAACATTGAAAAAACCTTGGTCTAACAGCCCACAGAGCTCAGCGACGCGTTCTTTGGCTAAAACCCCACCAATTTCTAGTTCTAGCTTCGGAAATACGCCAATAAAGGTCGCAGAGAGGCCACCATTGAGGGTTCGACCAGCGTCTGAATACAACTTGGCACGAGTAATCTTATAGGTTTTAAGCCCTACCACTGATTTTCCGTTAATTTTTAATAAATCGCCTGAAATTATCATTTTTTCTCCAAATAAAAACGACCATGGGGAATCCCAGCACGGTCGTAGATAGTTCTATTATAACAGATTTAGGTGATACTGGTTAAAAGCTAGATAATTGTTTTCGATTAATTATTATAACATAAGAAATATGAGTAAATTTCATATTGCGGTTATGTTTACACTGTAAATGCATTAGATTTTTGTTACAATTTATGAGAAAGTACTTGCAAAGTAGACATGAGCGGATTATAATATAGGTAATCGCGGAGTACGTAATTCGCGGGGAGGTGATTAAGGTGATCACCTATCCATAACGTCTTTGAATACCAAGTCGGAGATGAAAGGAACCTTTCCTTAATTTTGGGTACAATCACCTCAAAGAAACGAGCCCCTTCTTTCGGGGACGTTTCTTTTTTATATACTTTTCTGCAAAAAAATAGCTCTTTTTACGGAGCTATTATTACCAAGCCGGAGATGAAAGTACAAGCACATAATGGCTAATTAGTTAGCATAGAATTTCCGGGAAAATTATATGCTTGTATCTTTATAGTACCATAAGCCTTAATTTTATACAACATATATAATACTGTCTTTTACCTTTTATGCTTGCAAACCATAGTGTTTGTTGTATATTTGAAGTAATAAACTTTAATCTTTAGGAGAGATTTTCGCATGGCGGAAGAAAAAGAGTCAAATAAAAAACCAGTCTATAAGAAGTGGTGGTTCTGGGTTATCGTAGTATTTGTGTTGATTGCTATTGGTAATCAAAATAAAGATAATAGCACTTCTACCCCAATGCACAGCTCCAAGCAGGTCACTGTTATCGACTTCAAAGATATGAAATATAACGATATCGCGACATGGTGCGAACAGAACAAGGTCAATTGTGTCGAAGTTAAGGAATATTCAGATACTGTGGCTGCGGGTGGTTTTGTCAAGCAATCAGTAGCAGCCAATGAATCAACGAATGAGGGTAGCACAATTAATGTAGTTTATTCTAAGGGAGTGGCTCCTACTGTTAGTCAACAGAATGCTATTAAAAAAGCTGAAAGCTACTTGTCTTTCACTGCATTTTCTAGAGATGGACTCATCCATCAATTGAAATATGAAAAATTCCCGGAAGCTGATGCAGTTTATGCAGTTGACCACATCTCTGTCGACTGGAATGAGCAAGCAGCAAAAAAGGCGAAAAATTATCTCGACACTACATCTTTCAGTCGTGACGGTTTAATTAAACAATTGAAATATGAGAAGTTCACGCAAGAGCAAGCCGAGTATGGCGTAAATAAAGTTGGATTATAATATAAATTATTTTAGTTGCGGGCGCCCTAAATATCTAGGACGCTCGCATTTTTTAGGAACGACTGCACGTTCATGCGATCTACTATGCCACTAAAATAATTTTCACCGCCAACTACAAGAAGTAGTTGATTAAATATCAAAAACACCCATATTTCTTAAGAATGTCTGAGCGTTGGCACGGTCAACTACACCCTCGAAGACTTTTTCGCCGTCAATATTAAGAATAAATGGTGCAGATTTCATATCGTCGATATAATCGCCTAGGATTGAATTTTTACGGTCAATTTTTATATCAAAATCAGGATTTACTGCAGGTCCAAAATCAAGTTTACTGTCAATTTCTTTGCTCAGTTCACTAGCAGATTTTACCATATCGCCAAGGTTAGACTCGAAGCCAATATTCATACCTTGGCTCATATAATCACCGATACCCATGAACAGTTTTGATGGAGAGTGAATACCGAGGAACTTTTTAACGCCGTCCACAGCACCAGAAAACATATTCTTCATACTATTAGCTATATTGCCAATACCAGCTTTGAGACCGTTCCAGATATTTCGACCAATATCGCTGAATGCTTGAAACGCTCCACTGAACGCATTTACGATATCGTTCCAGCGTTCTCCAGCCCAGTTTGCAACGCCACTAAACGCAGAAGTTAAACCGTTCCAGGCTTCGCTCGCTTTAGTTTTAGCGTGATTGGCAAATTTGCCAAATTCAACCCCAGCATTTTTCGCGAGATTAGAAATATCTTCTCCAACTTTACTTAAGCTCACCCCCATTGGTCCAAAGAAGCCCTGGTCGACACCAGTCATACTATCATTGTAAGTTTTTGTAATCTCTTTTGACTTCTTTTTAGTCTCGCCTTCTAGTCTGCCAATATCATCGACATTGGCTTTAACCATATTCCCATTCTCGTCTTTGTACTCCAAAGTCCCATTTTTGAGTGCATTAATAGCCTCTTCAGTATTTCTGTATTTTCCAGAAATAACCGCCTGTGCAACAGCATTCGCATACAGTGCAGACAACTCCTCGTCCTTAGCTGCCTTGTGTACCTCTGCGGCCTTAGCAGAATCATTAGTGGCCTTAGTTAAATTGTCTTGAGACAACTTAACTTGTTCATTGGCAGAATCTAATTTTAGTCCAGCCTCATAAACAGCTTGCTGTGCTGTGGTCATATTCTGATATGATAACACCCCATTATCTACTTGAGACTTTAACGATTCGTAGGTTACACCTCTATCACGCTCAATTTGCAATAATTCCGCCTGGGCCTGTTTTTGGTCTTTAATGGCTTGAATTTGCTGCAGTCCAGCATCCGCAGCGGCTTTTCTGGCATTATTAAGGCTCTCTTCGGCATTTTTAACCTTTTCGGTCGCATCAGAAAGTTGTGAATTGGCAGTCTTAAGTGCTTTAGCTGCGGATTCAGCTTTTCTGGTCGCACTATCTGTTTGTTCGAGAGCAGATTTAACGCTACCAAAAATAAACGCAACACCAGCAATAATCCCAGCCCCAGCTAAGATTAGAGGATGTGCCATGATTGCGGTAAATGCACCTAAAACAGCTGTCTTAGTTCCAACAGCTGCCGCAATTGCAGCAGCCTTAAACCCTGCAAAACCACCGCCTGCTAGCACGAAGGCTGTTTTTAGTGCGCCTAATTTTGCAGACATAGCAACCATAGTCTCAGGAGACGATAGCATTACAGAGCGAAGAGTACGTACACCAGCGCTAAGGTCATCAATCGCATTTTTAGCTTTAATTGCGACCGTAAGGCCGCTGATTGCAACAGAGACACCAATGATAAATTCAGCAAGACCTTTATTATCGGCAATGTACCTCAATGAGTCACCAAGAGCATTTAATATTAAGACGATACCACCACCAGTGAAGTTAGCAATAGGGATTAAAAATACATCCATAAAAGGCTTCAAATAAGCATTCCAGATTGTAGAGATGGCTCTACCTAGGAACCTAATCGACCCTCCAAGTGCATTCAAGAAAGCAGGAAGCAACTCATTTCCAACCCAAGTAATGAATGGCTTAATTCTTTCCCATACATCAGCAAAGATTTGTTTTGCAGGCTTAATAAATTTACTAATATCATCGCCAAATCTCTTGAACGCTTCTCCAATTTTGTCGAAATTGAAAATTTTGAGACTATCTCTTAGTTTTTCAAAAATCTCATTGACCTTATCAACCCCCTTACCAATTCCGGAATCATCGAATCTAATGCCAGAAACATCGTAACTTGGCGCGCCACCACCCCCTCCTGAGCCACTAGAACCACCAGAACCGCCCGAATCCTGCTTAGATAGTACATTCATCTCATCGAAGCCTGCAAGCTGTTTCTGAAGCTTCTTAGCAGCCTTGGCGGTGTTCCCGATATCTTTGGTCGAGCCTTGTGCAGCCTTACCTACATTCGCCATAGAATTGGCCGCTTGGCCACCAGAAGAAGCCACATTCTTCGCCCCAATAGACCCCATGCCAAATAATGAACGAATCGCATTCACGGCAGTTAATACAAGCTTAATAAAGGCCGCTACGTAGTTTGAAGCGGTCAAAATAATATCTTTTACTACATTAAAGAATCCGGCAATGTTAGATTGTCCAATAGCGTCCATACAGGCCGCAATACCACGCACAATGGCATTTCTCATATTAATGAATGAGGTAGCAATACCGTTTGTAGCGCCTGCTGCCTGCTGTTCAAATGAACCTAAACCATTAATACCTTCAGTATTTAGTCTCACGGCGGCTCGCATAAAGTCGTCCATGGAAGATTTACCACTCTGGAGAGCGTCATAGAGCTGAGATGAGTCCATATAACCCATAGCATTAGCAATCTGCTTGAGCTGTGCTGGCATGGCCTGCATTAAGGTCTTCCAGTCTTGCATTTCTGGCTTGCCCTTAGCATATGCTTGCTGTAATTGCTCCATGGCAGAAGCTTGCAGCTGAGCGTTTGCACCGCCTGCTAGAATAGCGTTATTAAGCGCCAAATAGATAGCAGTGGAAGCCCTCAGATTGCCGTTAGTGGCGGTAAAGCGTTGTACGGCGGTAGTAGCCTCATCGAGAGTCGTAGGAATCCCCTCAAGCTTCTTTGAGAGATAATCAATGGCAGGTTGTGAATCCTTAGCTCCCACCCCAAGATTTTGCATGACACGAGGGAAGTTTTTAAGCGTATCAAGGCGTTTTACGGCGTCGCCAGTACCTGCAGCGATTGCTGCCATGGCTTTTTGAGTAATAGTAGATACAACCCCCATAACGGCACCAGCAGCGGCTGCTTTCATCCCCATATTCTTAAAACCAGCAGCAACCCCACCAGAAGCCTGTGTGGCGGCTTTTGAAATCGCATTAAGCTTCATATTAACTCTATCGATTTCGCTCTTGAATTGCTCGGTTTGAGCCTTGATTAAGACATTGAGTTCATCTACTGTCTGTGCCATTATTTTTTCTCCTGTTCAATCTGCGCCTTGATATACGCCTCGAGGTCTTCTGACTTTGTAAACGCCCTACTAGACCCCTCTTTCGCCATAAATGGGTCTTTAGGGTAATACTTAGCGTGGAATGCATATCGCACGTAATTCCCGAGGGCGTGGTTCATCTTGTCCTGCTCTGCAATTCTGTCTTTATAACCAGCTAGACAGTTCTGAAATTGTCCGATAGTTAATTCCCAGAACTCTGCAGGGTGAAGACCTATCTGAAAAGCTAGACGTTCTCTGTCTCGCCAGAGTTCTCTAAAGCTGTCATAGCTTCGTCCATGGCTTTCTTCATCCTCGCTTTGACCATTTTCGAATTCACTGCTTTTCCTAAAAAACCCGCGTCTGCAATTTCTGGAATGATTGTGAGCATAAGCTCATCAACACCTTTTTTGAATAATTCATCGAATTCTTCAACGGTACCGCCACCTGCGGTAAATAAGAACATTAGTGCAGTAACGGAAGGAGTTGATGTTTGGGATTCCGCAAGTTCATGAAAGAAATTTTTACCTTGCTCTTTTTCGGCCTTAGCAATATTAGAAGCTTTGTAATTAAGTTGAACCATGATTTTATAACCTCGATTAAATAATTTCTGATGTGGGATTTAACCCTCCCACAAGGGTTTTAATTAAGCAACCTTGCTAAATACTGGTTTGCCAGTTAGACGAAGAGTAAGCTTATAGCCATCAATACCGTCGGTGGTCTTTTCACCGTAGGTAAAGCTCTTCACGAAGGCTTTGTAAGCGATTTTGAGCTTAGCTGGGGTTAAGATTTCCCAGTCGCGCACCATACCACTGTCAAACAATGCACGGAGCTTAATAACTTGTGATTCATCTTTGATAAGTGCTTCGATGTCTTGTGAGCCCCAGTCAGCAGCACCAGAGAGGAATTCTTTTCCGTCCACACTATCGAGTGTAGTCACATCGATTTCTTCTTTTTCACCGGTAATTTCACCGATAGATTTCAACGCCTCAAGAACTAGGTTGGTTGGTTCTGCACCTGCTTTTATGAGGGTGAGGGTGGTTCCCATAGTCTGTGATTTAGCCATGGTTTTTTCTCCTATTTGAATTTCACTGCCCGAAAACGGCAGTTAGTGTGGAATAATGCACCTTCTGGACTCGGTACATCAACCACGTAGGTTAGTCGATAATTAATCGTTCTCATCTTAGCCTCGACTTCACTAAGAATGCGAGAGAGGTCAGTACTTTTGTTCGCGAAAATATCGATTACAATCTCAATATCCTGCTTAGCGATCTCATTACTCAGAGTGTATTCGGGTGAATTCTCGCCAACATAAAAGGTAATTGCTGGAACTTTCGTAAAAATTGCTTGAGTACCCTGTTGACAGGAATAACCCAAACTTTTTAATGCCTTGTAAACTTCTTCTTTCGGTTGGAACATATTAACCCCTAATACTTTCTGAAACTGCTTGGCTAATAATTTGCTTGATATTGAGCTTGGCTTCTTTTAGCCCTAGATACATCGGAGCCTTAGCTGCGAAACCGTTAGTCTTGATAAACTTCAGTCCATCACTAGTTTCTTTCGGATAGACCCAAGGTGTCATGCGATAGGTGAATCCTTCCGCTTTCGGATGAGTTCCTACCGCCTTTCTACCAACACCGTATTCAATATATAGAGCGTATTCCATGTTATTCCGGACTCCGCCAATGATTTCGTCACCTTGGATGTTTGCCGGGATAATATTTAATCCCCCACGCAAGGCTCCTGTGTCGACAGGAATCTTCGGCTTAGTCTTCTGCTCTAATACAGCAGAGGCCATATTTACGGCATGAACTAAGGTTTTGAGGTTTTTAGCGCGGTTTAACTTAGTTTTTAACTCCGTTAATCCAGTAATTGTTATGCTTGCCATTTTACCCCCATAATCATCTTGTGAGAGTCGTATGGAAGCACACTAGTTACTTGATAGATAACGCCATTAACCTTGATTAAATCGTCTAATTTAACCTCTACGGAAGTGCTACAGCTGATACTAATATCAATCTTTTCCACAAGCCCAAGCTCTGCCTGAAGTGTACCAAGCTGAGTGTAATTAACATTACCCTTAAAGCTCTGCACGATCGAGGAGTCAGTGTCTTGCTCTTTAACCAGTCCGCCCTCATCATCGAGTTTGTCTGTTTTGCTTAGGACATAGATGTCCTTATCATAGAAAATCTTCGAGATGAGGTCTTGAGTTGGCTTAGAGAACAACATTGGCTCTCCTGTACGGCTTTAAGATTTCCGAAACTCCTCCAAAAAGTTCGGTATCGGAAGCGGAAGCCAAGTAATTGCGAGCAACATTATCAAACGTTACAGTTTGGCCATTATCGCTCAAGGATTTGACCCTCGTGTTGGTGTTTGTTCCGATTAGCTTATCTTTAACCTCTTCAAATAATGCAAGCACTACTCTAACTGAGATATTAACAAGCCTTTCGTCAAACATATCTTGAGGGTCAAGATTCAAATATAGAGATAAGCGGTCAGCCATCTCAGCCGCTAAAAATCCTGCGAGAGCCTCACTCTCCTCATTTTCGAGGATGTGGATGACCTGTACTTTGTCTTTTAGCGCTGAAATGAACTGATTCTTATCTAACATATTATTTTCCTTGGGTTTCTGGCTTAGCTTCAGTTTCAACCTCAGCTACTTCTTCGGCTTCTTTCTTGGCCTTCTTTGGCTTAACTTCAGCCTTTAAGTCGGCTTCCGTGATTGGTTCGTAAACCTCTGGGCGAGACTCGAATTGTTCAATCACTACTTCGTTTGAAGTGGTTAAAATTGTGCCATCTGCCATTCTAAACATTTTTTCCATGTTTTTTCTCCTAAATTAAAGGGTTGCTACTTTGAAGATAGTGTCTGGGGTAACTGCCTTGGTACCTTCGCTGACGAAGATAGACAATGCCAAAGAGTTAGACAGAGGCACTTTTTCAGCGTTGTACTTATTGACAATAGCAAGCTGACCAACAGAACCCATGCGTTGAACCATGATGTCTGCAGTTTGGCGGACGGTATTGATAACACGAACACCGTGGAAGAGTTCGATAGCTTCAGCTTTAGAACCGTCATTGCCTGGAATCTTATCGATAAGATTACGAACCTTACCGTAACCCTTAGGATTACAAGTAATTACGAGGTCAGCGCGGTCCATACCGTCAACCCAGTCATTAGAGAGGGTTTCTGCCTTAGAAATGAGCTCTTCAACCTTATCTTCGATAGCAGTGACAGTTGGAGTGATAGTGACTGCAACAGCAGCTGCTTCAGCAATACGGAAGAATTCTTTATCGAGGAAGGCTGCGATACGGCCAGCGTGAGAAGCAGTGCGACGATCTAACAGACCATTAATACCACTGAGAGTAACATCTTTGAATTCGATTTCTTCGACGATTTCTTTATCAGTGTCGATATTAAGAATAACTTTACCGCTATTTTTAAGAGCAGTACCTTTGCTATTAGTGCGGGCAGTGCCATAGTTATTAAGTTCTGCATCTTTGAAACGATCGAAAATGACAGAACCACTTTCTGGGTCGCCAGAATAGTTATTGTTTTTAATAAGTGTGGACACACACTTTGCGCGAATAGCGTCGATGATAGCACCACGGATTTCAGCTAATTTATCTTTAGTAGTGCCAGTAGTTAGGATTGAAAGGGCATCTTGTGCCATTGTGATAATTCCTTGTTTTAGATAATCACAACATTGGAATCACTTCCAGAGTGTGATGGGGTCGAAGACTTATCAGTTGGGGTAGCCCCTGAAGCTTTAAGCTTAGCTTGTACGCCTTCCATGAGCTTTTCTTCCCAAAGGGTAGAGAAACTCTCGATATTCGCATTCATTTTTTCCGCATCGTTATCGATTAGGTAATCCGCGAAATCTGCTGGAATATTTTTCTTGGATAGCGCTAAGAGACAGTCTGATTTGCGTTCTCGCATAGTGATACTATGTTCACGCTCTTCAATCTCTTTCAGCTTTTCTTTCTGAGCTTCTGTTGCTCGCTCTTCTTCTGTGAGTTTAGCTTTGCGCTCGTACTCTGATAGAGCATCTGCAACCGCCTGCTTTGTCTTCTCCTCAGACTTCTTGTTAAGTTCATTTACTCGTTTTTGAATAAGTTCGTTAACTTGGTCCTGAGTGAATTTAGGTTCCTGCTTTTCACCACTATTGACTTCTCCCGCAGTAGAATTAGTCTGGTTATTGTTAGATTCAGCACCGTTTTGGTCCATCGTCTTCCTTTCTTTTACGTTCTTAAGGATTAACTTGAGATTAAAAAACGACCAGCATAAGTGGTCGTGGGGCTTCAAAAATAAAAAAGACCAACTAAGACTTATACGAGTCGTAGATGATCTAGGAATATTATATCATATAATCTACAATCTTCTCAATGATTCCAGATTATTGATTTTATGGTATTTATTTATATCTTCGCCTGTGGCACTTTCACTAAATTCTGACGGCTTATTCGCACCATAATTTAGATTTACGACTTTTTCTTCCCATATATAAGTTGGGTCTTTTTTGCGTTTTTCCTCAAAATCTTTTCGATATTCGTTTAATGATAGAGTATTAGCCCCACCAGCAAAATCTGGGTCGTCGTTTTGGATGTCATCATCTTGCCACCCACAAACAGTACAGATGTCGTCGCCGCCATCATCTACATAACCAAGCCCACAACAGATACATTTTTTCATGAGTTTTTGCCTTTCTGACGCTCCCAATAAGTGGGACTTGTCGGTTTATAATACGTCTTAATTATACCATTTTTACGGGCTTTTGCGAATTCATTGGTCTCTGTGTTATATCTGTAAACCTCACCAGATTTATCAATAAAACCTTCTATTACTCCGCCAATTTGGGAATTAAGTATTTTTCTCGCATTCTCTACATATTCTTTATCTGATAACCCTGGGAACTCTGGCAAGTGGTCTGAAATATGTTTTTCTTTATACCTAGGATTAAAATCAACTGCTCTCCATCTTGGGTCTTCAGGCCCACCCTGGTTATATCTCCACTGCTTGAATGTCCATTTATCAGAAAGGTTACCCTCTCTATATTGGCGCATATAGCTCTTTGCATCTTTCCACCAAGCCTGTAGAGCCTTATTGCCTCCAGTTAGCTTCATTTCGACAAAATGATTATATCCAATCATTTCCTTGCCAATCGCCGCCCTATATTCGTCATACTGCATGCGCCAGCTTTTAACTAGGATCTTATCTATATCAATAGTACTATTGGCATATTTTAATTTTAGAGTGTCTCTCCATTCTTCATATGTCATGTTTTTGATATAGATATTTTCACCAGTCACAGGGTCGCGAGCAATTCGTTCTTTTGGTTCATTCCTTTGGCCCAAATATGGCACCGAAACTGTCCTACATCGAGGATGAAAAGGGTTAAGGTTAACCCCCACCTTTGCTTCTTTAGTCTTAAAGATTTTTCCGTCCATGTATTGGCAAATAGCCGACGTGCGATTATCTAGGACTGCAATAAGTTTATAATAATCGACGCCTATATCCTTATAGGCCTCAATCTCTGCCTGGCCATGTATATAGTTAAGTTCTGTCTGAATTAATCTATCTGCATATTTCTTCGCTACGTCGAAGCTTTCTCTTAGTTCTCTAGACATTTTATCTATGCTAGACCCAGTAGCTATACCACTAGCTAAAATTTGCTGAACATTTTGGGCTAGAATATCAGTATTCGCCCAAATCCTACTAGAATAATTCCCACCTTGCCAAGAACTCGAAAGCGCTTGGTTGATAGATCTAGTATCGAGCGAATTAAAAGGTAGTAATTGTCCACCAAGGGCCTGTGTGATGTCATAGCCAGCATGGTAATACGAATCATTAAAACCGCGGACGAGACTATTATGTACAATATTATTTTCTTGAGTAGCCAATCGCTTACATTCCAAGAAAATCTGGCTATTAATCACATCTAATCTGGTTGCTCTAGCTAAATAATTATCTGGCAACTCATTCGCAATACCTAATCTTCTAAACTCATCTAACAAGCGTTTTATGTCACCCTGTGGAGCAATAGAATTCAAAGCAGTGCGGTCAAATTTATTTGCTCTGTAATAATTCATGAATAGTTTAGTAAAATCTCTTTCCAGAACAGACTGCGCTCGACTATAAGCTTTAATAATGTTTTGTCGGTTTCTTAAAATCTCACTTTCAGTTTTCAAAAATCTTTGAGCGGCACGCTTTTCCCAATATTTAATGTTCTTAGTCATACATCACCTTACGAGTCGGGAATTAAGCGTTATTTTTATCTACAATCTCATTATCTGACAATGTCCTCTCCAGTTGATCATCAGACTCCTCTTTAGCTAGCTCCACGGTTTCCTTAGCGTCATTCACGAATGATAATTGAGCCACAAGTGTTTCTTTGTCGACCAAGCCAACAAGATTGTTAATCATTTGAGACTGTTCATAATCGTTCTGTGGCAATGCGCGCTTGAATACGACATCAATATCAGCAGGGCTGATTAAGCTCATATTATTATTGAGATTGAAGAATCGGTTATAAATCCTAAATCTATCAATTAAGGCATTCTCGAAGTAACGTTCCTTATCTTTAATATGTTGCTCAAATGCAAGGAGCTTATAGAGCAATGCCACTCCGGAGCTATTACCAGCAAAGTTCTGGTCGCTCATATCTGGAGTCATTGAGATTTTATGGATGTCAGAGAGAAGAGAAGACCTTAAAACATCAGCGTCCGCCTCATTGATATTCTTAACGATATACTCGACTTTAGCGTCAGCTGGAATTCCTGCAAGCGTTCTGGACTCTTTAAGGGCGATTCGTTGCTCTTTTGTGAGGTTCATACCATAAAATGCAAGAATAGCGTCCACTAAGCGCTCACGATCGATTACACGGTCTGATTGCAAAATGTTATAAGCGTCAAGCAGGGAAATAACAGGTTCAAAATCACCCATACGGTCTGAGCTATTCATGTATTCAATCACTGGTACTTCACCATAGCCATGCATGAAGTCTTTAATCTCTGGTACTTGGAATAAGTGGCCATCTTTAAGGCGTCGCTCCATACAAAGTTCTGGAGTTAAGATAGTAACATCATACTCATTCTCAAGTTGTTTACCTTTATCGTCAAATACTGGGTCATAAATAATGGCAAAAAGCTTATTGTGCTGAACACTATTATCGTAAGCCAAAATAATGTTGCTTGGATTAACGCGAGTGGACCATGGCTCAGCTAGTTCATTTGTATAAACACGTTCGAAAGCATGACCATAGACTGAAACATCCGTTGCAAGTTCCACATCAAGATTAGAGATAGTCTGCCTCTTGTAACTATCAACAATCAGGTTAATATTAAGTCCCTCAGAAACTAGGTATTGCACCGGATTACCCAAAAGATAGCCCACATTGGTCTTTGTGATATATCTGGCGTTATTAGCCACAACCTTAACCTCATGTGGTGCTGGTCTTGAGGTTACATTTACCGAAGAAAAATAGTCTTTCAAGGTATTATAATATCTAACCTGGTCTTTGCGAGTCAAAGAAGTTAATAGGTTATTAATAATTTCATCTGTTGGTTGTGTTCCTCTCGCGAGAATACATTGTTTAATTGTAGGCATTTTATTCTCCTTTACCTTTCAAAAACCGAACTTCGGTTATATCTAGAGCCATAAAGCTCTGAATCGCTCAAAATCTGAACTTCCATTCCGCTAGTGACTTGCTCATAGATTGAGGCTAAAACATCCACAGCGTCATCATGAGCGTTCTTACCTTTACGCTGGTAGCTCATCACCTGCTTATAGAAGTCCGGGAATCTAGTTTTCCAATTTGGTGGCATATAGATATGATTTTGAACCCATGCCGAGCTTGCGAGAATGCGAGACTCCTTATTGTGAGTCTGAGACACGGCATTAATGATTGTGCGGTTAGAGCCGTATTTATCGAGCAGTAGCCTCTCCACATTCCTAGCGAATCCTCTACCACCGTTATTAGACTCGATCGAGCATTCCTGAACTGCGCCAGTATGTAATAACTCAGCAACCTTTGGCTCTGTAATTTCCATGGATTCATCTGAGAAATAAAGGTCTAAAATATAAGCTTCTTTCTCATAAATTACATAGTTAATTGAACATAAGAAGTCTGTACCAGTATCTGCGGTATCTGTATAGTTGAGGATTTTACCTTCTGGAGCTTTCTCCCACTCCTTGAACTCTTGATATAGTCGACCTTTCACATCGATTGGAGTCTGGTTATAGTTGGCCTCGAAGATATCGACGTTCATCTCACGTTTGATAAGATTCATGTCTTTTTCGCTCAGAATGTCTTCACAAAGCATCTTACCATTGTCATTCTGAACGTGATATTTAATAATCTCACATTCATCCGGAAACGCTTCCATAATACGACCTGCTAGATCGCGAGAAGACCAACGAGTCATGACAATAATGCACTTTTTCTCCCCCTCAAGCCTCGATAACATAGTATTCACGAACCACTGGTAGGTATTATCTAGCGCCGTCTCGTTATAGGCTTCTTCAGCGGATTTAATAAGATCGTCGCAAATTAGATAATCACAACCAAAACCCGTAGCTGTACCGTTCGGAGAGGTAGCTAGATATGAAATCTGGCTCTGGCCGTCTATGGTCCACTTCTTAGCGCTTGCATCACCATACTTAACTTTAGTCTTAGGGAACATGTCGGAAAAAACGACACGTTCACCTATCTTCTCGGTTTGAATAGTGTTTCGGACATTCTTAGAGAAAACACTAGCAACATCCTCATTATATGAAGCCGTCATGACTCGACAAGTCGGGTCACGTCCGAGAAGCCACGCCGTGAGACATTGGTCTGTTAGGGATTTTCCGTGCCGTGGAGGCATATTAATAATAAGAAAACGCTTGTCTTTATCATTAATAAAGTTTTCCACAGATTCGCAGAATTCTTTAAGATATGGACGCTCATCTTTATAAAAATTAGGGAATAGAACCTGGCAAAAATCATAAAGATGACGTCTAGCCAGTTCCAATTTCGCACCAAGCTTAATCACCTCATCTCTTGTCATCTCGCAAGCTTCCTTAATTCCTCTTCGGATAAGTTCTCAAATGGATTGAAGACCTCTTTTTCCGAAACATCTTTAGTCTCGGTCGGGTCATAATTACCATTGAGTTTAATGAGCTTATCGGCAGCCTCTACGCACTTCGGGTGGTCCGGGTCACTAGCAATAGCTATTAAGTTATTAATTACGCCTTGCACAAGATTAGGGTCATTTGAGGCACGAATCTTCACCTGGTGGCGAAAAGACATGTCTTCCGTTGGGCGGCCGCCATTATTACCAACGGAAAGCTTATTACCTTTAGAGAAAGTCCCATCCGAGTTCCGTCCGACTTTTACAGCTTTAGCTTTCTTTTCTTTTGCTACTTTCTTTGTTGTAACTTTTTTGACAGTCTTTTGAACTGGTTTCTCTGCAACAGAAACCTTAGTGGATGTTTCTTTTTTGGAAACAACCACTTTTTTTGTCGAATCGTTCTCCTGTCTTTTTATAGGCATTTAATAACCTCTAATTCTCTTCGGTAGTCTCTTCTTTAGCTTTCTTGCTACGCTTCTTATCAGCCTCTTCGGCTTCTTCAGGTTCTGCTGGAGCGTGTTCTTCTTCTGGAGCTACAATAGGCTCTTCAGAGTTTTCCACAGTTTTCTCTTCAGCATGAACTTCTTCACTGGTTCCGACATTATTGTCGGTAGCATCTGCACTATGTTCTTCTACTGGTGAATATTCAATAACTTCTTCTGGGTGCTCTGGCTCATCGTGCTTTTCTGGTTCTTCGGTAGCCTCATCGTGCTTTTCTTCGGAGACTTCAGGATGTTCTGGTTCAGGAACCTCTTCATGTGCTTCTGTGGCTTCTTCAGTTGTATTTGAGTTTTCCACAGACTCTTCTTTAGTTTCTGTTCCCTTAAGAACGAACACAATCTGGTCACCAAAAATCACCTTGTGGCATTTACCATTTACAAATTCATCAGTGATGTCAAAATCGATACCATAAAAATCAACGATTACGCGACCGTTACTATTTTTTTCTACTAAAATCTCGTATTCCATAGAATCTCCTTATTTTTTAATACGTGGGGAATTATTAATCTTTTCAATCATCTGGCGCATGGTTCTGTTATGGAGTAACTGACCACGCTTCCCGAATAACAGTACCTTTGGCCGCTTAATTAAGCCGTGAGAATCCTCACCGGAAACTCCGGCTTCAAATAAGATTCGGCTGGCAGGCACATAAATAACGAATAATCTCCCACGTCTTTCTATCGCACGTAGCTCTCTACAGTTATCGGCAAAAAATAATGAGTTTATCACTTGACCAGTTAGTCGTAACAATTCAGAATAACTAAATTCTGTCCTTGTATACTTGTTTTTAATGTCATAAGTCTTATCGGCCAATAATTTCGTCGTAATTATCGCCTCTACCCCACTGGTTCCTCGATCTAAAATCATCCTTTTTTCTCCAATAAAAAGACCCACAAGTAAAAACTTGTGAGTCGTAGATTTATAGCTTAATTATAGCATACTTAGAGAAGATACATCATTGCTTGTGGAAAACTTTTTATTTTACAAAAATATACCATTGAGTTATAATTTAACTACAAACATTTCATTTGTGAAAACCCCTCTGGAGCTTCGGCTTTCGAGGGTTTTTCTTTCCCCAATAAAATGATTTATTTAGGGAATTAAAATGTCAGAAAAAAGAATTGAAACTTTAAGAAACCGCTTAGGTAAAGCTTCAGATTTAATTGAAAATGATGAATACCTTCCAATGTTTAGGAATCGTCAGATTCACTTTAAGAAAGAATTTGAAGAGTCGGTTAAAATCGCGAAAAAGAAACGTAATCCAGAGCATTATTTTGCTTCTATTTGGTCCTGTAAGGCGCTTAAAAAGACGCTAGAAATGATTCGTAAAATGATTTATCGTGCTATCGAAAAAGCTTGCGAATATCAGACAAATATCGAGAGAATTAAGCAAGAAGAAGACGTAAAAGCTAATTTTAACCCAGAAGGTCGTGCAAAATTGATCGCAATGATTAAAGGTCGTGGTAAAAACCATAGTAATATTTTCGGTCTTTAATTAAAAACAATTCAAAAATTCATGGGGGTAGCTTTTTTATTTCCAGAATTTGCAAAAAATATGCAAAAACACGAATTATATTGTGAATTTTCGAGTATTTAATAAAAATTATTGAATCTTTTGTAATTAGAAAAGTTTTCCTTAAGATTTCTGACTATTTCTTTATAAATTTTTAACAGAGAGTAATAGATTAATTTGAAAATTAGTCTATATAGATATTAAATTTAATATTTAATAAAAAGAATTCTATATAGAAGTATAAGTAATACTTAATTATTTTCTATATAGAACAAATAATAATTTTATAGGAGGTAGGAAAGAAAATGGGAGAGTATGAAGTTAAGCGAGGCATTCGATGATTATCGAGATAGCTATATGATATTAAAAGGGCGCTCTAGAAGTACTATAGAACACCACGAATATAAAAAAGAGTCGATTGTGAAATTCTTAAGTGACAAACCTATTGAAGAGGTTAGCACTACAGACATAAGCTCCTGGTACAAATATTTATCAAAAACTAGGTCTCAGAATACCGTTAGGAATTATATATCAACGGTGAGGGAAGTATTAGACTACATGAACCTTAGAGGTGTTAATTGCCTTAAAAAATCATTAGTTCCAGCGCCGAAAAGATTGGACCATGTGCCTGAATTTTTAACTCCAGAAGAGGTCTCAGATATGATTAAAAACGCTTCTAGCCTACGTAATAAATGTGTGATATCGTTACTTTATAGCTCTGGAATTCGTCTATCTGAACTTATAAATCTAAACCGTGGCCAAATCGTAAATAAACGCTTTACAGTAATCGGCAAAGGCTCGAAAGCACGCCTCTGCTTTATCGATGAGAGGACTGAAGAATTATTAGATGAGTATCTCGAATCTAGAAATGATAATTGCGAAGCCTTAATCATTTCCGTGCGCTATAAACAGCGCATGACAGCCACAAACATCCAATTGCTTATTAAAAACAGCGCCAGAAATGCCAGAATTTCTAAAAAGGTTACGCCACACACTTTAAGGCATTCCTTTGCAACGAATTTATTAGTTAATAATGTCGATATCAGATATATCGGAAAAATGCTTGGTCACAGCTCAATTCAGACCACTATGCAATATACTCATGTGGTCGATAATGACCTAGAAAACAGATACAGAATGGGCCACACTATATAAAAAGTTTTCCACAATTTTTTGCCAAAAAATGTATAAAATATAAGCATTTTGGTATTGCATTTTTTCGCGTGTAGGAGCATAATAGATAGCAAGAAGAAGTGCTAATAAAACTAGACTTCTAAGAACATTAAGATGTCTAACATCTTAAGTAATCTTACCGGTGATAAAGCAATGCATTCGCATTGCCGAGGTCATGGGTTTGAATCCCATATGCTCCACCAAACAAGAAACTGTTTAAGATACTCAAAATGGGTATCTTTTTTTTAATCACCCATTTGGGTGATTTTTTCATTCAAATGGGGAACAAAAAAATAACATTAGTTGACAAACTAACCATATTTAGATTAGAATCCAATAAAAGAGACCATTCGCTAGGTTTTGTTCCTAGGACAAGAGGGTCTCTTTTTTATATCCATTATTGACAAACCCCCAACCTAGCCATAACATATAATCAAAAGCTCGACCATCGTATGTTTTGGGCAGGGAGCTTTTTATCTCCCCCCCGTTATTGTTACGGGACTAGGGAGATTTTTTTACTTCAAATTCTAATTTAAGCCTATAATATAACCATGATACTCTACGCCAAATCAGAAAAAGCTAACTACACCCATATTCACGCTTATGCTTTTTATGATTTATTTTTGAGTGAAATAAAAAGACAAAATCTGACGGATCCTGATTTTCAAATTAACGTCGACATTGATGGCAATATCGCCACCTGGACCCTCGACACCACAAATTCAAAAATTCAAAATCTTTTCCAAAATCTAATCGCCCATCAGAATTTCACCGACCACCAAATTAGTGACGCTATTGCTAAAATTTGCCATAAGAATAATCTAAAACCACATCTTAAAAATCTCAATCTCCTAAAATCCGAGCTAAATCACATCAAATTCCAGACCGAAAAACCCGAAATCTCTGACGACTCTCTAACTTCAGACGCTATAGACTTCATCAAACCTCGCACCTAACCCAGAAAATCCTGCTATAATAGATATATGAAAACAATCTTGACCGGCATTCGCATTAACTCCGACCTCACCCTCGGCAATTTTCTTGGCGCCATGCTTCCGATGGTTCGCCTTGCCAATCAATACTCTAGCACTCATCACGTCAATATTTTCGTCCCCGATCTTCATTCCATTATTAGTGAAACCGATGGCGACTTACAGTCAAATATGCTTCGCACCATCCGTTATTATCTCGCTGCCGGCCTCGAACTAAACGAAAATGTGCATTTTTATCGCCAATCTTACGTGCCAGCCCACACCGAACTCGCTTGGATTTTGAATTGCCACACTACCATGGGTGAAGCTCTTCGTATGACTCAGTACAAGGACAAAAGTCATAATGGCAATCTTTCCACCAATGTCGGCATTTTCGATTATCCAATCCTCATGGCCGCCGATATTTTGCTTTATAGCGCCAATTATGTGCCGGTCGGGGAAGATCAATTCCAGCACATCGAACTCACCCGTAATATCGCCGAACGCTTCAATCATAAATACGGTGAAATTTTTACCATTCCTGAAAATACCGAAAACCAGGTCAAATTCATGTACGGCGACACTCAATCTTTTGCTCTGCGCATTCGCGATTTAATGAATCCAGAAAAGAAAATGAGCAAATCCGCCGATTCCGACAATAGCAAAATTATGCTCGCCGATCTACCAGAACGCATCCGCAAGAAAATCATGTCCGCCACCACCGACTCACTGGCTGATATTAATTTCGATTTCAAAACCCAGCCAGGCATTTCCAATCTCTTACAAATCCTCGCCGCCATTACCGACACTTCACTTCGTGATCTCATTACTTCCTGGCAACACCGCTCACAATATGGTGAACTCAAAAAACTCGTTGCCGAACGCCTGGTCGAACACATTTCTAATTTCCAAGCCAAAGTTCAAAATATTTCAAATGAAGAAATCTACCAACTTCTCGAAGAGGGTGAAAAATACGCCAACCAAGTCGCCAACCAAAAACTCCTCGAAGTCCAAAAAGCCGTCGGCCTACGCTAAATATTTTAAAATCCAACGCATCATACAACATTAAAGTGTTTTAAATTTCCAAAATCTCAACCTGTATTAATTAAGAAGAAAAAATGAGTCGAGAACTAGAATTAGAACTTACCTTCCTTGCCAAAGAAATTCCAGAGGGAATTAAAGACGCTATTCCGACTCGTATTACCGATGTTTATATTCCTGACACTGCCGAGCACTCACATCTTCGCCTGAGAAAACGCGGTAATCTATATGAAATCACCAAGAAAACTCCCGTCAAAGATGGCGACGCCTCTGAGCAAATCGAACAAACCATACCTCTTACAAAAGATGAGTTCGAAGCTCTCATCGACTGTAGCCAGAAACGCGTTTCTAAAGATCGTTACAATATTATAATCGAGGATCATAATGCGGAAGTAGATATTTTTCAAGACCAACTTAAAGGTTTAGTCCTAATTGACTTTGAATTCAAAACTATTTCCGAAAAATCCTCCTTCAAGACACCAAGTATCGCCCTAGCTGACGTCACTCATGAAAATTTTACCGCCGGCGGCGTCTTAGCTGGCAAATCCTACCAAGACATCGAACCAGAATTAGCGCGTTTCAATTACCAAAAACTATAAAACATGCGAGTTAAAAATAATTACAATCAAACCCTTACCAACATTGGCGCTTCAGTACAAAAATATTTTGGTTTACCTCAAAAACATTCAGGTCTACCACTAATGGACGAACTCTTGGCTACACACCATCCTCGGAATATCGTCATTATTCTCTTGGATGGACTGGGCTCTCGTATTCTCGAACGCGCCTTACCAGACTCTGCTTTTCTTCGTCAAAATTTAAGACAAACTCTCACTACCGTTTTTCCAGCTACTACCGCCGCTGCCACCAGTTCAATTCGTACTGGCCTTAATCCCGTAGAGCATGGCTGGACTGGCTGGACCGCCTATATTCAGCCTATTGATAAAATTATTACCTTATTTTTGAATACTGAGAAGGGCAACGATGAAGCTATTTGTACCAACTATCTCGCAGTCAAACCGCTTCTTGCATCTGAGACTATCCCCGATCAAATTAACCAATTTACCAAACACAAGGCGTTGGAAATTATGCCTTTTGGTGATGACCCGTATAAAGGATTCGGAGAGATGATAGAAAGAATTAAAGACGAAGCGAGCCGACCTGGTAAAAAATATATCTATGCATATAGCGATGAGCCAGACGCCACCATGCACGAAAAGGGCCCTGACTCAAGCACGGTGAAAAAAATTATCAAAGAGCAAAATAACCAAATTGCTGAGCTTTCAAAATCACTTCACGATACCCTCTTGATAGTCTTAGCTGACCATGGTCACATTAAAACTAAAACATTGTATCTCGAAAATTATCCAGATATTCTAGAGCTCATGACTCATAAAACTTCCATTGATCAACGCGCCGCCGTTTATAAGATTAAACCCGGCAAGAAACAGGAATTTCGTCGTCGCTTCAATAAACATTTTGGTGATTTTTACACTTTATATAGCGCAAAAGAAGTCAAGGACAGTAAATTATTTGGAGACGGCCCTGAAAATATTCTTTTCGAGAGTATGTTGGGCGATTTTCTTGCTATCGCTAAAACCGATGTCGCCATTACAGCTCCTGGCGACCACTATCATGTATCTCATCACGCCGGTTATACGAATGACGAAATCCTAATCCCCTTCATCGCCAAGTTTTTGCCTTAAATGCCCCACTAAGTTTACTTTTTATCGATGTCTTTTTATGTTGCTTAGTGTTGCACTTGAGATGTTAGTTCAGGATTATGATTGACATATAACCATAAATGTTATATAATGTCGGCAGATTTGGTATACCCCGAATAACTTACACTTGCTATTCTGGTCATACCAGGATAGCCCTTTTTAGAAAGAGGTGAATTATGATTAAAAAAAGTATTGTAGCAATGTTGGCTGTAGCAGTTTTATCTTTATCAACTGTGAATGCATTTGCCGCTGAGGCTGGTGTTTTGGGTTTGAAGCCCAGTGCCAACCAAAGCGGACAAAGCTCCACCGATACTACTGCGAACAAGGAAGTTCAAAGTGATATTCAGTACGATACTGGCAAATACCAGTATCCCGCGCAGCAGCTAATCGCTGAAGGTCGCCAATTCAACAGATATAACTGGCGTCTCTACCAGCGTTTCGCTGACGGGCAGTTCACATATGTGGACTGGGCAAGAGATAATGGCTTTATTGCAGATGAGCTCTCAGATAATAACAGCTCGATTGAAAACAATGTTTTTATAAGCCATTTTAATCTCAAAGATTGGAATAACCCATACCTAAATGGGCCATTCACATGGGATGATACTGGAAAAAAAGAATTTTCAACAGATAATCGCATAGTATTTAGAAAAAAAGTTTCCGACGAATCCATCATGAAAGACCGGACACTGACTCCACGAGTAAGCATTGAAGTAGCATTTGACCCACAAGGTTGCTGGGAAGAGCATAACGAAATCTATACTCCTATGTATTTCATGAATGGCTATTGGCATAAACATGCAACATTTAATGAGAAATGGTGGATCGATGCCAAAGAGGCTTCATTTATTACCAAAGAGGGTGTTAATTGGTGGAATGAAAATATCGCGCATCCAAAAGATCCTATCCAGCTCTACTATCCAGAAAGACCCGACCTAAAGCTCTATATCTCTGGTTTTAATATGGATAGAGTAGCATTACACTGTCATTACATCAATAACGTCTATACCGATGATAATCCCAACTTAATCGCCGAAAGAGCTAAAAAGCTTCAAGAGTTCTATTTCAGTCTGCCTGAATTCATTAATACTACCATCTAAGTTTCTTAAATCACTTCTTCAAATTCTATATAAAAACCATCTCCAAATGAGGTGGTTTTTTCTATTCTTTTTATGCTAAAATAAAATCATGAAACGTGTCATGGGTCAGAAAAACTTCTTTATTAAGCATAAAGTAGGGTGCTTATTCACTCTGCTATTTTTATTTGTTATTGGATTCTCTTTAGTCAAATTTCTTCCCATTTATGCCGTAACCAAACCTGGAGCCCCAGGTAAGAGTGAAGGTGGTACCGGCGATAAATCTGGCGATTGTTCCGGTACAATTTGTTACAGCATGTTTAAACCCTACGCCGGAGTCTCATGGGTACTATATAACTTCGATAAGATGGGTATTGACAAGAATAACCGCGATCATATTCCGTATTCGCGATTCTTAACCAATACGGATCCGACTTATCCCACTAATAACTCTCCAACTAAACTTAAAGCTGGCGATAACGAAGTTTATGGTTGTGGCAAAAGTTCTGGTGTCTATATTTTTGTCTATAATTTTTATAATAAAAATACTAAGGAAGCTACCGGAGCCGCTGCATTACCCTTGTACTACAAAAATTACCTAAAACATAAGTCTAGTGCAAACTATAATGTCATGCGCGGAAAAGGCAACCGTAAGAAAGATGATGAAGTTATGGATAACTACACATATAAAGATCGCAACGGAACAGCTGATCCTATCGAAGTCGAAAAATGGAACCGTGGTGAGTTTTCTTGGTTCTGTACCAGGGACACCATCATTGAGGAAGATGACGATAAAAACAAACCAGAACCCCCATCCACAGCTACCAACACCACCTGTAGTCAGATTTCTGGAGTTGAAGGAATGTATTACAAGGGAACTACTGGCGCCGATACTGGCGTAATTAACCATTCATACACTGGTTCCTTAGGCCATAATTCTTGGCAAAAAAATCTCAAAGGTAAAAATTTCGTCCTCGCAAGACCGGGCGATCGTGTGCAATTTTATGAAACTTTTTGTTTTCCAGTTCAACAAGTCGGACGGCAAACCAAAAATCAGCAAGTCAAATACGCCGAAGCTCCACCAGCTAGTCAATTCGAGATTTTTGCCGAAAAAAATGGCGGCAGAAATAACAATTATCTTTTTGGTGATTCACCAGTTCACGATGGACAGATTCACTCCATCAATAATAGTAGCGCAAGACCAGTAACCGGAAGTGGCATTACCGCCGAAGATTATGGATTCACCGCACTTTCGCCTACCCAAAAAGCTTCCTCTAACTATTCCTGTGATACTCGTTATTATAAAATCAATACACCTAAACTTACAGTTGGCTATCAAATACCTGGATTCCTCGATTATCAATCCGGTTGTGATTCTGCCGCCAAGACTGGGAACACCACGGAAGTTGGCACTGTAATTTCTCAAGGTATTCGCTATAACAATCTTCGTGCTTGGTATCATGAATACACCACCTGGGAAAAAGAAAATAAACAAGTCAACCATTATCAAAATGATTCCTATGAAAGTGCTGTAGATGGCGGGAGTTTGGGTTCGTGGGGTCATCAGACAAATCTCAAAAAAAGGAGACCTGTACCCGGCTCCAAATGTACGCCAACCCCTAATGGATGCAGTAGGCCAAAAGAAGATTATTATATTAGAAAATACATTGACGATACCGTCTCCACCCGCTCCGACGGCCAAGATACCTACCTTGAGAAAAAATCCTCTGTCTACACCCCATATAATTTCAATACTTCTATCCATAGCTATATCGAATCTTCCGAAGGCGGTGTTGGTTTTATCGGTAATAAAATCAATATTAGCGCCAATTACGGCGTCACCCCTCGTGAGAATACACTAATTTCTAAAACCCCATACGCCACCCATACTCGTCCCGATCAAACCGTCAAAGTCTACGAAATGATCGTTGATGAAAACTATCCAGAATCTAAACTCCAAGAAGAAACTCGCACCAACAACACCATTTGTAATGGCACTGAACATTGCAATCTAGTCGACGAATTTTCAAGAACCATAAACACAAGCGGTAATTTTTCCGGTGAAAAAAATAATACTGAGTTATACGAACGTACCATCCCAGACAATCTCCCTGGCGCTGGCCTTGGTAAAAAATATTGCACCCGCTCTGTCATCTGGCCAGCCGCTTCTCACGACTCAGCCGAAAATACCATTGAAAATAACACCAGTGGCTCCGCGATGAATGGCGGCAATAATCAATATCATATTTCCGCTGCCTCCTGCGTCACACTTGCCAAGAAGCCAAATTTCCAAGTTCTCGGTGGCGGAATTTACACCAATGGCTCCATTATTACCTCAGTTTCCAATAAAGCCGTCGGTGGTGGTCTCGGCGCCTATCCATCTGCTGCCACTAAACTTTTCGGTTCTTGGACGGAATTTAGCGCACTAGCTGCCGGCAAAGTTAACGGCTTTGGCACTGGCGCTATTCAAGGCTACGAAGAAAATTACAATTTCAATTTGCCAAATGGTGGCGCAGATTCCGCAAGTAACCAAATCGTCTTAAGCCCACTCACAGTTTCGAACGATAATAAATCTGGCAATTCCGGCATCTCCCGCATCGGCTCCGCCGTTCTCGCCCGTCTCAAGGCCCGCTTCCGCGATACCATCATCCGAAATTCTTCTAATACCATCACCAGCCTCACCTCTAATGAAACTTCCGCAAAGAACTATCTCGGTCTCTCCCAGCTCTACCACCAGGGAGACACCAGTCTCAGCGCCATGAATAGTACCGCTAATTTCTATCAATTCGATCGTGGCGGCAACCTCATCGCAAGGAGCAATACCACCGGCAAAAAACTCATGAATACTCTCGCCATGTATGTCGATGGCACCCTCACCATCGATCGCAACATCAATATCGCCCACGAAACCTACAACGCCGTGGACGATTTTCCACAAGTTCTCATCTTTGCCAAGAAAATCAACATCACCAGCAACGTCACTAATATCGATGCTTGGCTAATTCTCGACGAAGATTATGGCGACAATCAAATCGACACCTGTTCCGATAACCACTATCCGAATGCCCTTTCTTGCAATGAAACTCTCACCATCACTGGCCCCGTCTTCGCCAGAAAACTCATCCTTAACCGTACCGCTGGCTCCCACACTGGTGGCGGCCGTGCTGGCACCCACCCACTTCAAACCGGACCGACCGGCACATACTACGCCGAAGGCTCCATCCACCCTGCCGAAATCTTCACCCTCCGCGCCGATGCCTACTTCTGGGCCTACCGCCAATCCCTCAGCGGTGGCCAAGCCTACACGGTCTACTCTCGTGAAATCGCGCCGAGGTATTAGAACGCCCAATACACCCCTCACAGCACCTCAAAGATATTCGCCCACCATGCATACACAAGATCACTCCACGATATTAAAATCCGGATTTTTCTCTATACAAAATCCATAAATTATGTCATAATATATAGAATGTTAAGAACTGGAAAAAAATTTAGTAAACCTTCACTTTCACGCGTCATTAACGGCGATGTCACCATGAAGGAAGTTGACATCAAAAAACCACGCCACCGCCTGGATCACTTTTTGGTCGAGAAATATCCAGACTACAACCGCAATACCTTACAAACTTTCATCAAATCCGGCTACGTCACGATTAACCAAACTCCCGTCACCAAGCCGAATACCGCGATCAATGAAGACGATGTCATTGAGCTAAATCTTCCAGATTTTCTCAAAGATTCTAACGCCAAAGCTACCGCCGTCGAAAATCTTAAACCGAAAACCATTTACGAAGATGGTAATGTTATTGTCCTCGAAAAACCAGCTGGCTTACTTAGTATGGCCAAAGGCGCCGTTACATTAGAACCAACCCTCGAAGATTACGGCCTACTCGTCCACCGTCTCGACCGTGATACTTCCGGTGTAGTAATTTTGGCGAAAAATCCAGAGACTCAAACTCTGCTTCGTAAACAATTCCAAGATCGCAAAACTCATAAAACCTACTACGCTATTATCGAAGGCGCACCGAAATTATCTGCTGCTCGTATCAATCTACCAATCCAACGTAACCTCAAGCATCCTACTACTTTCGTCGTGGAAGCTGGTGGTAAAGAATCCGAAACTTTCTACGAAGTAAAGGCCACCAAGAAGTTTGACCTTGCCGACGTTCAGGAAATTCAAAAACTAATTCAAGCCCACTCAGATTATTCTGGAAAAGAATTCAAGGCAGGGAAGACTTACTCTCTTGTCATGCTTCGCCCGACCACTGGTCGCACTCACCAACTTCGCGTCCACATGAATTATCTCGGCACCCCAATTGTTGGCGACCGCGTCTATGGTTCAGCCAAACCAAACACCACCGATCGTCTCTATCTACATGCCACCTCTCTCGAAATCACCATTCCAGAAAGCCGCCGCGTTACTTTCACTACCGATCTTCCACCAGAATTCCAAATCTTTAATCAATAGGATATATAAAATCCTCTTCGTAAAACCCGCACTCTTAGCGGGTTTTGCTTTTTATTAAACTAGATTAAAATAGAGGTATGTATTTCGAAAATCTTTCAGAAATTCCTGCTCTAGCCTCCGCTTATTCTTCCACAATTTTTAATCTTGAAAAAAATCCTAATATTCGCACCACTTATCTCATCGAGCCGGACGAAAAAGATAATAATAAGATCCCAGTTGAAGCCATTCGTGAAATTTTATCGCATCTAAACAGCATTCAAACCTCAGATATTTTTGTCGTCATCAATCACGCCGAAACTCTTACCCCGAGTGCCACTTCTGCTCTCCTTAAAACTCTTGAAGAACCAAAAAACCATTATCACCTTGCGCTTTTTACCAAAAATCCGAGCCTCCTACTCGACACTATCCGCTCGCGTTCCGCGATTTTTTACCTGAAAGAAAAAGATTATCTAAAAACCGCGCCCGAGGCTGACCCTAAAATCTTCGAATTCGCCAAAAAATTACTCGTGGTAAGCTCCAAAGACCTTCCCGCTCTTGCCGATGAAATTATCAAGACCACACCGAAAACCAACCCTAATTTTTTCTATCAAATCCTCGATATCACTATTGAACTAGCCGAAAAATCTTACTACAAAACCAAAAATCCAGTTTTTCTCCAGAAAATCTCCGGTCTCATCGAGACCAAGCATCTCACCTCAGATTATGCCGCCAATAAAAAACTCCAGCTCGTAGCTAACCTCTTGTAACCTTTCATATCTACTCTCAACATAAGACTAATTCTGCGCACGATAAACTCCTTCATCCACCACTGTCGCTCCTCAAAATTTTGGTGTTTTAAGCATTTTCATGTATAATATAAGATATGCTAGGAATTTTCCTCATCTTACTTTTCGTGATTTTTCTGATTTTTTTCGAACCAAAAATCGAAGCCAGGCTCAAAAAACCGGCTCCAGAAAACAAGAATTTTGATGCGCAAATGAAAAAACTTTGGGATATTGCCAAGGTCAGTATGAAAGAGCGCAAAACTCTTCGTGCCGAAAAAGCCTTGCTCACTATCTTGAAATTTGACGAAACCAACGCCGCGGCTTACAACCGTCTCGGCATTCTCTATGCTAAATCACAAAATTACGACGAAGCTATCGAATGTTTCGAAATCGCCCAGTCCCTCGACAGTAACCCATCTTCTCTACATAACGTAGGGTTAATTTACCTCGAGACGGGTGCCTACGAAAAAGCCAGCATGGCCTTTCAGCAAGCTCTAAAACTTGAAGGTGACGTGCCAGCTCGCTTTATTGCACTCGCTAAATCCGAAGAAAAACTCGGTCACCGCAAGGCCGCCGTCGAAGCACTTGAGTCCGCTTATGCTCTCGATCACTCCATTTCTACCCTTCGCCATATTCTCAGTATTTACGAAGATATGGCTGACGCCGAAAATATCCAAATTGTCACCGCTAGGATCGAGCAACAAGTCGCCGAGGACGAGTTAAAGAAAAAACAGGAACTCGCTAAGAAGCAAAAACGCACCGTAGTCAAAAAACCAGTTCGCGCCGCGAAACCAGCTAGGATTTTTTATCCAAAAGCCAAAAAACCCACCACTAAATCCAGCGGATCT
>CAUTXE010000001.1:0-84454 GCA_963542185.1 uncultured Candidatus Saccharibacteria bacterium | reverse complement strand
GTAACCCCAGCTCCAGCTGAAACAACTGAAAATACCGCTACAGCGGAAACTTCAAGTGACGTAACCCCAGCTCCAGCTGAAACAACTGAAAATACCGCTACAGCGGAAACTTCAACCGAGGTTAAACCAGCTGATCCAGTTGCTGAAGATAACACTGTAAGTGAAGGTAGCGCGACTGGCGAAGCAACTGATCATTTAGATGAATCTCCAGCAGCTCCAGTGGATTCAGCAGCTCCAGCTACCGATAGCGGTTTAACAAACGCTGGAAGCTCTGAAGATTTATAATCGGTTCAACGAAACTTAAATATAATAATTGGTAAAAACAAGGAATTCTAAATGTCAGAAATCAATGTAGAACCTGCTACTGAATCCGCTAGCGCTACTAGATCATCTTGTTTCCGTATTGAAGGTTATGCTCCGTTGGCTAGTGTTGCTGAAGCAATTAAAAAATCTGAAGATGCGTTAAAGGTGAAACATCTAGTCGGTCCAGAAGGCCCTCAAGGTCCTAAAGGGGATACTGGTCCTCAAGGTCCTCAAGGTGAACAAGGCGCCCCAGGCCCAATCGGTCCGCAAGGTGTTCCAGGTCCAGCGGGTGAACAAGGTAGCGTAGGCCCAGAAGGTCAAAAAGGTGAAAAAGGCGATACCGGTGAACGAGGTCCTAAAGGGGACCAAGGTCCGGTAGGTCCGAAAGGCGATCAAGGTGAACGTGGTGATCAAGGCCCTAAAGGCGACAAAGGCCGTGACGGGGAAGCTGGTCCTCAAGGTGAGCGTGGTTTGCAAGGTGAACCAGGTCAAGATGGTGAAAACGGTAAATCCGCTTACGAACTTTGGCAAGCTCAAGGTCATAACGGATCAATCGAAGACTTCTTCAATGCTTACGTTCAAAATCCGGTGTATGAAGCTCAAGTTCAAAAACTTCAAGCTCGTATCGAAAAATTAGAAGACGCTATCAAAGGTTTAGTTCATCCAGGACATCCGGAGCATTTAGGTGCGACTTCACAAGGTAATCATTAGTTTATTAGAAGGAATAATCAATGTCATTCGTATTAGACAAAACTTGTAGCGCTGCAGATGAATTAGCTGCTAAACTACAAGAGAAACAAAACAAGAAAGTTACCATCTGCTCTTGCCCAGAAACTAAACCAGCAGTTGAAGAATGTGTAGCTGGCGCATCAGCGCAATTCGACTTTATGCAAGGCCCTCGCGGTCCACAAGGTTGCCCAGGCCCTCAAGGTCCTAAAGGGGAACCAGGTGACAAAGGGGAGAAAGGTGACAAAGGGGATCAAGGTCTTCAAGGTGTTGCTGGTCCTCAAGGCCCTCGCGGTGATAAAGGCGAAAAGGGTGATCGTGGTGAACAAGGTATTCGCGGTGAGCAAGGCGAAAAGGGCGAGAAAGGTGACAAGGGTGATCGTGGTGAACGCGGTCCTCAAGGTGATCAAGGTGCTCAAGGTATTCGTGGTGAACGCGGTGAACGTGGTGAACGCGGTGAAGTAGGCCCTCGCGGTGAACGCGGTGAACAAGGCCCACAAGGTATCCAAGGTATCCCAGGTGCTCAAGGTGAACGCGGTGACCAAGGCCCACGCGGTGAACGCGGTGAAGCTGGTGCTCAAGGCCCTAAAGGCGAGAAAGGTTGCCCAGGCGCTAAAGGTGACAAGGGTGATAAAGGGGATGAAGGTCGTCAAGGCCCGGTAGGCCCGCAAGGCCCTAAAGGTGATAAGGGCGATACCGGTCCAGTTGGTCCTGTAGGTCCATCCGGTGCTGCTGGTGCTAACGGTCGCGACGGTAAAGACGTAGATCCAGAATTACTCAAACGCATTTTAGGCGAATTAGAAACCTTAAAAGCTGAAGTAGATTACCTCAAGAAAGCTCATCACGCAAGTGAAGTTCTTGTTGATGGTACTGGCGCAGTAACATTATCTTACGCTCACACTACTGAAGCAATGTAATTCTCATAACTTCCGAGTTTACGCGAAAGCGTAGATTTGGAGGTTATTTGAAATCTTTTAAATAAATTACGTAAAACAAAACCTCATAAGGAAAAACATAATGGCTATTATTAAAGTAATTACTCCTAGCAACCTTGGTAAAACAATCGAGTTAGGTGCATTAGAAGCTAACAAATGGGACGTTAAACTTCACGCTGCTCATTTAGAAAACAAACCTACTGGTATCGGTTTAACTGATGCTATCATCAACGAATTAAAAGGCGCTGGTCTTAAAAACGCTGAGTTAGTAGGTACTGAGTTAAAATTAACTAAAGGTGATGATACTGAAGTTAAAGTGGATTTAGCATCATTAATCCCAGCAGCTAAAGCTGACCACTTCTTAAAAGCAGTAAGTTTCGAAGCTACTACTAACGAATTGGTATTCACTGTTGGTGCTAAAGATACAGAAGAAGGTCAAACTGTTTCTCGTGTAAACGTTGGTGATTTAGTTCCAGTTACAGTAGGTAACGGTTTAGAAGGTAATGGTACTGCAGCTAACCCAGTTAAAATCAAAGTTGGTACTGGTTCTCCATTAAAAGCAACTACTGACGGTTTAGTGTTAGACACTGACAATTTAGTTGAATTAACTGACGGTACTGGTGAAGTTTCATTAGGCTACTTAATCAAGAAAGCTTAATTCGCATAATTAACCGCTTAATTGCGAGATATACGCCTTTGGCGTAGTTCTTCGAAGGTCCGAAGATTAAATATCTAAAGATCGATGTGAAGATTCGAGAGGGTCGATCTAAAAATCTTCCCTCTCTTTTTATTATAACAAGGAAATAACTTAATGAGTACTAGTATTAAAGTAATTACTCCTGCTAACCTAGGTAAAGGGATCGAATTCAACCCGGTTACCAATCAATGGGAAGCAAAATCTGGTTTTGATTGTGCGTCAATCGATTCATTGCCAGAACGCCCTTGGAAGAAAGGGACAACCTTATTAGCTAAACAAGATGGCCAATGTGTGCGTTTATCTTCTTTTGACACCTTCTTCCAAGAAATTGGTGTTGGTATTACCGCAAGCCGTACTAACGGTTTTACTGGTGAAGAATATCGCGTTGTAGTAACCGTAACCAATACTGGTGAAGGAACTAACGAATTAACTAACTTAAACATTTCAAAACCTGAAGGTTTAGGTGTAGCCTACGTCATCAAAGATTTGGAAACTTCAAAAGTCCAAGTAGAAGAAATTGAACGAGTAGATGATTTTACTTATAATATTAAAAACACTAAAAAAGGTGGTACCGCAATTATCCGTTTCACGGTAGTTCCTGCCGCTTTAGGTAACTATCAATTTACCGCAATGGTAAACCCTAACTCTGCGTTAGACAAAGATCTTGGTAACAATACTTCTACCATCGTTTTAAATGCTCAAACTAAAACCGATGCAAACTTAGAAGTTTCCGAAGAATGCCCAATTGTGGAGTTAACTGACGTAGCTACCGGTACGGTATTGGGTCAGGCCCATACTGAAGTTGATAATAAAGGTGGTAAGAAAGTCAATCGTCGAATGGCGCAAGGTTGGGGTAGTGGCTCTCCGAAAGGCACTGTGGTCTTCGCGGATAGAACTAGCGTAGGTCTCCAATTAAAACTTTCATCTCCATCAACTGTTATTGCTTACGGTGTTCCCGCGAGAAGCAATAACCAAACCTTGTTTGTAAAATCAGGATATGAAACTGGTTATATTGACTATAAGATCCCTTCCGATAAACAAGGCTATGGTACATCGCTCGAAAGCAGCGCGGTATTCTCACCTTCGAGAGGAACTCCATCTGTAGACTTAACAATCGATGAAGCGGCTCAAAATATCACCATTAATGGTGACTATGGTTCTATCTTCTTATTAGCAAAACCTCGCGGTAAAAACTGCGCATTGCAGGGCTGGGCGATTTGTTTCTCTAAACCTTCTAAAGCTAAATCTATTGAATTAACAGATGTTCAAGGCGGTAGCGTTTCTAAGAAATCTCGTGTGGTAGAGGGATCATCCCAATACATCGATGTTTTACACGGCGCTAGAGCGACTTTCCAGATTATCCCTGAGGAAGGTGTAGATAATACCAGCATTGTTATCAACCCAACAGAAACTTTAGTTTCGGTATTGAAAGTTAAAGCGGGTACCGCATCAAGCGCTACTATCAACTGGAACGGATTAATTCCGTTAAAAACTTCTGGCTTGGTGTCCATTACGGATACCGGTATTACCGTTTCCGCTAATGCAACATCCGCTGACAGCGTAAAATCTCAATACTTGGATGTAATCATCGAAGATTAATCGAAGGGCTCTCCGGAGCCCAATTTTTAAGGAATTATAAATGTTAATTAATGTTGATATTAACGGTTTTAACACCCCAATCGAAATCCCGGAAGTTTTCGCGACGCGCGAACAATTCGATTCCGTTCAACCGGATGTCACCGTAGGTGAAAACAATTACGCAATCAAACAAGGTAATTTAGTCGAAGTTGGTGGGGTTTTAACCATCCAAACCACTCCGGTTGTAAAAGGAACTGGAACCGAAGGTTCAAAACGCGTTGACCTAATCTCTTACGGTTTTTCAAAAATCTTAAACGTACAAGCTACCGCGGAAGATACCCCAGCTGGTTCTATCCACGAAAATGCGCATATCGGATCGGTAGAGAATTCCGGGTTTACGGTTTACGCCACTTCAACCCACAGCGAAGCAGTAGATTTGAAAGTTCGTTATTTTGTAAGAGCTTTGGTTTAATAACGTAATAATTCAATCATTAAGTTATTTTTAATTAAATAAAGAGATAAATACTCAATTGTCTCTTTTTTTATTAGCCAATCAAAAGGAAAATTAATGACTACATTAAAAGTAATTACTCCGGATAACCTAGGTAAAGGTATCACCTTTAATCCGGCTTCAAAACAATGGGAAGTTAACGCGGAATCTGGCTTGTCTTGTGAGGCCATTAGCTCTTTGCCGGTAAAACCTTGGAAGAAAGGCACTACTCTGCTCGCTAAGCAAGATGGGGAGTGCATCCAATTAACCGCGTTAGATTCGATTTTCCAGGAAATCGGAGTAGGTATCGCTGCCGATAAGACTTCTGCATTTACTGGCGAGACTTACAATGTTACCGTTACGGTGACCAATACTGGCGAATCTAAAAATGAATTAACGAATCTTACTGTTCAAAAACCATTATTAGGTAACTACGAAATCTTGGATGTTCGTACTTCTAAACAAGCAGTGGATGAAGTTGAAACTTTAGATCAACTAAACTACAATCTGAAAGGTTTGGCAAAAGGTGGCACTTTCATTCTACGCTTTAGTGTAAAAGCGAATGACGTAGGAACTTATCAATTCTCTGCTACTGTAAATCCTAACAGCGCATTAGACCAAAATACCAAAAATAATACAGATACTATTATTTTAAAAGCTAATACCAAAAACGATACTACCTACGTTCCAAGTGTGGATTGTCCTCGAATTACCGCAACGGAGTTGGATACTAATACAGTGTTGGCGATGATGACGCCTAGAGCGGACGGTAGTATCTATAACTACACATGTGGGGCCGATAATTGGAATATTTTCGCGGAACGTGATGATCTCAAAGGACTAAGAATACGTTTGGATGGTGCGAGTACTGTGGTTGTTTATAGCGATAGAATGGGTGCATACAGTTCTTATGTTGTTGAGCTTTCCAATGGCCGCTTAGCTTACGCGGGCGCGGTGAGGTTCGATTCGGGCGTCGCTGCTGACTCACCGCAAAGACCTAGTGACGGTGTCACGTTTGTAGATGGGGTGCTAGAGTTCACTAAAAGCGCTAGTTTTGCGTTTATATTATGTCGCCCCGCCGGAAAAAACTGTAAATGGCAAGCAATCGCAGTCATTGGATCATTTACACCCTCAACATCCAGATTAGCGGCATCAAATATCACCGGCGCATCAACCAAATACGTTAACAATTATAGGGATTCAAGCCATTTCCGCGCAGTATCGACCCCCAACGTTATACCCACTAACGTGAAGTATGAAGTTAAACAGGGCAAATCAATAACGGGCAGCGTTGAAAACCAGGATAAAATCATTTCCAAGTTAATAATTAACGTAAAATCTGGTCAATCCGCAAGCGTCGACATCTCAAAAACCGCCGCCGATGCTTATGCCCCGTACGTTCAAGGCAAAACCACTATCACCGAAAATCGAGTAACCGTCTCTGCGGACGCTACTTCGACAGACTCGATCAATAGTGAATACTTGCAAGTTATAATCGAAGACTAATAGCATTCAATACTAAGCCATCTCCGCGAAAGCGGAGATTTTTTTTATTTTGAACCTCTCGAGTTTCGGTCACCGAAACTTGAACTCTTTCGTTTTCAATTTTTCAAAATATACACTTTAGTGTAAAATTGAAGTTGAAAAAAAATAATTTAATGTATTATAATATACATAAAAATATCCATTAAACTAAAACCTATTACAAAATGAGAACTAAATTTAAAAAATTAAAAGCTACGTTGATTGCCGGTACGGCATTACTCGCGGGATTTGCTGGGTTTAATACATTTTCCACCGCAAAAACTGCGAACCCGGAAACTCCAACTTATCAGGTCACCCAAACCCAATGCGAAACATACCCAATTCAATTTGAGTATACTAATACTATTCAAAAATTGTGCAATGCACAATACACTTCGTACTTCAACAAAAGATTCCGGGTACCGGAAGTGGTAGTAGAAACTTTAGAACCAACAGATTTCAAACTGGAATATGTACGCGATGCGCAATTTATCCAAGATCCGAGAGTATTAGATTCTCCGAAACCTCAAGATTATAACAAATCTGGATGGGATCGAGGTCATCTCTCTGCGGCTAGCAATACTTCCTACCCGAAAACCATCCAGGAATCCTTCCTAATGACTAACATTGCTCCGCAATCTGCGGAATTGAATCGCGGGCTTTGGAAGACTTTAGAGGGTTACGCGAAGCTAAGGGGACACCATCAACGAGTATTGGTAATCTCCGGAACCTACTTTGAAAGTTGTTATACCCCAAAATGGTTCAACAATATTGCAATCCCGGATGGTTTCTGGAAAGTAATTGCTATCGAAGGGATGGAGCCACTAGCGTGGAAATTCCCAAACAGCAAGGTTCCACATTCGGTAACTGGTAAACTAATCAACTATCAAATCGATTTGAAGGATGTCCCAAAATCTTGCAATACTAGATTTAATCTACAAGAATTATTAAAGTAGCAAATTGGTAGTTGATTTTATGATTTAAGTGTATTATAATACATGTAAAATTAAAACACAGGAGCAACAAATGAAATTTTACTACTTAGATGGCCACTTACCGGTTCGTATTTTAGGGGAAGAGCTAGAGAGCTTCATCATCGAAAAATCTAACAAAACTTTAGAGTTTGTTGAAAAGAATCGCGTAAGCGAAGAGCCAAAATCTTTCGGAAACCAATTAGGTTTTATTAAACTTCCAAAATCTTTCGAGCCGAAATTTGGTGAAGATTACTTCCGTGCAAGTGAAGATCTTACTAAAGCCATCCAAGTCAAATACAACGATTCCAAATATGAACGCTTACGCGTAAGTTTTGGATTATGTTTTGAAACTGAAATTGAAGCTCTTGCGTATCTAGCTGCGCTAGAATTTGCAGAGCGTTTCAAACCACAGAATAATTAAGGAGCAAAATATATGTTTTTCGGTAAACCGTTAGTTAATGGCCGTCACGTTGAATTTATCTCAACTGACAGTTACAAAGTTCAAGGCGCTGGCAATTTCAAATTTCCGAAATCGGAGAAAATCCGTGAGTGGCTAGAACCTCGAATTCAAGCTATTGTTAATTCATTCCAAGAATCCGAAGCTTTCAAATCTATTGCGGAGCAATTAGGTGAAGGTTCGGTAATTGGTGGAGCTGTAGTAGCTCGATTAGCCGGGGAAGGCGTAAGTACTAACAAAGTTAAACGACTAAGCAAATTCATCGTGGTAGAAGCTTGTTACGCTATCTTCAAACCAGCAAAAGGACCAGTAGTCAAAATCTATCTAAATTCAGAATACTTACAAGGTTTCTGTAATGATGAACTTCGAATTTTCGAAACTCCAGAACTTTGGTGGTTAGCAGACCCAGAAGAGCAAGACGAAGAGTTAGTAGAAGTTGGTTACCAAAACTTGATGGAATGTGAATTTTGCAAAATTACTTTCGGGATGCAAAACATCAAAGGCAATGGTGTAGTTTGGTATGAAGATAAAATGCTAGACCCGGAAATTTTCGAATATTGGACAACCGAATAAGTAGGGGTAGTTGAAGATGTTCAACTGGCTTAAGATGCTATTGCGAAAACCGCAGGATATCCCGGAAACTTCAAATTTGATCGTACCGATCCGATATGCAAATGTTGGGGTATACCAATACTATAAGCACTTAAATGGTTATGATCGTGTTTGTATGAATTTAGAGACAGGTGAGATCTCCAAGCAACATATCAGCGGAGCGGAAATAACTAACGAGCTTTGCGAATTGGATATTCAACTCGCCTATGATAAACTTCCAGATGAATACAAACCAAAGTATCGCGCATACTTAGAAAAGTTGAACGTTAAGATCAGTTATTAATAACTAATGCAGGAAATGCCTATTACACCGATAGGCATTTTCTATTTGTGTTAAAGTAAATTGTAAGATATAATACAACACATAAAGATAAACGAACACTCAAAGTTTCGTTGAACAACTTACCCATACTCGAACACAGGAGAAATAAAAATGTTAAAATTAATCGTAGCTTATAAAACTTACGACCTTTTCAGTGCGTGGGATTATGTTACTCGTGAGGAAGACGACGTCACAGCATTCGAATATATCATTTCAAGATTTCGCTGGCATCACGAAGAACCGGAATACTTCAAAAAATTAGTATTCTCCAAACTAAATGATGGTAAACGCCAATCTATCCAAGAACTCGGAGATTTAGAATTTGATGCATTAATTTTCGTTGACGAGAATACTGAAAAGGTATGGCTCCGATATCATGACGAAACCATCCTTCTAAGCGAATTCAAAACGGAAGCGGAGCAAAAGAAAGAGCGCTTCCAGGAACTCGAATCTAAATACTGCAAAAATCGATATCTCGAAACTCGCGAAGAGCTTGATGAATTTCTAACTGCGTTAGAAGTTTTCAATGATCACGCGGATTTCGACGAAATCGAAGTTCTTACATACCTCAAAGAGGATATTAAGACTACCAAAAACTTCCCGGTTTTGTTGGCTTATCAAACGCACGAAGAATATAATATTCCATATGATTACAATGAACATCATCATCGCTTCACTTTAGTAGATGATTCATTAGGTCGTTAGGTATCCAATCTCAAAAGATCTCCGCTTTCGCGGAGATTTTTAAATATTAATAAACCCAATTTCTTAAAGGTAACCTAAATGTTAGACATCTCCATTCCTCAAGTTACCAGCAAATTCAAAACCGCAGATCAAATTTTAAGCTTTATGCAAACCAAAACGCGCATTGAAGCTAAAACGGACGGGGTTAAACTTACGCTGGTGAAAATCAATGATTCCGGTACTTTGGATGACTGGATCGTGGCCTACAAAGGTCAAATTTTCTATCGCGGAGAATTTGAATACATCAAAGATACCGCTTTAGCGGATCAAGTCAGTATTGGTAACTCTCAATTTGATAAAGTTTTTGATCATTTAGAAAAACTAAAAGCTAGCGACTACAACAAAATTCCAAACAATACAGAAATCTTTTGTGAGTTTTTGGTAACCAAAAATACCGTAATGTCAGAATATACCAAAACCGGAACTATCATCTTACTTGGCCACGGTAAAGCTAAACCGGAACTTCGATTTGGTAAACTTAAAACGAATTCTGAATCTTTTGAAACGGCAAACAACAAAGTTTACGCGGACGCGTTGAAGTTGATTACTCCACCAGTTCTGTTTGAGGGTGTTCTATTCCCTGCGGATACTATGTTGAATGGGATTAAAAACAAAGTATTGGCTAGCGAACTCAAATCACGTAGAATGACCTTAAAATCTTTGGAAACTGATCCTTTAACCTACTTCAATACTTTGGTTGAAGCCTTTGTTAATGTAGAAAGTGAATTTGGTGGAAAAGAAGAAGGGATTGTACTTCATCAAGGTAATGCCATGTATAAAGCCCAACAAACCTACCAATTAGATAGAGAAGCGCGTTCCGCGAAGAAACTACGTTGGATGGAAGATGATCCAAAAGCAGAACAAGCTTATTGGGACGATGTATTAGAGGTAGCTCGCCAAATTGCTAACGATACTAAAACTCAGGACATCAAAGAAGGGTTGAACGAAATTGCGAAGCGCATCAAACAACTTAACTTTGAAGGAGTTCATAGTAAGAAAAATCAAGCCACGGTAATGGATGACATTCAAACTAACGCGAAGATGTTCTACTTGAAAGCGTTGAAAGGTAATAACGGCGGTTTGGTCTTCGGTAAATTTAGAGTTTTGACCAACGGTCACGTCAAAATGATTGACAAAGCTCGCAAAGAATGTGATGAAATTGTAATCGGTTTGGTAACCTCTGCAGATACAAAAGATACTAAAGATTTGCGTTTAGAAGCGTTGAAGAAAGCATTTCCTGGTGTCAAAGTCATCGAATTGGTTTCTGGTAACATCTTTACTGCATTGAAGAAAGCTGAGATCAACATCAATCACTTGTATGCCGGAAGCGATCGTAAAGAAGAATATGAGCGTCAATTATTGAAAGCTCCAGGAATTGATGTACAAGAGATTGAGCGATCCGATGCGGATATCTCGGCTACTAAAGTCATCCAAAACTTAGCAGATTACGCTTTCTTTAAACAAAATACCCCAAAAGCGGTGCATAGTTTGTATACGAAGTATAGAGAAGCTTATAGCAAGTAAAGAAAGTTAAAGTAAGTTTATTATAATAAAACATCTAAAAATCTCTCAATCGTCACTAAAGTGAAAAGTTTGAGAGATTTTTTTATTTTGAAATGTTAAAGTTTTGGTCACCGAAACTCAACAACCCTGAAAAAAATTTTTTTGATGGAATAAATCTATATTAATATACTCAACATAATACTATTCTCAAAATAATGGAAAGAAAGACAAATCTCGCTACTGGCGAAAAATCGACAGGTTCTCCAATCGATTTGCATAACGAAACGTACGAGAATCATCTTAACGTTACTAAACAACACCCAGAAGGTTGGCAAACTCCGGAAGGTCACGAATTCCAACGAGTCAAAGTTGATCGTAATTTTTACTCAAACAAACTAACTAAAGTTAACGGAGTGGATGCTTTCAGTAAAGCTTCCAGCTTATACAAAGGAACTGGCGCGCTTGGGGAATTTTGGGTTGATCCAAAAGTAGATCCTAAAACTGGTAAGGTTCCTCCAGGACCTGCCATTACCTACGATTATCCAACCTATCGCGGCCCTCGCGAACAGCTTGGAATGACCCCGTATACGGGAAGATCCGTATATGATAAGCACCCTATTATCTCTCCGGAAGCTAACGGCGATGAAGAGACGATGGTTAACCCAGAAGCTATCCACACTACTTGGAGAGATTTGCGCGAGCAATTAAACCGAGGAGCTGGGGTTCGTACAAACAAATTCCTATTAGAGTTTACTATCCCTTTACACGGTGGGGAGCATCCTTGGAAATGGAACATTCTTTGTAAAGCGACCAGTTTTCCACAACGTAGTATGCATACGGCAAGTATGTGGAGGTTTGGTCGAAAATACAATCTTCGCGGAGAAACCAATTTTAACGATACCTGGACCTTAACCTTCGAAGATGATAGTGCGCTTTTACTTCGTAAAAATCTGGACAGATGGTTCCGAGAAATTGATGATAGTCGCTTACAGCACACGGCATTGAATGTTTACAAAGATATGGGTAACCCACAAGCCCGATTATTAACATTACAAACGGATTTGTTTGAACGAGAAGATCGCGCGCCTTTCAGTCTAGGAAATGTTTTCGAAGATGTTAAAACGGCATTATTAAGACCGGAATATGCAGCGAGTCTTCCAAACTATCAAACTGATATTCGCGTTTACCAGTTAGACCAAACTGGTAACAAAGTAATGGGTTACGTCATGCAAAATGCTTTCTTAAGCGATATCGGCGCGGTGGATTATGGGGATGACAAACAAAACGAACTTGTGACATACCCAGTAACTTTCACTTACAGTGAATTTCTGCCGTTGGCGGATAAAACGTTAGATCCTAAAGTTCGAGTGTTTAGATAACGCAGTAGCTTGATAAATTAGATTTGTATAAATATTTGTATATTATAAGGAGTTTACAATCGAATGAAATTTACTGATGCGCTGCAGGTTGCTTATCAAGTTGATTGGGGGCGCGCAAATAGCTTTGAGGTGTATTTTGCTTGGAACTATAAAATGCTCAACAACCCAAATGCGCCAGCCGACACCTTATACTACGATAATGAAGCGAAAGGTACTGGTAACATTCTAGCTTGGTCGCCAAAAGATAACGAACGTTTAAGCTTACACCTTAAAGATCTCCAATTACCCCAAATTGGGGCGGCTCAACTTAATTCTTGGGTTGGAAACCGATGGGCTCATAACTACGGTTTACCAGATCAGTACAAATTTAGCATGACATTTTACGATAATTCAAGTTTAGAGTTTTATAAAATGTTCACTGCTCAATTCCGCGAACAAGCTTATCGCTATTTCGATGATTACACGTTCAACGTGTTTATTTCGAAAGACAGCGATTACGGTGACCAATATCACAATGACACCACAGGCCGCGGTAGAAATTCTTGGAGATCTTCACCAGTAATGTCTTTGAAAAGATGTAGTATTGAAAACGTCAGTCAACTGAGTTTTTCAAACGCTACAGAGAATCAAATTGTCGAGTTCACTGTAGCTTTCGTAGCCAACGACGTAGAGATCTATGATCAAGGTGCTCGTCAATTCTACGGTGGTTGGAAAGAATGGAAAGAAGCTGGTCAAATTCATCAATTTAGCGCTCCAGCGAAGTAACCCGCCAATCACGTTAACCGAATTTTTAGTATAAAGGAAATAAAATGGAAACTTACCAAAACGGTGCAAACGCCGTATTAAGTCAGTTAGATGGCGAAACAACAGATAACCTGATTGCTAGCGCCATCAAAACTTTGCCAAAATCCGCCGTTGCGGAAGTTATGCCTGTAGTGAAAACTAAAGGCCCTACTAGCCAATGGGTTGAACCATATTTTGATACTTACAATCCTACTGGTAAAATTGAATTTCTATCTAGCCCAGTAGACATGTATGATGTGAGCAATACTCGTAAGAATATGCGATTCACTTCAAACGCGGTGGAAGATATTATTCGAATGTACACTCCGGAAGCGTTTAGTTCAACATTACACAGTTGGATTTTATTCCAAAAGAACTCTCAACAACGCGATGAGTTGGTTAAAGTTCTTCAATCACCGGAAGTCTCTGGGGTACCTACCAATGCGACTATTCCAAATGTAGTGAATACCACGCAAGAAGACGTTTACGAATTCATCCAAGACCAGGTAATGCGTGTAATCGCAGAAATTGAGAAAGATTATCAATTAGGAAATGTACACTTTAGTGTAGTTGGCCCTTATGATATCGCTTATCCAATGATGCGTTTAAAAGCTCAGATGGGTCGCTTACATTATATGTGTGATGATCGCTTAGATCGAATTTACGTATTCCCTACCGGAGACGCAGCTATGTCTCGCGCCGGTCTCAGCATTTTCGAATATGCAGACGAAGTCCAAAAAGCGATTGATTCTGAAACTGGCGACTTAAGCTATTGGGTTTATAATAGATCAATTATTATCGTTAACCCTTGCCATAAACGCAAACCGATTATTCGTAACATCAAAGTAAGTTAAAGTTAGCTAATCGAGTAGATCTAAATGAATTTTAATTTTCACCAAAAACCAGACTATAGTCTAAATACTGGATTAATCGACGAGTTGATTCGTCTGTATGGTACTCCGGTGCGATTCCTAGTAACTGAGAAACTGATGGATTCTTGGGGGTCGAATGCTCACGAAATCGCTGAAGCTAGTCTACTAGCGAATCGCGTTTTTGGTGATTTTAAAACTCTCAAAACCGATCTCTATCGCGATGCTTTGGAATTCTTTGTATTAATCTCAGACAACGAAGAATATCCGAACGGATTACAATTCGCGTTCAACAATTACGGATTGATCAATGACGATACCTTGCAAGTTTTCGTCAGTTTGAAATCCTTGGAACCTTTAAAAGATCAAAACGGTAACATTCACCCGAAAGAGATCATTTCGAATTTGTTGGTCTTCCCTAACGGAAAATTGATGGAGATTACGGATTGTCAATTGCACGTTCCTGGAGTTAATAATAAATTTGTTTATTCTAATACTCCATCTTGCTATCAATTAAGTTTGAAATCCTACTCGTTTGACCGCTCCGCGGTAGATTTAGTTCACCAAAATGATTCTAGAATCGAAGCTCCTACAATTAAAACTTTGGAAGGGATTGATCAATTTTTTGGTCAACAAAACTCGCACGCTGAGGATATTAAAGATTTTGTACAAGAGGAACAACTAGTAGCGTCGGAAAATCCTCTAAAAGAGAAAACTTCTAAAACTAAAATTGATGATGTGTTTGGGAGCTTTGGTTAATGACGTTAGCGGATACTATCATCAAAGCATTTACACCAAGCGCCTCCGCGGGTAAGGAATTAGTAAGAACTTGGAAGCGCACAAAGAAAGCGGTTACCGCTTCTACTGCATTTCTTCCAGGGAATTTCATCTTTACGGAGTACATCGCGCTAACTCCAAAGACCTACGATATTAACCCGGTGGTGATTGTTATTCGTTCGAATAAACATCACGTGTTTGGTATTAACGTAAACTGGTTGAGCCGATTTGAAAAGACTAAATTGATGAACTTTCTTATAAGCAAAGATATTCAAAACAAATCCAGATTAGAGATGATCCCGATTATTAGAGCAATTAGAAGATTTAGATTTACTAAGAAAGCTTATCGACTTTATCATCGCAAAGCTTTGGCGAAGCCAAGAATTTTCAAATTGGATGCTAAAGATTTGTTTGATGCCTTGACTCATAATATTCGCCGGGAGACGAAAAATTGAAGAAAGTCACTAAAATGACCAACGGAATGATTTGCAAGATTGATGGGTATCAAGCACAAACTGCGAAACGTTGGGATAAGACGCCAACGGCGTTAGTTTTGAGAAGTTCGAAATCCCGATATCTTTGCTTCAACATCAACTGGTTGGATAAAATTGGAAAGAAGAAGTTGCTCAAGTTGTTGAACAAGTTCTTAAAAGATCAGGAAACTTTATTGTTAGATTCTAATATTAAACGTAACAAATTCTTTAATCGTTTAAGAGAGAAGAATTTCCCAAGATCTTGTTATCGCGTTTACTTAAAATCCGGGTTACCTAAAAACATCTATCAATTAAATATTGAAGAGTTTAAACAAGCGATCAATGGCGATGAGCTCACTTTAGTTGAGGATGATCGCAAAAATCGTAAGAATTAAATATAAATAACAACAAACAATTTTAAGGTCAACAAACTAATGAATCCGGAAATCATTAACGAAGATCAAAATGCATTAAACGCTTTATGCGAAAGCGAATTGCATGAATTCCAACTTGTTGAAGGAATTCAAGATGAAGAAAAGTTCTTCTATATTCGCGGTAAATTCGCTACAATCGAACAGATAAATAACAACAAACGTATCTATCCGAGAGCTCTTTGGGAACGCGAAGTTGCGAAATATCAAACCCAAATTGAGAATGGTACCATCAACACTTTGATGGAGTGGGAACACCCAAAAGGTCGTTTAACAGTAGATCCTAAAAATGCTGTGGCTAAGATCACTAAATTGTGGATCGAAGGTGACTACGTAATGGGCGAAGCGGTAATCTTTGATACCCCGCAAGCGGAAACCATCAAATCTATGATCCGTCACGGAGTTAAAATCTCGGTAAGCTCCCGCGCTAGCGGAAATGTCGGGGCGGATAGAGTCGTTAAAGAATTCAACTTAATTACTTTTGACATTGTAACCAATCCAAGCGATCAATCTGCCACTATGAGTGGAGTTTTTGAAAGCGAAGATCCTGAGGATCTTCCAATTCGCGAAGAAGACGAAGCAATTCATACAACTGAAAACTTAGAGGATAATGAAATGGCTGATAAAGCACTAATGGAGAATCTTGTAGGAATTCTTCGTTCTAAAAATGTAGAAATCCAAGATCTTAATGAAGAAATTGAACTTTTACGTGACCAAATTCGCAATTTTGAACTTGGCGTAGGTCACACGGATGCTCCATACGGTAACGATGGTGCTCGTGGCTTCCGTCCAGAAGATGACGAATATGATCGTTACGCGGAAGAAAGACGCGAATACACGTTACGTGATGTTTTACGTGGTTACCACGATGTCGGTGATTATCGTCACCAAGACGTAAACGCTACTGTCGTAGACAACGATCCATCCGGCTACTATGCTTCTGGTGAAGAAGAAGCCCCACGCGTTTTAGATTTGTTAAGAAACGCGGGTCGCGATGATTTCGTAGGTTCAACATTAGGCGCAGATGTTCAAACTGACGACAAACCTGGTATGGCGGGTGAAGTTAAAGATACTCCAGCTCCAGCTCAAACTGGTCGCGAAGGTGAACGTGGTGTTCAAGTTCCGGTAATTGGTGCTCCAATTAACGAAAGTAAAGCAAGCATTAAAAACGAAGTTTCCCGTTTATCTTCAGTTTTCGGGGTTAAACCTAAATTGATCTCTATGGATAAAAACGAAGCCTATTACCAAATCACTGCTAACGAATACAAAAAAATCATCGATGCGTTTGAAGACCAAGATGAAGATCCGGAAGCGTTCAGTTTAATGGGCCTTTACCCAAGCAGCAAATCAAAATCAATTGAATTCACCACCGAAGATGAAGATTCAATTACTTTTGGTATCTCTGCAGTGAATGAGTCGATGAACGAATCTACAGAAGCTCCTAAAGGTAACCGTTTCTTACAAGTTCCTTCGCATATGATCTAATACCGAGGTGGCTTATGAACAAAAATGAATTTAAAGCAGAAGCCGCCCGTATCGGGAAATTGCTAGGGGTTAATCCAACTATGGATAACTACACTTTCAGTGACCCGAAATCTCCGGTTTTCCAAATCAAAGAAAAAGAACTCCGTTCGGTAGTTCGCAAAGCGAAAGCTCTTAAAGACAAGGAAGCTCACGGCATCGAAGATATCGAATGGGATTTCGAAGAAGGTTATATCGTTTTCATTCTTCCAGGTGGCTTATCATTGTATATGTCAACTGAAGCCGATATGGAAATGAACGAAAGTAAAACCAGCATTAAAAACGAAGTTTCTCGCCTTGCGAAAGTTTTCGGTGTTAAACCTAAATTGATCTCAATGGACAAAAATGAAGCTTATTATCAAATCACGGCAAGTGAATACAAAAAGATCATTGATGAGTTCGAAGATCAAGATGAAGATCCGGAAGCATTTAACCTAATGGGTCTCTATCCAAGCAGCAAATCAAAATCCATTGAATTTACCACCGAAGATGAAGATTCAATTACTTTTGGTATCTCTGCGGTGAATGAATCGGTTAACGAAAAACAATTCTTTAAAGAATTTACCCAAACCACTGGTATTCGAGTTGGTCGCGATAGCGAAATCTACGAAGATAACCGGGGTTTAGTGGCCATTGACGCATACGACAAAGCCTGCTTACAGTTTGGTATCATCAAACCGGGTAAATGGGGTAAATTTGATATCAAATCTATCAAGTTCGATGGCTATTATACCTTCGATGTATTGGTGGAATACGAAGGTGAGGTTTTCAACCTTCAATTCCACAGCAACGGTAGCGCTCGCACTTCCGCGGATAATGCTAAACCTTTGGCCGAAATGCTTCTCAAAAATTTAGGTTTGAAAAGTTCAGCATCCGGTAAAAATCGTGGTTATTACGTTTCTGACGTAGATCCAAAAGCGTATAGTAAACTTAAACAATTAAAACCGGGTGCCGTTGAGGGCGATCTAATCATCACGGCAGTCGGGGTAAATCCTAACGGTGTATATGGTGGTTCGCCATTCATCGTGGAAGCCGTGCACCCTAAAGGTTTCGTAGAGTTGGTATTCCGCGATGCGGAAGTTCTTAAAACTGAACTAAACGAATCCGCGGATCTTCCGGAATATACACCAAGAGCTGCGATGAACGAATCAGAGGTCGAACTTAACGAAGTTACCGGCTTACCAAAATACAAAACTTTGGTTCCTAGCCACTTGCTATAATCCCAGTAAGCAATAAATAATTAAAATTGAGTTGTATTAGAGATATTATAATAAATAATACAACTCAAAAATAAATAATAAACGAATTTTTATTACGTAAACAAAAAGAGGAAATTTCCGAATGAATACATTCAACGAAAATGTAGGTGCATTACTAGAATCGGATCGTTATCCAGCATTAAACGAATCTGAAAAAATGGTACTTGGTAAATTACTTGAAAATGCGACAGCGGCGCAAGATCAAGAATTAAACGAGTCTACCGTTTCTCAAGATATCGCTACATTCACTCCAATTTTATTACCTTTAATCCGTTACGTTTATCCACGTTTAATCGCTAACGAATTACTTGGTGTTCAACCAATGGCTACTCCAACTGCATACATCTATGCAATGGTTAACGAATATCGCGCAAAACCAAAAGATGAACGCGTACAAGTTATCCTTTACAAATTAAACCGCGAAGCGGCTGAAGCTAAAGATGATGTGTTAGCTGGCGAAACTATCGTTCACAAAGAAGGCAACTACGTTGTTGTTACTATGAAAGGTGGTCGTAAAAAAGTTGGTGATTCTTTAGGCGCTTACCAAATCGAAGCAGTTTACACAAACGTAGCTTCATATCCAAAAATTATCCGTAACTTCTCATTAGCTAACTTAGCTGATGAACAACGCCCAGATATCAACTACGTTGGTTTCCGTATCGTGAAAAAACCAGTAGAAGCTATCGTTCGTGCGTTACACGGCGAGTACAGCTTAGAGATGTACCAAGATCTTAAATCTCAACACGGTTTATTGGCTGACGACGAGATGATGCGTTTAATGGCGTCAGAAATCCAAACTGACATCGACGCAGACGTAGTTAACTTCGTTAACACTCACGCTACCCAATTACCAGACTGGGATGCTACCGCTGTTCAAGCTTCTAGCGGTATCTTACGTACTATCGACATCGCTCGCGAATTAGCATTCAAAATTGCTCACGAAGCTTCAGCGATTGCTCGTCGTACAAACCGTGGTCAAGCAAACGTGTTATTATGTTCATCTCGCGTAGCTAACTTATTAGCTTCATTAGATTCATTCGAACACGGCCACATCGGTTCTGATATTGTTAAAACTGGTGTATTAACTGGTTTCGTCGGTACTCTAGATGGTCGTTTACGCGTAGTCGTAGATCCTTACACAGATTTCGAGTATGCAACATTGCTCTACAAAGGTGAAGACCGCCGTGACGCGATGGGTTACTTCTGCCCGTACATCCCGTTGACTTTCACGAAAGTGATTAACTCACAAACTGGCATGAATGGAATTATTTGCAAAACCCGATATGCGCTTTCAACAATCCCTGGTTTCGAAACCCCAACTTCTACCGACCGTGCTGCGTTATACGCTTCAACGTTCGTAGTAACTGGTATCTAATCAAAGATCCTGCGTTAAACGCAAAAATGTAAGAACTAAAAAAATCTCCGTGAAAGCGGGGATTTTTTTTAGTTGAAGATTCCGTTAAGCCGTTATAACATAATAAAATCTATTTTTAAGCAAATTTGGAAGTAAAAAATGTTGAAAGAATCCGGTAACATAATCGCTGAATGCATCCCAATCACAAAAGAATTGTTAGATTTCGCCAAAGCGAATAATTACAAGATTTCTTTGAAGACAGGAGATTATCAAAAAGAACCTATACCAACAACCAGAGGCCAAAAGTATAACCTAGATTTATTATCCGCAGTCCATAACCTCTACTATACCGGTAATTTGTATCTTGCGGATTACATCGAGATGTTTGGTATTACTAAGTTGGATGATTTAGCGCAGGTTTTCAAAAAGAATGGCTTAAAGATGCTTACCCGGAAAGAAGTTCAAAATCTTTACGGAGATCAAATCAAACAGCGTACCGCTAAAACTATCGATCGTAAAATCCAAGAAGGTAAACGCGAACCTCGCAAGACTAAAGAACCAAAGATTAAACCAGTCAAAGAACCAAAGGTTAAAGTTCCGAAAGCGCCGAAAGAACCAAAACCTAAAGAACCGAAGAAAATATATCCATCAAAAATTGAAAATCAACTTACAAGCGTTTCGGTGACCGAAAATGGGCAACCCGTAAAAAATTTTTTGTATAACGGGGAATTCTTACTCAAAGCTTTAAAGATCGTGTACCGGGACCGTCGAGAGTTGTTAGATCAGATTTTAGCTACCGGGACGGTGGATATCCGGTTTATTACGCCGGAAGTGGATAAAGCTTTCGATTTTGCCGTTTTTGCGGAAAACTTGGTTCCTATTCTGCTAGAAGAGCATGAAGTTTATTACGAATCCCTCACCGTAGGTGAATTTACGTTTGATCACTATATCCCGGAACGTAACTTGGTCATTGAAGTTACCAACATTCCGGAGTTTACTGATAACTTAGTAGACAACCAATTCTTCAAACGAATGAATAAATCTCTTTCAGAGAAGGGAATCAAATTATTGAGATTTGGTATTGACGATGTTTATAATAAAACCGATTTGGTTATTAGTATGATCGAGCATCATTTAGGTCTTACCAAAATCAAAATTCCTGCACGGAAGTGCAAAATTGTTGAGCTTACCGCTAAGCAAGCCAGAGAGTTCGCGGAAGCGAATCACTTGAATGGTCACGCAAACGCTCAAGTGTATTGTGGGTTAGAGTTTGACGGCGAATTGGCACAAATCATTACGTTTGCTAAACATCGATATAATCGAACAGATCGTGAGATCTGGGAAGTTATCCGAGCTTGTAGTAAGAAACATTGTTTAGTTCAAGGTGGAACTCAAAAAATCTTCAAACACTTTAAAACTCAATATCCGGATGTAGAACTGCATACTTACTGTGATATGAATATTTCGGATGGCAATTCCTACGCTTTAGCTGGCGAGCTAATCGAAGAGACCCCGGGAGATTTATGGTATATCATTCCAGATGAGTTTTCGCCGGTTGGATTTACCCGAGTTATCCGCAATCGAATGATGAAGATTTACCTTCACCGATACTTCGAAGGCTTCCCGAAACGGGATGAACCGGGTTACAAAGAAATTAACTCTGTAGAGTTTTTGAGACAACGAGGCATCTTTGCTTACTATGGTAGTGGTAATTTAGTTTATAAGCTGTAATTATAATAATTTTTAATAATTTTTAATAATCTTAAATAATCTCCAATTTTACACCGAGGTGTAGTTTTGGAGATTTTTTTTATAAAAAAAAATTTTTTTTTGAAACTTTCAAGTTTCGGTAACCGAAACTTTGAACTTATGAAAAAAATTAAGGGGGGTTGATTTATGATTTTAGATCTATTATAATACATCCCATAAGAACAGGAGATTCAAAATGAACAATTTTTTTAAAAGCTGTGGTGTTAGGATTAGGTTTAGTGTCCATTTCGGCGAACGCCGCTATCGTAGTTACTCCAAGGGTTTTAGTTCATACTGCCCCCGCTAAACCAGTACCGGATAAGTGGTTTGTGTCGTGTGATTATAAACAATCTGACATTCTTCCGGAAGGTTTTGGATGTAACGTAAAAGGCGAAATTGTATCTGTTCAAGACTTCGCTAAAAGCGAAAAATTGAATGATTCTAAATTAAGATTTTATAAATACACAAACATCTTCAATGATCATGTTAGTGTAATCATCGAAGAAATCCGATAGCGTCGAAACCTACAAAACCCGCTACAAACTTAGATATACTATAAGCATAGAATAATAAGTTTCAGGTAGGTTAAAAATGAAAAACAAGCAACACAAACGCGAATATTGTAAAAGTTTCAGGGATACTATCACCTTAACGATAGCATTAGTAATTCTTCCAACTCTCGGGGCCGTCGCGGTGGCGAAAGTTTGGGAGAAATTTGGACATTTAGCGACTTCGGTAATCACGCTATTGATTATAGCGGGGTATCTTTGGTTGATTGATGTAATGTCTGAAGACTAACAAATTTTATTAGGAGCAAATATGAAATTGGTATATGGGTTAGCTGGGGTTTTATTAGAGATCCTAGCCATTCTTATCTTTATTATGATGATACTACACGGTTATTTTATTGGTGAAAAGACCAGCTTGTTTACCGGTGTGGTAAACGCTACCGTTTGGAGTCCTGCAGCCCTTACAGTCGCTGTGGTATTTTATGATCTAGCAGACAAATTCAAACGCAAAGCTAATTTTCTTGGCTTGTTCAGTTAAAGGTTGAAGATTTCTTAAGATCTATTATAATAGATAATAACATTTTTAATTATTGTTAGGAGTAACTTATGCAGAAAATTGCTGTTCTATCTTTCTCAGGTGGAATGGATTCTTCCTCTCTACTTTTCCAAATCTTAACCGAAGGCTACACTAAAGTGTATTGCTATAGTTTTGATTATGGTCAACGTCATTCTATCGAAATCGAAAAATCGCAAGAATTAGTGCAAGCACTAAACAGTGCAGGTTTCGATGTGAATTATCAATTGATTAATGTTCGCGATGTATTCAGTGATTCCCAATCGGCTATCGGAGTCAACAAAGCGGAAGAAGTTCCGGAAAATGAGTACAATACGGAGAACTTAAAAGTTACCGTAGTGGAAAATCGCAACGTGATCTTCTCCGCAATTATCTATGGTAAAGCGTTAGCGCTAAGTAAGAAATTTGACGCAGACGTAGACATTTTGATGGGTGTGCATGGAAACGATGAAGCAGTTTATCCCGATACTAGACCGGAAAGCGTCAACATGGCAAAAGAGCTCTATCGCATTTCAAACTATGGTAGTGAACGAATCGATTACAAGGCTCCATTCGTGCATGTAACCAAATCCCAAGTTTTGAAAGCGGGATTGGAAGCGTTGGAAAAATTAGGATTGTCGAGCAAAATGTATTCACACACTTCAAGTTGTTACAATCCTCACGAAGGTAAAGCCTGCGGTAAATGTGCTACTTGCTTAGACAGATTAAAGGCTTTTAAAGAAGCTGGAATCGAAGATCCAATTCCATATCAGTAAGGGAGTCCCGGATGCAAAATTCACAGAAATTTGTATTGTTTAGCGGTGCTCACGGCACCGGTAAATCAACCTCGTTGTATGATTGTGTCGAAAATTTCCCGAATATCTTCGAAGGATTCGAAATCGCAGATAGCTTAAGTGAAAAATTCTTTAACAAAGAAGATTTCAAAAATCCGGAAGTTTTGAAAGAAAAACAATCTGCGTTTACGCAATATCAATTGGATACTTGGGCGGGCAAAACGATGGGGGATAAAGTAATCTCCAGTCGTTCGTATGCGGATATCTGGGCTTATACGAAATACCAGTATTTGCGCGACGGCTTCGAGGAGTATCGCGAGCAACTTTCGGTTATTGAAGAAGCCGCCAAACAGGCAATTCTTCGCGCAAACACGATGTTTGTCTATTTCCCGATTGCGTTTGAGATTACCGGTAAGGAATTGAGATCTACTAATGTAGAATTTCAAAAGAAGATTGATAGTTATATTAAAGAATTCTTCATCAAAATGAACATCACTCCGTTGGTGGTTAAACCATCAGATCGCGGAGATCGCGCAATTTTCATTTCTATGAAAGTTAAAGAGTTTGCAGCAACGGGCGTGGAGGAGAATTCCAATGAAATTTAGTTTTGAAACACCAAAGAGTCTTTTGGGTTATAGCAGATCTTTTAATGATTATGAATATTTCCTGGATATTTTCTGGGATGACCACCCGGAAGTCTTTGATTTCTTCCTGGATTCCATTATGCAAGGTCGCGAAGTGATCTTAGACAACAGTCTGTATGAACGTAAAATCCGTAACATCGAATTGGATGAAGCCAGTTACAAAAACTTACTTCGTAAATTCAATGAACAAATTCCGGAAGATCGTAAAAAACTTTTGAAAGTGATAGTTCCGGACTACTTTGAGGATAGCGCCCGTTGCATCCGTAAGGTGCATGAATATCTTGCAGAGTTTCCACAATTTACTTTGGTTGCCGTGGTTCATGGGCACAATAAGCAAAATTTCAAAGATTGTTTTGTGGAGTATACTAAAATTCTTCGAGGAGAGGATGTAATTGCCGTTCCATTCGGAGATATGTGTTGCAATACCACTCCAAGAAGCGAAATTCTCGAAGAGCTTTCAAATGTAATTGCCTGGAATCAAAAGATTCACTTTTTAGGATTAAAATCTCCGTTTGAGGTGACCCAAATTCGCAGAGTTCGTCATTTAATTGATTCTATCGATACTAGCTATCCGGTGATTTCAAGTATCGAACACAATCGCGTTTTCAACCATCCGGATAAACCGAAAACTTTGATTTACGACATCTTCGATACTTTTGAACCTTCTAATGAATTTAAAGAATTATTAGATAATAACGTTCAAGAATTTAAACAGATGCTAAGTTAAGGAGCTATCAAAGTATGTTCAATTTAGATAAGAAAATCGTCAAGGTAAAGATTGGCGATCTTAAACCATTCGGCGGGAATCCCCGCCATAATAATGAATCTGCGAAACAAGTAGCGAAGTCCATCGAAAGTTTTGGTTACATAAACCCAATTGTCGTAGACGACGAATTTGTCATCTTAGCGGGTAATACCCGATTCAAAGCCATCCAATTGCTCGGTTTAAGTAAGGAAGATGAAATTGATGTTTTACAAGTTTGTGGGTTAACCAACGAACAAAAACGAGGATTTGTCATTGCGGATAACCGCGTAGCGGAGTATTCAAAATGGAATATGTCCGCGTTAGATCGTATGCTTGGCGATGGTGAAATGGACATGCAAATGTTGGCGGATTTCGGAATCCTTAATGTCAAAGCCACCAAGAAAAAACTCGAAAAAGAGTTAGACGTTCCGGAGTTGAAGTAGTATGCAGGCAGTGGATACCGCAAATAAAGAGCATCGTTTAGTTTTTGGTTTAGGGGATGCCTTGATGTACAGCCTACGTAGCGAAGATCGTTTGCGTAAGATGTTTGAATGTTTTACCAACGACTTTTTGGTGAGTACCACGGATTTAACCTTTAAGAGAGCAGAATTCATCCGCGACTTAAACATTCAAGATCGCACCTACTTGGATAGCGGTGGTTTTACCTTATTCAAAGAGCAGTTTAAGCATGGAGCCGATAGCGAAATCTTTATCAAGCGATGCGAAAAATTCAAAAAGAAATTTTTAAAACTTTGCGAGATTTTGAAACCGAAAGAATGTTTTGAGCTGGATAATGATTACTTTCTTCACAACGAAGATTTGACGTCACCGGAAAATTTCCTAAGACAAGAAGTTTTCGATATTCTTGGTTACTATCCAACGCCAGTTTTCAAACTTCATCAAGGGGTGGATTATTGGATGAAATTATGTGAAGATCCAAGATATCCAAGATTGAGTATCGGGGGTTTAGCGCAGACTCGCGAGTGGCATAAGAATACCGAGCTTTTGAAAACCATGATGGATTATGCCCGTGCGCATAACAAGAAAGTTCATCTGTTAGGATGCCAAAATGTTCAAGCGTTTAAGGAAATTCAACCGGACACCGTAGACTACAGCATTTATCAATTTGCCATTAGCGTGGAAAATGCAAAAGAGGAATTATGTGAAGCACGTGAAATTCCAAAGAGCGAACGCAAAGGATACAAGGTGGCGCTTTCCGAGATCTATGAGCATACGGTTCTTTATGCATTGGCTAGAGCCAAAGCTCGAAGTTTCCTGTATGATGCGTTTGCGAAACCAGCAGATTCAGCAGATTAAAAATGTAGAATAATATTGGGTAGTATTTTATAATATTACTCAATTATTTCGATTAGCGCATTTTAAATGCTTTCAATTAGGAGAAAAATTTAATGAAGTCATTAGGTTTAGATATCGGTTACGGAGATGTGAAAGTGGTAATTGGTGACGGTAACCAGATTACCCACATCTTCAAATACTCTAGTGCTATTGCCAGAGCACAAAAAGTTTCAAGTATTCGCGACCCGCGAATTGTTGAAATAACTTTACCATCCGGAGATATCGATCAAGTTTATGTTGGCTTAGATGCTTTGAGTCTACCAAGCAATATGATCGTGGATATCAGCGATTACCAAATGTTGGAAGCTTACGCGCCAGCGTTTATTGCCAAAGCTTTGGAAACCGCTGAAGTTTCGGCGGATGAAATTGATGTAATGGTCTGCGGTTTAAGTGTTGCCCAATTGGGTATGTCAGGCTACTTTAAAGAGCGAATCAAACAGTTTACCGTTAGTGGTAAAGAATATAAGTTCAACAATATCTTCTTATTACCGCAAGGCGCTGGTAGTAAGCTAGCGTTTGATATGTTTGGTGATCACTATCCACAGCCAAGAACAGAGAACATGGGCATGACATACATCGGCGGAGATATCGGTTTTAATACACTCGATATGTTCTATGTTACGGATGGTAAGACCTCTCCGAACTTATTTGAAGGCGTGGAGAATGCTGGGGTGGTTAAAATTGCTCAAAATCTTCAAGCGGTAATCAAAGAGCAATACTCTAAAGATATCACATTACGCGAAGCCAAAGAGATTTTAGATTCCGGTTTCTATAAACTTCGTGGTCAGCGCTTTGATATGCAGGAAGTGATTACCAAAGTTTGTGATGATTATACCAAAGAAATTTTGGCTTTGATTGAAGATCGTTACGGTAACGTGATTGATAAATGTGACTTCGTTTGCTTATTAGGTGGCGGGGCTAGCATCCTCAAAACGACAGATCCGTTCTTCAAAGTGGTTAAGAACAAATCCGAGTTCTATAACGCCATCGGGTTCTATCTCTACGGCGTTAAGCAATTCTAAGCCGCTCTAATTTCGATAAGTTAAGCCTATTGCATCAATAGGCTTTTCTTTTGTTTAGAGTATGAGTTCCAGTTGTGTTTTATTGGTAGATATATTATAATACAAACATTAATTTAATAAGGTAACCAAAATGGATAAACTAGAAAAATTCGAAACCATTAAACCCGGCGACGTTATTTATAACAAAACCGGTTTCAAAATGGTCATCAAATCGGCGAAAGAAGAGCAGGGCGTCTTCACTGTTAGATTGAGAGACGATGGATCTTTAATCTTTAAATTCGATGAAAAGAAAGGGGTTTTGGTTCCAAATATGAAAGATTGTAGTGTTATCGATGTTAAATTTGATAAACCTCAGAAATTTTCAAGTTTAATTATTGGGACTAGGTTAGAGCTTTCGGATGGTCGAATTGGACGCTTGGTTGGCCATGATTATGACTTTCTTCGAGTAGATGTGAAAGATCCTAAGCGCCCGAACCTTATAAGAAACGTAATTCTCTTTAAACGCAACGGTCGCGGACCCGATGGTCTTAAAATTAAGAAAGAAATTGGCTGGTAAATCATACAATTAGGAGCAAAATATGAACCAATTCAACCCGGATTACATCGTCACCGTAGGTGAAATTTTAAAAGAAGAATATTTGGACGCTTACGAACTTTCGGTGGAAGAGTTTGCTAGCCGTGTTCGAATTACCGTTAACTTAGCTAATAAGATCTTAAATGGCGAAGAGCCCATCAATTTAAACTTAGCCGCAAGACTTGGAAAGTTGTTTAACACAACCGGTGATTACTGGATGAACCTTCAAATGATTGGCGAGTATCGCCGATTGTTGCAAGATCCTGATTTTCAAGAGGTGATGGATTCTATCGAACCCGTTAAGTAGTTTAACGTTTATAAATATGTAAATTGTTTAGAATATAACTTTAAAGGATTTCATAATGGGTGGAAATGTAGTAGTTAAAGATGTCAACGGAGTTGATGTCGCCGCGGTTAAAGTGGATCTGCGAACCGTAGGAAGATCAAACGTTATTAAATTAGCGCAAAATCTTTTCAGTTCGTTGAACACTTTACATGAGGCAAAATATAGCGTACCTCTTTGGAAGAGCGATAAAGTTCTCAAAGATGCGCTAGTATTCAATGGTTCAAGTTCTTTCATTTTAAGTGAAAAATTCAGCGACCAAGAAATTTTAAAATTCAAACCAACAATGGGTGATATTGATATTGCCATCCCATCGGAACGCGCTGAAACTTTGTTCGAATTGTTAGGCAAACTTCAAGGTCGACAAGTTACCCGTAACGTGGAATTTGTAGGTATGAATAGAACCTCAAGCTCAAGTCTAGGTACCCAAATTAACTGTATTTTCCGTTTCTTAGATCCGGTAGAGTACTTGGTACAAGTAGACTTCGAATTCTTACCGTTTGAAGAAGATGGTAATCCGACGGAATGGGCTCGTTTTAGCCACTCAAGTTCTTTTGATGACGCTAAAGACGGAGTTAAAGCGGTTCATCACAAATATCTTATTCGCGCGTTAGTTGGCGGAGTAAGTATTCGTCCAGATATCGTAATTGCTACCAACAAATCAACTTATGATAACTATAAGCTTACTGCGGCTAGCAAGAAAGGCGATGTAGCTCGTATGTTGAAATTCTCGGTAGACCACGGTGTTCGCGTAGCTTATACTCCTTTGGTTGACCAAGATGGTAACGAAGTCAAAGATAATGGCAAATCGGTATACAAAGAAATCCCGGTAGCCTCTAGTGATTATAAGAAAACCCTAGTAGAAATCTTTAAATTGGTATTCAACGATGAAGATTCTAACGATGTGGATAAACTTTGGACATTCCGTGGCGTAGTGGAGCTTTGTAACAAGTATTTGAGCAAACAACAACAGAAAGATGTAGCGGAACGCTATTTTGCTTTACTTTGGGCGGATAAGCCTCAACGAGCTCAAGAGCTTGAACGCGGCGACCCAGAACTTGACCTAGCGGTTAAATCCGGTGGTTGGAACCTATTCAAGAAATTGACCGGCATCAAAGATCCGTCAAACTTTGAACAAATTTTACAAACTTATTATGAAGGTTACAGAAACTAATGGATATTTCATCAATGAATGATCACGCGCTTATTAAGCTGGCGGATTCCCGAAGCACCAATCCGGAAACTTTATGGGAGTTGGTAAATCACTCAAATAACGCTGTAAGCGAGCGCTCATTTAGCACCCTTTGTGACCTAATGGATTACAAAGCGAATATCTTCAAAGATGCCAAAGCAAGAGAAGCTTTCATTAAGAAAGTGATTGACGTGGCAGATGGAGATATTCAAAATGATTATCGAATCACGGAAGATTTGGTTAAACATTGTATCGAACAAACTAAAGATTCAAAATCTAAGAAAGCGTTAGAAGCCCTATTAAGCACGCAACCGCGTAAACTTTCAGATATGTCCGATGATGAGCTTGTCGAATTTGCTAAAACTACCGACAACATTTTACAATTAGCCCACTTAGTAGAAATGAGTATTGCTCCTAAGAAAGCTTTATTAGCCATCATCAAACGCAACGATCGCACCGCGCTTAACGCTAAGTTGGAAATTTGCCGCAATCCATATTCGGATGATGATTTGATTTGGGCGTTAATCGCGGATGCGACTCCTAGCGTCAGTGAAAGTGCATTTAATGTATTATGCAAACGCATGCAAGCTAACAAAATCAAAGATCGGGAAGTCCGCGATGATTTTATTGAATTGGCGTTAGAGGAAGCTAACCAAGCAATTAAATCTGGTAAGAAAGATAAACGTTTTAATAAGAAATTCATTCAAAGTTGTATCAAAAATTCCAGCGATGCCGATATCAAAGCGGAATGGGAAGCTTTGTTAGCTCTAAATGAATCTAGTTTATTGGAAGCTTCTTATATCTTGCTGGCAAGCAAAACCAAAAGCCAATCCCAACTTCAAAAATTAACCGAAAGTCAATTTGAAACAGTTCGAGAAATTGCTAAACTAAGATTGTTGTAATTAAGTAGTATTAGGTAGTATGAAATTATTTGCTTTGAGCGATCACCATTTTGGTCACCAAAACATCATCAAATATTGTGATCGCAAAACTCACGAAATCCCAAATACCAATCTAACCGCCTTAGAAGATGCTAAGGCTATGATTATTGCTCATAATGAAGCAGTCCAGGATGACGACATCGTCGTATTTGGTGGAGATATTCAAGCTAGCAAGCAAGGAAGAGAGTGGATTGTCAAGATTATTCCAAAGTTGAAAGGTCGTAAAATCCTCGTCAGGGGTAACCACGATCATTTCACTAACGAAGAATACATTCAGATGGGATTCGAAAGTGTTCACGATATTTTGACTATCGATGAATTCTGCTTTTGCCATTATCCGGATGTTCCGTTAGCGGTGGATATTTGCCAGAAGAAGAATCTTACCCTATGTTGTGGTCATACCCACAAAGAGTTCAAGGATTACGGTGATGGGGTTAAGCGAATAAATCTCTGTGTCGATGTAGCTGGAAGAACTCCAATATTGTTAAAAGAGTTTGATTAAATACTACGAACTATTTCATTTTTTTAATCGTTTTTCATTTCATAAATCTCCGTTTGATCTCTCATTTTTACGCGTAAGCGTAGATTTGAGAGATTTTTTTCATAACTTGAAAGTTTCGGTTACCGAAACTCTTCAACTCCAATTTCAAAATATTTTAATGATATTCTTATAATAAATACTCTATACTATAATTTTGTTCAAAATTCGAAGAGGAATTCCGTTTAGTGTTTGTTGAATCAAAGTACATACTTGATTACAATCGAAGGGTCAAAACCCCGTTTGGTTACCAAAGAATCGAAGAGATTCATAAAACCAAAATTTTGAAGTCTTTGAAGTTTATCCACGAACGTGGAGAACTCACCGTAGCTGAATTTCATACTTTTATCATCGACGAAGAAGAATTCCAAGCTAACGAAATGCGCGTTGGGGATCACTTCGATACCGTCGACGGTAAGTCTAAAATCCTCGAGATCCAAGATGCTGGGGAACAAGAGCTCTACGATATCACTTTAGATCAATCCGAATTCGAAAACTACTGGTACTACACCGGAGGTGTATTATCTCATAATTCCGGTAAGTCCATCACCGTAGCTTGCTATCTTAGCTGGTTGTACAATTTTCATAAGAATTTGAATATTGGTATAGTAGCTAACCGAGGCGCCCAGGCTCGCGAGTTTCTTCAAAACGTCAAAGATATCATTTCTCGTTTACCAATCTGGTTAATGCAGGGTACCACGATTTGGAATAAGCGCGATATCGCGAATGAGCTGGGTTCACGAATTTTGACAGATGTTCCGGGACCTGATGCATTTCGTGGATATTCCATGAATTGTCTCGGAAAGCATCATGATGTGGTACTCAGGAATAAATACTCCAATGAAGAATTTAAAATTTCATTAGGAGATTTATATGAGAGACTTAAAACAGAAAGTTAGAGAAATTCTCGAACATCATGGCGGCTCACCTGAGAAGTTTAAGAACTTCATGAGTATGAGGAATTGGTGGGAGCGAAATCATCCAGATATTGCAAGTGATTTATTTGATGTTTACGAAAGATGTAATACTATCTACAAAGTAAGCATCGTTAATTTTTTGAAATCTTTCGCGTTTGATGTTGAAAATAAAACGTGTTATGCGTATGCGGATGTATTCTTAAAATACCAATCGGAAGCTCTAAACGCTATTGTAAATCGAAACGGTGCAAATCACAGCGAAATCGCGAGATCTAAAATTCTCAAAGCTAAAGAGGTATGTGATACTGAGCTGGGTTATGAGACGAGAAGTATCCAAGAACTTAAGTATTGCTTAATCAATAAAATTGAAAAACTACCAACATGCCACCATTGCGGTAATCCAGTAGAGTTCAACGGGCCTAAGGCTGGTTTTAGAAAGTTTTGTTCTGCTAAATGTCAAAATATTCACCACAATTCTCAAAAGGAGATTGGGCGAGTGAACTTAAGTGATGATGAAGTTCGTGAGCTTATATTGGGTGTTGGTATCGATCATCGAAACTTACACAATGAGATAGTTGCTGGGTGTTTTGAAAATGTGTTAGAATATACTAATGTTATTTTCAAACCCCTTAAAACAAACGAAGCTTTATACATCTTCCTCAATAAGTTAGAGAAGGCTGACATAATGTGCCCGGTTTGTGAGGTGCGTAAGCGTAAGTTCATCTCACAAGGTCAAGGCTATTTCAAAACATGCGGATGCAAATCATGCGCGTATGGTATTAGACACGACATCTACTACGAAGGAAGTGATCCAGTAGGTAAAGGACCGTATTCAATTAGAGGTGATGTTGAATATAGGGAATCTGGTTTTATTTATATTATAAAGTCTGATTTTAGCGGTCTTACGAAAATTGGAGTCTCTCAAGATCCCGTTTCGAGAATTAAGATGATTTCCAAAGATATTGAAGATGTTAAGATGATTAACTGCTTTTACATTAAGAAAGGGTTGGTAGATCTTGAGAGACATCTTCATGAGAAGTATCGCGATAAACAAGTTCTGTTGGACTCCCACATTGCCGGATATACCGAGTGGTTTAAGTTAAGTGATGATGATGTTAAAGATATTGAGGAGTTTATAAGTGGCCTTCGTTCCGAATTCAAAGTATGAAATTCTTACTGATAGCGGTTTCCAACCATTCTTAGGTCTTAAACGAACTGTAACTTCTGGATTGGATATTCAATTTGATGATAACACTTATATTAAGTGTACTAACAATCATCAAATACTACGCGATCGCGGAAGTTTTGAATTTGTTTTAGCGAAAGATCTCAAAGTTGGTGATGAAGTGGATGGTAGAATTGTACAATCTATCGAAATTATACCCGAAGGGGAATTCTTCGATCCTGTAGAAGTTAAAGGAAATCACACTTATCAATCAGATGGCTTCACTCATCACAACTGTCTTGTTGTGGACGAGTGTTCATTTATTAAATCATCCACGTGGGAAGAATTCGCAGATTCGATCTTCCCATCTCAATCTGCGTTAGCATGGAAGAAGAATATCATTATCTCTACCGCCAAAGGTCTCAATCACTTCTACGATATTGTGCAACGCGCGAAATTAGAAGATATGCAACCAAACTCAAAAACCGCGTTTATCGAAGTCCATTGGGATGAGGTTCCAAGATATGATTCTAAAGGTAACCTGATGGAACCGGAAGAATTTAAACGTCAAATCATCAAGCGATATGGACGGGTTTACTTCGAACAAAACTACGGTAACTCATTCGTTGGATCATCCGAGACTTTGATTGCTCCGGAAGTTCTCGCAGAATTACAGCATCGAAATCCTATTGCAGTCTGGGATGATATGCTTCGCATCTACTTCGAACCTCATCAAAATCATACTTATATTATGAGCGTAGATGCGGCTAAAGAGGGTAAAGATTATTTCGCCATCCAAGTAATCGATGTCACTGAAATGCCCTTCAAACAAGTCGCGGCCGCGAATTTACAGGTAGATTATCTTACTATGCCGGATTTCTTATATGAATGGGGTGCAAGATTTAATACCGCACATATGATCATCGAGAACAACGAAGGCGCGGGACAATCTATCGCGGATATGCTAGTTAACCACTTCGAGTACCCGAACATCTATTACCAAGATAACAAATATAAGTATCCAGGATTTAGAACTACTAAATCAACTAGAGATTCTATTATTAGAATGTTACAAATACTTATTAACTCACACAAATTAGAAATTGTTGATAAAGAGACCATCAGCGAATTTCAACGATTTGAGTTAGTCAATGATAAGTATCAAGCTTCGTCCGGTCATGACGATTTGGTTATGGCGTTAGCTATTTCCATCGCTCCGATGACTAATATGGATAACTTTAGCGACTTCGGAAAATTCCTAGACGCTTTAAAATCTGACGAGGTTTTAGATTCCGGCGCTTTCTTCGAAATTGGAGATCTCGCATTCGAAGACTTTTAAAAATCAATATTTAGAGGTTGTGAGTTCGGGAAAATTGTTGAACGAAACTTTACAGCTCGTAAAATTACGCGATTTTCCGCATCAGCGGAGATTTCGTAAAATTAAACGTTAAATTTAACAAAAAGGAAAACAAAATGGCAATTACAGTTATTACTCCTGCTGACCTAGGTACAGGTTTAAAAGTAGAAGCTCAGAAGGTTGTTGTTGATACTGCAGCGTTAAACATTCCAGTTGATGTAAAATTATCTGGCGTATCAGTAGACAAAGCTGAGAAGAAAATGAAATTCACTTTAAGTGATGGCACCGAAATTGAGCAATCAATTGCAGACTTCTTAACAGTGGATACTGATACTAAAATCGTTTCTGGTTCATACGCTGGTAACAAAATCACTTTAGTGGATAGCGAAGGCGCTAACGTTGAAGTTGATCTTTCAACTTTAGTAACCGAAATCAAAGACGCAGCGGCTACTAAAGCTGGTGAATTAGTAGATGCAGCTAAAGCAGCTCAAGCTACTAAAGACCAAGAACAAGACGCTAAAATCCAAGCTTTAGAAACAGCTAAAGGTGAATTAGAGCCTAAAGTTACTGCTTTAGAAGGTAAAGTTCAAGCTTTAGAAAACAAGAAAGCTACCGGTATCGAAGTTAAATCTTTAGGCGAAGTGTCTTTAGGCTACTTAGTTTCTGCTAGCGACGTAACCGTGGCTTAATCTTAAAAATTTCCGAGCCTTGATGATTTCGGTCACCGAAACTTTCAGGGTTCGGAAAATTAATTCGTTAAGGAGAATCTAATGTCTACTGCTAGCGTCAATTTAGCTGATGTCAGTCAGTTTTTAGTAGGAAGTGATACGTTAAAGTTAACGCCATTCTTTATTAAGAATTTTACCATTCCTTCTATAGCTTTTGCCCATCCTAGTCTGATGACTAGATCTGGGGTAGCTCTTCATACTGGAGCTGATAGTATTGACTTTAATGACCTTAGTTTGGATATTATGTTAGATTCTGGGTTCCAAACCTATTTCGAATTGTTAGATCTTGCGATGCAGGAAGTTAACTTCGAGCAGGATACTTTTAGCACTCCTACTTTCGACTTATGGGTCCAAATTCTCAATTCGAACAAAGAGATTTTGTTTAGAGTAGATTTCAAAAATTGTAGAATCTCCAGTATTGGGGAAATAGCACTTGATCCATCCGCGGAATTAGGCGCTAGCCTAAATATCGGAGTGGTCTACGATTATTGGACTTATACCAGATCTTTTTGCGAAAAAGAAGTTAGAAGTAGCTCACCTATTCAGGGAATTGATGAAACAGTTTTAGATAGTTCCGGTACCAAGAAAGGCCCGAATCGTTGGATTGAGAAACCTTTAAGCGCAGTAAAAATATAACTAGAAGTATTATAATAAATACTATAACGAATTAAATATGCAAACTTTAATCGCAAATCGTTAACCTAACTATAGAAAGGAAAATACAATGGCAGATTGCAAATCTTGCGAAACATCATCATTATTCGCATCAACTCGCGAAGCTCGTTTAGAAGCGATTGCTAAAGCAAAACGTGATGAACAAGCTCGTAAAGAACAAGTAGAACGTTTAGAAGCGATTCGTCGTACTATCGCTATCAACGATGCTAAAGAACAAGCTCGCTTCCAAGCTTTACAAGAAGCTGAGAAAGAGTTCAAAATTCGCGAACGCGACATCCTTGAAAAACAACTCGAAGAAACTATCGAGATGTCTAAACGCATGCAAGAACAATATCAAGAGTTTGTGGTTACTACAAACGCTATCGCGGAAAAATTAGCAAATCCAGCTATGTTGTTCAAAACTGCAACTATCAAATCAGCAGACGAATTCAAAGACTACTTCAAATTAACTTATGAAGATGGTCGCGTATTAAACATCCCTATGGGTTTAATCGACTTCGTTCTAAAATCAAAATTAGACGCTATCAACACTATGTTCGATTTAGTTAACCAAGAACACGACGCAGTTTGCAAACGTGTTACTGCTAACGAAGAACAAGTGAACAAATTAGCAGATCTATTCAAAACTTTAGTAGCTAACATTGCAACTCACGAAACTGATCAACAAGTTGCGTTTGAGAAATTCAAATGTGAAGTTAAAACTAAAGTGGATGAATTAACAGCTAACGTTAACTCTATCGCTGAATCTTTCGCGAAAGTGGTTGCTACTGTTGATAAACAATCTGAAGTTTTAAACACATTAGTAAAAGCTAGCTAATAACTTTCGGTAACCGAAACTTACCGAATTATAAGTTTAAATTTAAAAGATCTCCACGATCCACTAAATCCACCGAAGTGGTTAATTGTGGAAAGTGGAGATTTTATTTTGTTTAAATATAAACATAACACAGAATTTTAGTTAACGTTAACACAAGGGTAAACAAAATGAAAGAAAGTAAAGAACGCTTAGAAAGCGCCCGCTCAGTAGCTCCTGGGTTCTATGGTTCAAAATATGAGTTCGCTCACGACTTACCATACATGAAAGCAGACATCTGGGCTGAAGGTAAAGCTGAAGAGAAAGACGAAAAAGCAAATGAAGAAATCTATCGCGTTTTTGGTCACGATCCAGCAACTTATCCAAACCAAGACAACCCACAACACTTCGCAAACGTGCAGTTTGGTGGTAAAGTTGATAACAACAAACTTCACGTAATGCAAGACAGCGAAGCTTCTCGTACCGAGATCAATACCGCGTTACGCGCAGTGAAAGAAAATGCGGAAGGTCGTTTTGCTCGTGATGGCGAATATTCACGTTCAGTATTATGGAAACCAGAAGTGGAAAAACAAGGCGTAGAACGCACAGAACGTGGCTTACGCCAAGATGGGGAAGAAATCCAATCACGTGAAGGTTCGCGCAAATACGGTGAAAAATCTCGCGTTGAATTTGAACACGATGCTGGTTACTTAAAATCTGAAATCTTCACTGAGAAGAAAGAAGAGAAGAAAGAAGAACCAAAACCAGAACCTCAGCCAGAACCTCAACCTGAGCCTCAACCTGAGCCAAAACCTGAGCCTCAACCTGAGCCTCAACCTGAGCCTCAACCCGAACCAAAGCCGGAACCAGAATGCCCAGAAGGCAAATGTGAACCGGGCACATTAGGTAATGCGTTAGAGAAAGCAGACAAAGCGGCGGAAGCGATTGACAAAGCGATTGACCCAGTAGCTCCAGTAGCCCCAGTAGCCCCAGTTGATAGTGGTTCTGCAAACGACAACGCCGATCATTTAGATGACGCTCCAGTAGCGGATGCCGGTGATGCTGGCTCTATCGGCACGAGTGGTAAAGAAGAACACCTATAAGAGGTGACCTAAATGAACGTAAGTTGTTTGGATACAAGCGAAGAATCAAAAGGCCCTAAATCTTCTATTAGCTTTGAATCTAATCAACAAGACTTCCAGTCACCAGAAGAAGGTTTGGCGTTTTTAGAATTGATGCAAATCACCAGAAAACGTCAAGCCATCCTGGAAGAGCAAGAAACTCACGAGCTCGCCAGACTTAAGAAGCTATTAGATTTAGACGTTGAACTACAAAGTTTAGGTGTGCAAACTTTATACTTCCCAGATTTCGAAAATTTGGTAGATTGTAAGTAAGTTTGTTAAAGTATAATAATAAGGAACAATATAATGTCAACTTGGAAATTAACTGGTAATTGCAATTCTGGTTGCAACTCTGCAAAACCGGCAGTAACTGACTGCAACGTATTATCATCTGATGTTAATCTTTTATCATTAGACATCGTTGAGCGTTTATTAGCTGAATTATCTACCGGTGAGAAATCTGGTATCAAAACCCGAGAAGCCCTTTTAGTGGAAAAAATGGTAGAATTAGTAAAAGCTAAAATCGACGAATCTTATCGTGGCCCACAAGGTCCTCGCGGCGCGCAAGGCGTTGAAGGCCCTCAAGGTCCTAAAGGTGATCAAGGGGAGAAAGGCGATCGCGGTGCTCAAGGCGCTCAAGGTCCACAAGGCCCTCAAGGCATCGAAGGCCCTCAAGGCCCTAAAGGTGCTAAAGGGGATACCGGCGCTAAAGGTAAAGATGCGGATTACACTTCTACTGAGTTTGTTAACGCAGTTAAGAAAATCATTCGCGAAGTTTCTGCAGAATAATTAAATATTTTAAAGGTCGCGAGTTTTGTTCAACAAGATAAGCGACCTAATAAAAACTTCTTTTAATCGATTATAAGGAAAATAATAATGACTCCAGAACAAGCAGCACTAGATGCTCAAAACTCTGCAGCAGCAGCTAACCGATCAGATGAAGCGGCAGCGGCAAGTGCACGAATTGCAGCAACCGAAGCGGAAAAAGCGGTAACTTCTCGTAACGCGGCGGACACTTCACGCGATCAAGCTCAGGTTTCTCGCGATAAAGCAGATGAAGCCCGTCACGGCGCTGAAGACGCTCGCACTGCAAGTGAAAAAGCATCAGCACAATCTGAAGTTTCTCGCTTAGCGAGTGAAGCAGCTAAAGTATTAGCGGAAAAATCTCAACAAGCAGTAGAAAAATCAGAAGCTAACGTAACAGCATTAGAAACTAAAGCTTCTCTAGCAAGCGAAAAAGCTATCGAAGCGGCGTTAAACGCTGGCAAAGCTCGTGATGAAGCTCACCAAGCTCAAACTAACGCAGAAGCTAACGAAGACAAAGCGGTAGCGGCTAAAGACGAAGCTACTAAACAAGCTGATGAAGCGAAGAAAGCTAAAGAAGATGCATTAGTTGCGGCTAAAGAATCTCAAGCGTCTGCCACCGAATCATTAGCTAAAGCTAAAGAATCTGCATTATCCGCAGTAGATTCAAAAGATTTTGCTAACCAAGCAGAATTAGAAGCTGGCAAAGCTAAAGAACAAGCGGAAGCCGCTAAAACTCAAGCGACTAAAGCAGAATTAGAAGCAACCAAAGCGGAAGCTAAATCTAATGAAGCTACTGCAACTTTAGGTAGTGTTAAAGCTCAAGCAACTTTAGCAGAAACTAAAGCGGAAGAAGCTAAAGCAAAAGCAGAAGAAGCTAAAGCATCACAAGAAGCTATCGCAGTATTAGAACGTACTGTAACTTCAAACGCTTCTGCGGCGGCAGCGAGTGCTCAAGCGGCGGCTAAATCTGCCGAAGCGGCAAACGATTCAGCCATCGAATCTGGTAAAATCGCGGTTGCAGTAACCGAAGCTCAATTGAAAGTTTCTCAAAGCGAAGCTCAAGTAGCTCAACATCAAGCAGATGTAGTAGCTCAAAAAGCAGAAATCCAGGCAATGCTTTTAGAAATCAAAGCTAAGAAAGCGGAAGTGGAAGTAGCTGAAGTTAAAATCAAAGCAATGTTAGATGAAGTTCGCAATTTACACGAATCATTCAAACGTTGCCCTACCGCAATTCCAACGACTGTAGTAACTACAAAATCTGTAAACGCGGCAATCCAAGAATATTTGGATGCTCATAAAGCGAAAACTGAAGCTCCAAAAGCTAGCGAAACACACGCTTAATTAATCAGGAGGCTCAAATGACTGATAAAGTCAATAAAATTGAAAACTTTGAGCCTCTTCAACCTTTAGATATCAAATTCTCAAAACCGGAAAAATTGCAAAATCTGCACGTATGTGGTTGCAATCCAGAGAATACAATCGTTAAAGAGGTTGAAGAAGCATTAAAATTAGTGGAAGGCTGTGGTTGCGGTTCAAGTAACTTATACTCTGCAGTAGCTCCGTTGATGGTATTCGAAGAATCTTGTGCCATGCCAGTTAGCGTTGAGCGCGTTATCGTTAAGGAAGACGAAATCAAAACCGCGCAAGATGTAATCAACCAAGTATTTGCGTTATTCAAACCAGCTAATACCGACCCTAACTGCTCTAAGGATTCCGCGATCGCGAAGACTTTAGAATTAGATCTTCCAAAAGAAGAACTCGCTAAAGCTCCAGAAATCCAAGATGCAGTAATTGCTAAAATCGTAGAGAAAGTATTAGCTAAAATGCAAGGTCGCGTAGCTATTATTAAACAAAAAGATTCCAAATTGACTTGTTTAAACGCTAACGATAAGATCGAGTATTTGGTAGTTGAGGGTAAAGAAGGTAAAGAAGGCAAAGAAGGTAAAACTGAGGAAACTCCAAAACCTACTCCAACACCAGAAGAGCCGAAACCTACTCCTGCACCAGACACATCTGGTTTACCAGCAGATGCAAGAGATGGTATCATCGAAGATCTAGTTGGAGTAATCGAAGTAGCTCCTGGGGTTACTGTACCTTCGACTAACACCGGTTTATAATATAATAAACATCATTAAAAACAATAACCACAATAACAAAGGATAACAAATGAACTTCTACAAAGTAAAAGACTTAGCAAAATCTTGGAGTGTATGGGCAGCTTCTGCGGTAGCAGTAACTCCGGTAATCGATATGTCAACTGGTTTATTCTCTTTCATTCCAGAAAAATACAAACCATTAGCGGTAACCGCAATGGGCCTATTAACAATCGGTTTACGCGCAATCAAACAAGTGCATACGGTTTTCAGCACTGACGAAAACGACGTAACCAAAACTGCTAACGAAATTTTAGGCGCTAAAGAAGCAGAAGTTCGCGAAGCTACTGCTAAAGTTGAAAAAGCGGCTAAAGATATCGAGAAAGCGGTTGAAGTAGCCAAACAAGCTAAAGACGTAGTTAAAGTAATCAAAGCAAAAGCGGGTAAATAATCCTGTACGGAGGTTAGAATGAATAACCAACACATAGCAAATTCAGTGGGCGATTTTATCTCAACCGAATTTAGCAACTCAAGCTTTGACAAAATCAGCAGACTTCTTTACTGTGGCGGAATAAGAAGCGCGTTGTCCATGTTAATTTTCTGGACCTCCATCTCTTTAATACGCGAGATTTACTCGCGTATTACTGGTGAGGATATCATCTTCCATAACACCGAAGAAATTGTATTCTGGGTGGTTGGCGTCGCCACGATAGTTATCGGTTTAGTTGGTTTAAAAGTAAGTGAAAACCGACTGCGCTACTTAAGTCTACTTTTAGGAAGTTTCGTGCAGATCTGGGTAGCAGTACAATTCTATCTTCACGGTAGTGAACCTAGCTCTTTTGTACCAGCCGCTACAGCATTATGGTTCTTCGGAGCCGCAATTTACTTTAAGGGAGTTATGAATGGCCATCGAACCTGCGCTTCTTAAGAATATTAGCGATTATCTCGTTCATATTCTTATATTCTTTGGAGCTGTAGGTGGATCTTTGAAAGCATCGGCGGGTAAAGCAAACGTTAAAGACAGCAAACTCTTGAACGTTTTGATTGGTATCTTCTGTGGTATTGCAGTAGCGGGTCATTATAGTGCCCAATTGTCTCCCTTTCTCGCGGGGATTTTAAGCTTAGCGGTATCTTCAGTAAGTATAGTAGTGTTAGAGGATGTTATACTACTAGCGCCAAAACTTTTAGACTGGTGGATTTCAAGAAAATTTGAAATAGACAAGGATGAAATTGAAGATTTTCGCGAAAGATACACCCAAGTTAAGAAGAAGGCGTCCAAACCCAAAAAACCTGCCGATTCTCAAGCTTCTCAAGGATCGTAAATTCATAAATAATTATCGAATCATGCGAATCATGCGAATTGCGATTTTAGGAGAATTGTATGGCAATTACATTTTTACAACCAAGTGATCTTAACGAGGATCACTTCGAAATTAAGAAAGGGAAAGTTTGCGCTAAGCGCAAATCTTCCAAGTTTACCCTAAACTGGGCGATCAGCAAAGACGTAGTGGCCAACCATCACCCAAGAGATTACGATAACCCAAGTCGTCGCTATCTTCAAGTTGTGGATGGTATTGGTAAGTTCCATTTAGATTTTATGCCGAAGAAAGATATTAATGGAATCACTAATATCTTCGCTTTGCCAGCTGGGTGTCCAAGACCTAACGATTTAGTGGAAGTTCAAACACACGACGGTGGCTCTCTTTTCATGACAGCCGGGGCGACTGTAATCCAAGGCCTAAATCTTAAAGCGAATACCCGATATATCGTGGACTTACTAGCTTTCTTTCCGGATTATTAATTTCAAATTTTGTTCAACAAAACCTCTAAACCTCAAAGATGTAAAATTTTTGAGGTTTTTATTGATGTCTTTAAATATTAAAGAAAAAAACCATTAACTTACGTAAAAGAGGAATTAGAATGGCTAAAATCAGTGTAGTTACCCCAACCAATTTAGGTGACGGTATTAAAAAGAATATTGAAACTAAGAAATTCGATGTTGCAATCGATAATAAAACTATCACGCTCAACTCAGTGAAAGACTTGACCGTAGACGTAGACGCCTTAACAGATGATAATCTCATCGACATCCAAGGCAACAAATTTAAGATCAACCTCAAGAGACTTTTATGGGCTATGCTTAACCTCCCATCAAACGATATCCCCGCTACAGATTTCGAGGTTGATTTTACAGGGTTAAGATCTTCAACATTAAAGGGTATGACGTTTACGTCAAATTCTATTGGAGACTACCGACACCTCACTGCCTTACGTCACATTTCAGGCCCTGAAGTTGTTTCGGTTAGCGACAGAGCATTCGAAAATATTAAGCTAACCTCTATAGACTTACCGAAAGTGAAGACTATTGGTGCTTATGCGTTCAAAAATGGTACATATTCACTCGAGGGTGGAAAATTAACCTCAGTAAATCTACCGGAGGTGGAGACTCTTGGGAATGCAGCCTTTGGTGGTAGCCCGATAACATCCGCATATCTCCCGAAAATAAAAACAATAGGCGTAAACGCGTTCTTTACTAGTGTCTCAGGTAATACCCCTAGAACATTGATGTATGTCGCCACACCATTTAATTCGTTTAGTCAGATAGTTCCATTCATGGTAGATGTCGCCACATGGTACGTTGAACCGGAGAACATCCAAGAAGCTGAAAGAGTAGTAAGTGAATATAACTCACAACACCGAACCAATATCACGGTCAAAACCTTCGCGGATTTCCCGCACCCGCAAGCATAAGATACTAATCACTTTAAAATCTACGCAATCGCGTAGATTTTTTATTGTCTTTAATATTAAGTTATATTATAATACATACAATCAAATAGGAGAAAATTATGTTCTGTAACGATTGCAAAGATTCAATTAAAGCCTTCGGGGCTATCTATAAAGATGGGTTATCTCTGAATACTGACCGCAAGGTCAAAACTTCAGAAACTCCAATTTCCATTATGGAAGAGCACAACGCTTATTACATGAAGGGTGACCACGTACAAGTGGGTATGGTGGTAAAATCCAAATACGGCCATTCAGTATTATTGCAAGAAGTATTAGCGCTTTCAACCTATCAACACCCTACCTACGGTAGATTCGTTGGTAAGGGGTTAGTAGTAGAGCGCAATCTTTGTAGTAAATGTGTTCCATTTAATATCAAACATCCACGTCCCGTGGCGGTTTTTGAAGATGAAATTGAAAAGATCGAAGCGGTTCAAATTCCAATCGAGCGTTTACACAAATGCGGGGAACGCGTAGTGGTAGAAAACAACAAAGGTGAAGTTTTCGAAGCTTTGATCGAACAAATCGATTTTAATGATAAACAATTCCGTTATATGGTTGAACTTAACGGGGTTAAAGTTTGGTGCGCGGAGAGCAAATCTGAATGTTCTTTAGATGGTCTTCGTTGCAATGATTTCTGGGTTTTGAGTGAATAGGATCTATTATGTTAGGCTTTTTAACAAGCAAAAAGAACGAACTTTTTGGTGAACAAGTTTCTACTGCCGAATTAAGAAGCGCAGTAGCTCACGAAGTATGGCGCAATTCCGCGGTTTTGAGATCTGCACAGTTTAGCGGTAACGGGGTTATGATCACGAGGGGTGAGAAGTTAGTAGTCCCATCGAATCCAGGCGCGAATGTTGCAGTATACACTGATTTTACCCCTAACTATCGTTCATTAGTCCAACATCCAATGAGCAACGAGCGTTGGGATACTAAGAAATTCAAACCAGGTGAGATTGGTTATGTGGCAGCGGATAGATGCTATCGTCAAATTTGCTTTACTCCGACAAATCCACAGCATGTGTTATTGGCGAGTCTAGGTTTAATTTTCCGTTCACCGGAAGCTCTAGTAAGATGGGCCAAATCTTGGGGATTTAAATCTAACCTGTTCTTCTCGGTACGAGATGTTCCAGAATCTCCGCGTGATTTCATCCCTAAAGCGGAGAAATACGCAGAAAACGCCGAACAATCTAATAAATCGATTGTATAATTTATGAATTATAAATCTGTAAGTTCTGGTGACCTAAACTCAATTCGCCAAGATCTTCTAAAACTGCAAGGCTATAAATGTGCCATCTGTGGCAAGGATTTGTCCGGTGAGCAAACCAACAATCAACACGTAGACCATCAACACTTGTATAAATCCGACGAGCTTGGATTTTGTGGAAATGGTCTAATCCGTGGAGTTCTTTGTAGAGATTGTAATGCTTTAGAAGGTAAGATCTGGAATAATTTGCACAGATTCGGAAAATCGGATAAATCCAATCCGGTGGAGTCTCGCATCGAGTGGCTTTCCAATCTATTGGAATACTACAAAAATCCGCATTATGCAAAAGATCCAATCTTACATCCAAAAGAGAAACGAGCTGAGAAATTAGGTAAAGCGCAATATAACAAAATTTTGAAGTGGTATAAGTCCAAAGATTTCGCTTATAAGCGAAACGGCGAGCTTAAACCATTTCCTAAGTATACCTCAAAAATCTCCCCGAAGATGCAAGGTTTCATCGACCAGATGAGATCTGCCGGTATCGAAATCTAGAATATTTTTCAAAAAGTTGAAAATAACGGTTGCCTTCTTGGTTGAAGATGACTATAATATACATGTTAAGTTAATTAATTATAGTGATTAAGGAGCATAATATGAAATCACGTAAAATCGCTAAATCCCTTCTAGCAGCTGCTATTGTAGCTTTCGCTGCATCAAACTCAATCAACGCTAACGCGTCTGGTCCAAACACCAAATCAGCTCGAGCTTTAGATCCTGAAGTTAAGGTAATGCCTGGTGTCACCAAAACTAACCAATACGGTTTTATGTTTAAACGTCATCCTTTATTAACTGGTGTTCACGCTTTGGAAGTCCAAGGTGGCACTATTATGTTAAGCGGCGCAAAACTTTTAGATTATCGCGAAACTGAAGGTCCTTTAGTAGGCTTCTATTGCTACTCCACCACTAATGATAGCGGTAATGCAGTTTGTTCAGCGGATGATGGTGGTTATATGAGCTATGAAGAATACGCCAACTCTATCGGTCTTCGTCCATATGTTCGCTACAATAATACTTTCCAAGATCCGAATGGTGAAATGGTGGAAGCGATTATTGGTTGTTCTAAAAAGTTCACCCAAAAACAATGCAAAGATTATATTGTTGACGAATATACAGGAGCAAAACTATAATGCGTTTACAGTTAGTTAGAGAAGGTCAACAATACAAGACCCGCCAAGGTGTTTTGATTACTGTGGTAGATGTAATCGAAGGTAATAGCCCGCTCGAGGAAGATTATGTGGTGTTTGAAGTTGGTGGCGTTTTAACATCTACCACTTTGATCGATTTTAATCGTCAAATTCACCAATTAGTCAATGAATCTTGCTTCCTCGCGCGAGCGGAATACAAAGAAGATTTGATCAAAAATAAAATCGAATTTAAGTACAATCACGGAGAAATTTGGTTGGGTGCAGATGGTCAAAACTATCTGATTCTACGTACTTTGCGCTCCGGCAAATCTCGTTTTGTTTTGTATCCTATACGCACGGATGATTTTATCGACATCGAAGATCTCCCAACTTCGGATGATGTGGAATTGGTAGCTCGTGTAACTTATCATCAACCGGTAAAATTTGGTTGTATGCAAGTTCTTCTAAAAGATTCAGTTTGGGATGTGCAAGAAACGTTTCACCATACGGTAAAAATCCGCAGTGCGGAAGTCTTGGATGTTTACGATCTCCCGGAAGAGTTAACCGTAGGCTTTGGCAATATTATTGCTTATCATCCTACTGCGTTGGACTACGAGGATTACCGCGAACTGGTATGGGCTTGTAATGATACCAAAGACGATGGAGTTCTCAGAACCTTGCAAGAGTTGGAGCATCAACTTCTTCGCGATCGTTGGATGGTTGAGCACGATTGGTTACCGAAATAAGCGGAGTATGAAAATGATTGATTCTTTTAATTATAAACATCCCGAATCCCAATATCTTGCGCTAATGCGCAATATTTTGGAGAATGGGGTACCAGTAGAAAATCCAAGAACCAATAGCAAATGCTTAACCGTTTTAAATCATCAAATTAAGTTTGATGGTAATGTATTTCCGTTGGTGACTACTCGTAAGAGCTATTGGAAGCAAGCGATCTTGGAGATGATTTGTTATATGCGCGGTTACACGCGAAAACAACAATTCAATGATATCGGGGTAAAAACTTGGGATGCCAACATCGAAAACTGGGATTCACCGTACAACCCAGATAAAGATTTTGCTGGCATCATCTACGGAGCTAGTAGCGAACAAGTAGGTTTAAGTTACCAAGATTTAGTTGAACAAATCAAACAAAATCCTTACGATCGCGGGCATATTTGGAATTTCTGGAACCCAGAATATTTTAAATTGGGATGTTTAAGACCTTGCATGTTTTTGCATCATTTTAACGTAGTTAACGATACATTATATTTGACGAGCACCCAGCGTAGCGCAGATTGGCAACTCGGGATGAACTTTAATATGGTGCAGGCTTGGTTTTTGTTGAACATTACCGCAAAACTCACGGGTCTTCGCGTAGGCGACGTCACGATGAATATTGCCAATTGTCACATTTATGAAAATCAAATTGAACAAGCTAAAATTCAAGTACAACGTCATCCTTTCAATCCGGCAAAAATTGAAGGGATTTTCGAAGGATCAAAATCCAAAGGACTTACGATGGATGATATTTTGAAACATCCAGATCCTTTGCGAGATGTGAGAGTATTGGAGTACATGCATTGGGAGCCTATCAAATATGAATTTACAGTTTAAAGTTCCGGATTGGTATGATCCAGAAGGTAACATCATCGAGCGTCTTTACGCAACAGAAGGTGATGTTTATGAAGCTTGGGATGTCCTCAGAGGTGAGAAGATTCCCTGCATAATCGGTTATAAGCACGTTGGCATGGGCGCGGTAGAAGCCAAGTGGTGCCGCAAAGTAAGATTTGGTAAAGATGGTTTAGATGAAGATAATCATCTGTTAATAGATCCGGATAGCAAATATCACTATCACAAAATTACGCGTATCGCGAGATTTGGTAGATCATTAAGTAAATTTGATAAAGTAAACTGCGAATTTAACCACCATACTTGGGTGATTGTTGATTTTGACGAAGATCGCGGCCGATACAAATGCGTCAATGGAACGGAATATCGTTGGTTTAAAAGGGATGATATTACTCTTATCGAATCGCTTACACCGCCGAAAACAATTAAGGAGCAAATTAAATGCATTTTAAACAAAATTGCGCATACAAAGATAATGAAGGGAATTACTGGTTTGTACGCTGGGTAGATAAGAAGACTGTCGATAACACCAACCCAGATCTGCAAAAATATTCAAAATCTCTGCTAACCGCAGGATTATTGAAATTTACAAGACCGGACTATCTTCCAAATGACGGTTTTACAGAATATACTTTTGATGCCGAGACCGGCGAGGTGCAAGTTCCTTACTTTGAAAAGCAATATTCGATTGTGCTTGACGAAGATGATGTATTAGATTATAATATAAACCATTCATTATTTGAAACTCTTAAAAACTGCATTAAGCGTCTTACGACGAGACCGGCAGAATTTAAGAAATTCGATATGGTTCGTTGCTTAAGTTTTAAAGAGGATGGTGTTATAATCACTAAAGATGAATTAGATAACCAGTTCCTAATCTATTATCCGTTTACTGGCATTAGACAATGGGAACATGCTAGTGATTTAGAATTTGTTTATAGACCGGTCGTATCAAATGCAAACCAATCAGTTAGAATTTAGAGAAATAGTTCCGTTTTTCTTGGATTGCGTAAAGCAATTAGGATGCCAAGAATCGGATATTCACAAACAGGATTTCGACATTGCCTGTAGATGCCCAGTTTGTGGAGACTCGAGAACCCGGAAGAATTTAAAACGTTTACATCTTTATCAAAAAGGAGATGTTATTAACGTTAACTGTTTCAATGGAGATTGTTCGGTTAAGAACATGACACCTTACAAATTCTTCCAGGATTACAATTCTCGGGTTTTTGAACAATTCAAAAATTTCTACAAACGTAGATTCTTTGATCAAGTCCAGGTTGAAAGAGCAGCGAAGGGGCTTAAATCTTCCAGTTGCGATTCCTGTAAATCTTTCAATTCGTTGAACTCAGAGGATTTATTTGCAGTCGATCCAGAAATCCAGGATCCGGAAAGAGAAGCCAACAAAGCTTTGGTATTGGAGATGATCCAAAGTTTTGAATGGACTTTAGACGATTCAAAAGATATGAAATCTTTCAAAGATTTGGTTGATCAAGTTAAGAGACTAGGCGACCAAGCTTTTGATGATTTCAAAATGATGATCAATTAAAATTAAGGTCGTTTCGTAATAGGTCACTAAAATCTATAAATATATTTGTAAGTATAACAATTATATTTTAGAGAATTAGGTGACCTGTTTTGTATATTAGCAACAACTATAAAGTTTGCTTGGATGATTCTATTCAATCCATCCACAAAGAATTTAGAGATCACGCTAGAGCGTTGTTAGTATCGCTTGGTGTAGATCCTAGCCCTTCAAACGTCTCGAAACTTCGAGGTGTCAAAATTCCCGGTGGTGTTAAAATTTCAGTAGAAGATAAGGATTATCTCGTCTACGAGAATTCCCAGTTTGTTCAAAAATTAGAACAATGGGTTTTAACTTACCCACTATCGCTTCCAGCGAAATACCTTGCTTTACTCATTTCCGGTTCGGTAGATCCGAGTTTTGACTTCTTGCATTCCATCCAATTAGCTGAGAATTTCAAAAAGAATCCTACGGATAACTCCTTATGGACTTTGAGAGCCTTCATCAATAATGATAAGTTTTTGAATGAGCATCTATATGAAATTTTAGTAAGCGAATTTGGTGGTTGCGATCTCGGAACTTCCGCTTTAGCGGAGATGTTCGATTTCAAATCAAGTAAGCAAATTACGTACCGAGAGAAATCTTACTGGGTTTTAGAAATTCCTAAAGATATAAGATTGAATTCTGTTGGACAATATCTTGTTGACCAAAACTCACCACCTTGTGGAACCCCCAACGCAATCCAAAATTTGGAGGTTTGCTAAATGCAAAAATCCCCTAAGTTCGAAATATTCCGTTACTTTGAGATTTATAACCCGGAATTACTTAAACACATCGAATCCCAAATCGACGTAGATTACTTCCCTAGAGGGAATGATCCTTACTTAAATGAATTTGTGGATTCTATTAAATTATACATTAAACAAAAAATTAAAGGATAATAAAATGTGCGTTACCGTAGCAATTAAATTACCAAGAGATCGTGAGACTGGTAAACCAACCAAGGACTCGCAATGGACGTTATTCAAAATTCGCGATCGCGCATACGATCCAGTGTATCAATTCAAAACACTACAAACCGATAAATCTACCACTTTATTCTTGGTAGATGAAGATTCAGATTGGACCGAATGTATTCGAGTAAACAACGCATCCGGAGATACTGAGTTGATGTTTGTTAACTCCGCGTTGAACAACTCAATGGATAAGAAAGACGGTACTTCAAAATCTAAAACCGTTAAGAAAAACGGCAAGAAAGCGGATCACGGATTAACTGCGCGTCGCGCAAGTCGTGAGATGTCTTTGAAAGAAGCTTTAAAATCTTTCCAAGAGATGAAATTTGATGGCTGTACTTTCGTTAGTGATGGGGATAAATGTTTCTTAATCGAATCTTCGCTTCCAGCGGATGTTAAGAAAGAGCTTAAAGCTAAGAAAACTAAAGATGGCGCAGAAGCGACGTTACGTACCGCAGCAAAAGAAGAAGATTTCGTTACTACCGTAGAAGAAGTTACAGATTGGTTGTGTGTTCGCACAAATCACGGAGTAACTAACGAAGAAGCGGGTTACCAAGAAAAAGACGGTATCTCTTTTGAATCTAGTACTTCTCGTCGCGAGAAAGCAGAAGAGTATATCAAAGAACATGTATTTGAGGTTTCCGATATTCTACCTGCGGTAGATGCAATGGGTGAAGAATTCATTGAGAAGAATGCTTTCTTACGTCCACGTCGCGTTAAAGAAGAAGTAGAGAAGATTGCAGAGAAAGACCCAGATTTCAAATCAATCATCTATTCTACCAGCGCATTCGTAATGACCAGTAATGGTAGTATTCGAATTAAATTGTATGATGCGAGTATTAGTGAAATCAATATGGGTAAGATCTATAGTCAAGATTTCCCAATCAATGTAAGTATCGAAAGATAATAGGAGCATAAAATGAACGGCGCAAACATTACAGATTTAAATCGTCAAGTTTCGGAAGAGCAAACGTTCTTCCTAACTTTGGTTGAACCATACAACAACGTAGATGATTTATTCTTTAGTTTATTCAAAGCATTCCCATTAGCGGTAGTTCCAAAAGAACCGGAAGCTTTAATTGAATTCAAATCAAAATTAGAAGAACTTCTAAACTTTGCTGAAATGCAAGACGTAGATGTATTAGTGCAAGATCGTAATGCTTATCAAAGTTTCCGCGTTAAGTCCTTAGAAGATTTTGATTACGGCACACAATATGTAGAGCATACCGATAAAGAGGTTACTCCAGAATTACCAGATATGGGTAACTTTTGGTCTATCGCTAATGAACCTTTTGAAGTAAATTTCAATAGTGTTTATGATAATATCCTAGATCCAATCGATCAACGTTTTACCGCTCGTGGGGATCTTTTACCACAAGGTCAAATCGATCTTCCGGATAGTACATTCGATCAACGCCATCGCTTAGGTGCTAATAACCAAAGCGAACTTCGTATCGTTGACAGACTTTCAAAATATGGTGAGAGCTTCCCATTCCTAAACGAAAACGGACAACTTTCAAACTCTGCTCGCGCAGAGTTTGAAGAGCTTTTGATGTCGGAAGCTACTGATGAAGATCTTTTAGCTTTCCTAGACAAAGGCATCGATGCAGTTAAAGGTGCAGGGAACTTAGCCAAAGACGCAATCGCGGGAGCAATCAACATCGGTAAGAAAATCGGGGATGTTGCCGGTCTTACTGTAGATGGTAAACGCGCAAAGGCGGAGAAACAACAAGCCAAATTAGATGCCACCCGAGCCAAGTTAGAGCGCGAGAAGGTAAAAGAAGAGGTCAAAACCGAAAAGATCGATCGGGAAAATGCGAAGGAATCTGCTAAGGCGGAACTGAAAGATGCCAAAGCGGAAGTAGAAGAAGTATCGGCGGAAAAGGTGGCGAAAGCCCAAATCGCTGGTGAAGATCCGGAAAAGAATGACGACCTCAAACAAAAGGCAGAAGCCTTTAGCCACGCGGAGCAAGCTAAAAAACAAGCGGTGGAGGCTGGGGTAAATCCTAGAAAAGTGGTCAACGCTAAAGCGGAGAAAACCGCTGAGATAAACCAGGCGAAGAAAGACATCAAGGACAAAGAGAAATCTAACGAATCCGAATAAGGTTTAACATAATGAAGGATAAACAATACAAAGATTCTTTCACCTATAATGAACATCGTTGCGCGGATTATAGCAAACCGGAAGAGCTTACCATTGCTTGCAAAACGGAAAGTTTGTTGGAACAACCGGATCTTTCGATGTTGCATAATTATGAATGTCACGAAGATCCAATTGCTTTGAATATGCTTACCCAAATCCGGGATGCGTTGAATACTCCGGTTTCGGAAACGCAATGCGCAAGTTTCGGTCACCGAAACTCTGAAGGTTCGAATTCAAAAGGCGAAACCGGCGAACAGGGTCCGAGAGGTCCAAGAGGTTATCCAGGTGAACCAGGTCCACAAGGTCCTAAAGGAGATACTGGTCCTCAAGGTGAACGAGGCGCCCAAGGTCCTGCAGGCCCAAAAGGTGAACGGGGATTCAAAGGAGATCAAGGCGATCGCGGTGAACAAGGCCCGGTAGGTCTTCAAGGCCCTCAAGGTGAACGTGGCCCTAAAGGTGACAAAGGTGATCGTGGTGAGCGAGGCGAACGCGGGGCTCAAGGCCTTAAAGGGGAACGCGGAGACGTAGGTCCAAGAGGTCTTTCCGGTATCTCTGGTGGTAAAGGTGAAAAGGGTGACACCGGCCCAGCAGGTCCAATAGGTCCGGAAGGTCCAAGAGGCTTTCCAGGTGCTCAAGGCCCAGTAGGTCCTAAAGGGGATACTGGTCCTAAAGGCGATCGCGGCGATGTAGGTCCTCAAGGTGTTCAGGGTTTGCAAGGGCCAGCAGGTCCAGAAGGACAACGAGGAATCCAAGGTATTCCAGGTGAACGTGGTTTACAAGGCCCTCCAGGTCCTCAAGGCGAACAAGGCGTTCCAGGTCCAAAAGGGGATCGCGGCGATCCAGGTCCTCAGGGTCCTAAAGGGGATCCAGGTCCTCAAGGGGATCCAGGTCCAGCTGGACCTCCTGGTGATGCAAAATCTTTTGATAATACTATCAAAACTTTCAATCTTACCGGAAACGCAAAACTCGCATTCAACTCGTTAACAAGAGCTGGCGTGGTATACGGAAGTGTCGAAGCGGAGAAATCTGCGATTATTAGCTTACCTTATCCATTCTATACTGGTTCATACTTTGCGAATGCGTTTAGCGCTAAAGGGACTGCGGCGACTTATCTTGTTATTGGATCTACTAATAACGAGGCTAGTAACACCATTACAGTAACTCAAATGGTTAAAGCTAAGAATCCTAAGGTAGCAGAGGGTGAAGTAGAGAAATTTACTATATTCTTAAACTCTCCGGTTATTGGTATCCCGGCTTAGTTTTAACTTTCAAAATCTTAAAATCTCCAAGATAATCGCAATAGCGAAAATTTTGGAGATTTTTTTTTTTATTGAATTAAATTAAGATGTTTATTATAATACTTAACATAACATTATAAGCAGTAGGAGATTAGATGAAATTAGAGGAGATAACCGAAGAAACTCTTAAACACATCAGGGATAATGGTTTGTATATTTCGCTCAAAACCGGCGAAGTGTCACACGAACCACTTAAACAAAAAGGCCCATATAACGAGGTCCTTTTGAAAGATGTTTATGACTTGTATATTGGTGGTAAATTTTACCCATATGATTGGGTTGAAAATTTTAATATCCTAAGTCCAACCTCCTTACTGATGGCATTTAGAAAGCGAGGATGGAAGACGCTGACACGTAAGGAAACATCCGACATGTATGAGGGCGAAATACTAGCTCGTCGCGTGCAAACTAATATCATAAATCTGGGTGTTAAGAATCCCATGCAATCGGAAGAGATAACTAAAAACCTCGTTAGCTCATTTTCAAGGCCCGAAGTCCAAGCAAAATCGCGCGAAACCCTAATGCACCGAGATGGCGTCGATAACCCGATGAAATTGGAAAAGTATAAGAAGAAGCAGGAAGCCACTATGTTGAGAAGACACAAAGTCCGTCATAATTGGTGTAAAGGCCCATTGCGCGACGAACAAATCCAAACTATGCAAGATCTTTACCAATGCTCTTATACTTTTGAATCGCCGGAACTCCTGGCAAAAGCACGCGAAACCACCAACGAATTTTACGATAAGGATGAAATCAAGCGAAGGATGTTTAGGGCTAAAGGTATTGAGTGGATGCTCGATGCGGAGTTGAGAATACGCGCGAAACTTCAAACCGGATTAGTGTCAGAAGATGAAATTATCCGCGAGATATACGAAGTATTTCCATACAATAAAGCGCTAAGCTTATTGAAGGAATTGGGCCTCAAATCTCCTAGATCTTTCTCACAAGAAACAAAGCTGCGATTGTGGCTAGAACAACAGGATATAAAATACCAACACAACGTTTACACAGGGTCTGGCATCTTCTCAGAAACCGGTAGACCGCGACAATTAGATTTTAAACTTTTAGATTGCCCTATCGCGATAGAAATCAACGGGCTTTACAACCATTCCGTAGACGGAAGAAATAGTAGTTTTGATAAAGCATTTCACCTCGAAAAATTTAAAGGATGCTGTTATAATAATGTATTGCTACTTTCATTTACGGATTTCGAGATAGATCATTGTTTCAATTTCGTAGAGAGTGTATTAAAATATCATCTTGGTATAACCGAAAGAGATGAAGTTTTCGAGGAATTTGATAAGATCAAGCATATGTTAGGTATGAATGTCGACGATTTTACTCGTTCGTGTAATTATGGTATGTTTATGAAAGAATATGAAGTAGACTTTGAAAAAATTGAAATTATTCCGAGAGTAATTAATAACTATTTGTATTATGATTGTGGGAGAATTAACGAATGAAAGAATTAACTGTTGATGAGTTATTAGAAAAGGACTTAAGTTGGTTTGATGCTTGTTCTACTGATGAGTTAATGCATTATATCGGGATCCTTGAGAATGCTTCTGCTATGGATTTTATCACCCAGATGACATTGAAGATTCTTATTAACTCGTTATATGGGGCTCTCGCTTCGCGTCATTTCCTTTTAGCCAATCCGGATATGGCGGCGGCTATCACCTCTAGCGGTCGTTTCTTTATACAATTACTTGCGAATAACATTGAATGTAAATTGCAAGAATTGTTGCCTTCGGAGAGACCGTACGTTCTTAGTGGTGATACTGATTCGGTTTACTACACCCTCAAAAACATGGTTGTCCGAAAATTCGGAGAAAACGCTAACGCGTCAACACCAGGAATTATCGATTGGGTGGATTCGTTTGAGAAGAAAGTTATCCAACAAATCATCCAGGATTCTATCGCGGAATACGCCGAGATTTTGAATATCGCAGACCCTTCGCAAATTGGTGTAGAGCGTGAAATTATTAGCGACCGGGCATTCTTCGTGGCTAAGAAACGTTACGCGGCGCGCGTATTGGACTCCGAAGGTGTAAGATTTAGTTTGGATGATCCTTATATCAAAGCTATGGGATTAGAAATCGCAAGATCTAGCACTCCGGCTTGGGTTAAGAAAAAATTACAAGAATCCATCGAAGTAATCTTAGACAATGATCAGTATGGTGTCCGTAAATGGCGCGATGAAACCAAACTGCAATATCAAGATCAACCATTAGAAGATATTTGCGCGGTTCAAGGCGTAAGTTCATTGGATTACAATATCAATGACAAGGGGATCCCACAAGGTTCCAAGGCAGCGATAGCCCATAACAACTGGGTTAAACAGCAAGGTTTAGAAGATTCGATCGAACTTTTACATCCTGGTGAAAAATACAAGCGTTGCTACCTTTTAACCCCAAATAGATTTGGAACTGAGATTATCAGTTTCGGTGACTCAAAAATTGCAAAAATTATTGAAGAGGACGGTATTTTCGATTATCAAACTAACTTCCAGAAACAATTCGAGCAGCCATTAGAACGAATGGTAGAAAGTATGAATTATGATATTCGAGATGTTCCGGTATTTGGAAGCTTGGATGATTGGTAGGAGTTAATTATGAAATACGAAGATGATTTAATGTATGCTAGTGAGGCGATTCAAAAGATCGCTTCTGAAGCTATGCAACGAGTAGAAAATTTGTATAAGTTGAGATTCTCAGTTCCACGCGATCCGGAACCCAGCGATAATACGCCTACGCGTACCACCCTCGTAGTTTCCGAGACTCCGGATATTTCGGTGACCGAAACTTTACAAACCCCGCAAGCGCCGGAAAAAATTGGTAGTTCTTTTGACCTGGTGGATAACTTTATGCATAACATTCCGAAATCGAAACCTACAGTTAAACCTAACTTAAAACCAGTCTCAGTTTCAACTTCGATCGATCAAAGACCGGAAAAAATTGATAGTAATTTGCATGGTTTAACATTATAATAATAAACTAATACAACAATTTCGTTTACTTCTGGAGTAAAAATGATTTTAATTGATTTAAGTTCCGCGTTTCATAAATGTACGCACGGATTGGCTTCCGGTATTTTGAAAGAAACCAAAGCGGATTTCGTAGATTTGAAACTCTATCAAAAAGAGTTCAACTTGTCTATGTTGAATGTTCTGTGTACTCATATTAATATGTTTCGTGAGTATGCGACGGAGATCGTAATTTGTTTAGACGAAACTTCCGGTAGGGGCAACTGGAGAAAGAAAATCTTCCCGATGTACAAGTATGCTAGACAACAATTTCGTCAAAGCTTTACCAAGTTTGATTACAAAGATGCATACATCCTATTTGACAATTTTGTAAAAGCTTTAAAAGCTTCCCAGGCTAAAACTCTATTCAAAGTGGTAGATGTGGATCACTGCGAAGCGGACGATTTGATTTTAGTGCTTGCTAGAGATGCTGCGAATAAAGGGGAACCGGTAATGATCTTATCTCCCGATAAAGACTTTATTCAATTGCAGGATAATCCTTTAATTAAGCAATATAGTTGGATGACCAATAAAATTCTTCGCGTAGACGATAAAACCGGAGATGTCGAAAACGGGATGCAAGAGTGGTTATTAGAACACGTTTGTCTCGGGGATACCGCGGATAATGTTCCAAGAATCGTAGACTTCAAAGAGTTCAAACCGGGAGTTCGCGAATATTTGGTAGAATCCGGATTAATCGAAGAAGATGAAGATGCTTGGAGCTTTAGCTCAAGTTACTTCAACTACGATGACTTTGAAGCTTTTGGTGGAGTATTTGAACGCGAGAAATTTGGTTTAGCTACCCTGAAGAAGCGAATTGCAGAAGTAGGTAGTTTAGAAAATTTCCTAGATTTAGATCCTTGCTACCGCAAAAACTATTATCGCAATAGACAGCTTGTATTAGAAGAAGGTATCCCAATGGCTCTGCGCGAGCAGATAATTTCGGAATATCAAGATGATTCTAATAATGTAAGCAATCCGGCTACCAAGTTAGTGGAAGGGTTAAAATTACAGGGTACGAATTTGCCGGATTTGATTTCTAATAAATATATTAGTGAACAACAATTAGGATCTTTGATGGATTGGTAGATCTGTCAGGGATTGCAGTAGGAGTAAAATTAGATGTCAAAATGTGCAAAACCTATCCATAAGAAAATTCGTATCCGTAAGGATTTTGTTTTAAATGGTCAAAATGTTTTTGAAGGGGACTTTTTAGAAGAGCGAGATATTAATCGCGAGTTCCAAGGTAAGATGCAAGGTCTTATTCGCCGTGGATTCATCGAAGTTTGGTACGAAGAACCAAAGCCAGAAGAACCAGCATGCAAACCGGTAGATTGCATCGAGCAGAAATTAGAATGCTCTGAGAAATTTGAAGTTCAGCCAGATTGCGATAATCATTCGCACGATCTTAAACAGATTGAAGTTTCTTTAAAAGACCAAGCGTTAATTGATCTGGCGGAGGCGTCGAAAGGCAAACCTGCGCGTCGCGGTCGTCCTGCAAAAGCGACATTAAGAGCAAACGAGGGTTAATCAAATGGCGAGTGAATATATTAATGAACATGAGCTCGCCCTAATGCTTTCAATTGGTCGCAACTGTCGAAATTTCGGGGAACCAGCACGTGAGTGCACAGAGGAAGCTCGTAAAATTTTCGATGAAGCTTACCAAAATTATAAAAAGTATATGAAAGAATTCAAAGGAAATAAATCAAATCCTTTAGTTCAAGAAAACTTTAAGAAAGCATTAGAAGTTTCACCTTATGTCGAACCGACACAACATGAAGTGGCTAGGGCTTATGAATTAATCTTATTGTTAAGTCGTAGATGTTTACGCACTTTTGGGCGCAACAGCCATTTAAGCGAAGATGAATTGGGATCTTTAACCTTTGAGCGATGGGTTCGGTATCGTGAGAATTTTGACCCGTTGAAAAAGTCTGATATTTCCGGTAACCGGGTTAATGCTTTCGCATATCTTACTCAAGTCACACGTAACATTATCTATGGGGAATATCACCAACATAACAAAGAGGTTTCCGATGAAGATGTTCCGGCGGGTGTCCTAAGCTCTCTCGTAGACGAGAGCATGTTGGGTGATTTAGAAGAATGCCGTGATCTCATTCTCAAAGAAAGTCTAAAATGTTCAGATTTCGAAAAGTGTCTGAAAAACATAGCTCGAAAACATGAAATTGAACCGAATCTTATTATCAAAACCGTAGTGTTTTATGATTTAAAACCTAAAATTGATGCTAATATTTTAGCAAATAAGTGGGATTTCTAATGCAACCATATTTGTACAATCCGAACGATACCGCGTTTCTAAGTCCTAACATTTATGGAGAAATTTCTAACGCTAATCAGTTGGTCAAATACATTCGTTTGATGTTAGGGGAACCAGTAATCCAAGTTGAACTTACCGACGAGCATATTCATCAAATTATTAGAGACACCGTAAAAACTTACACGGATGTGGTTTACGGTTTCTTTGAGACTGCTGAGTTAGTTGAAGTGGATTTAAGACACCCGGAAACTTACAGTTTTAGATTCATTGATTGGGATGAGGTTACGCAAGTAACTTACCAGAATGGTAAAACTTGCATCCCTTTCAAATGGGATTCGATTAAACGAACTTGTAGAATTCTAGGGGATATAAATCAATCTATTCTTATTATTAAAGGTCAAGCAAGATATCACGTAGATGAAGAATTCGATTTGATCTTTAACGAAAGTTGGGTGAAAGATTTCGCTAAAGCGAAAAGTCAATTACTTTGGGGCCAAATTGTTGGTAAATACTCACAAAGTTTAGTAGGTGGAGCTACCATCAACTATGATCGCTTAATTAGTGAAGCTCAAGCTGATATTGAAAAATTGATGGAAGAGCTCCAAGAAAAATGGGTAGACCCAGCTCCGGTGTTAGTGGGTTAGTGGGTTAACCTTAAAAAATTTAAAGATCAAAAGATCTCCAAGATCTACACTTCAGTGTAAGTTTTGGAGATTTTTTTTATTTTGAAGTGTCAAAGTTTTGGTAACCGAAACTCAACAACTCAGAAAAATTTTTTTTTAACGGTTGTGTTTTTGTTTTAGATGTATTATAATACACTCATTAAGTTAATCAGGAGATTCAAATTATGACAAAATTCAAACAAGGTGATTACGTACAAGATTTAAAAGGTAACGTTTATGAAGTTATTGATGTGGATTCGTACCCGTGTGAGATGCCATATCGCTTAAAAGCGGTTAAACGCGCAATTGCAGAGATTACTAAAACCACGCCTTCTGCTTATGAAGGTTACTTTGGTTTTGCACATGTTGGGGATACGCAATGGGTTTATACTGGTGAGGCTACGCGAAAAGCGCGTAGATTCAGTGAAGATTTCAGTGATGTGCTTACCACGGTTGATCTAGCTCTTTTCGATCCGCAAGCCGTTAAGCAATTCAAAGAAGTCCGTTACTTCAAAGGGGATGTCTGGGAAGACCAGGATGGCAATCAATTTAAAGTTTTAGAAAACTGCACCTACGGTGACGCTTCTTGTAAAGTAAAATTGATCAAACGAGTAACAGATCGCATTATTGTAGGAAGTTGCTTCTACGAAGATAATTTCGATCATGCGTGGTGTGCCGTAAGCCGCCAAGTATACGATGTAAACATCAATGAAGATGAAGTGTTTATGTGCGAAATGATGCCAATTCGTATTAACAATAATGCGCGCACTATCCAAAATACTAAACCGGAAGATCAAAAAGAAGCGAAATCTAAATTACTCGAATTGGTAAAACAAATGCAGACAACCGCGGAACCAGCAGAACCGGATGCCTCTTTCAAAGAGCGAATGAAACAAAAAGCCACTAAAGTTATGGTCGAACAAATCCTAAAAGCTGTCGAAGAAGCCGCGGAACGCGGAGAATTCGAATTGCGTATTCTAGGCTCAGATTATGTGTGTAAAGAACTAGAAAAATATGGGCTTTCAGTAAGCTGCAATGTGGTAAAATGGGGATTTTAGGTATGAATTTTAATGTAACACCGGATTTCTTACACATTGATGGGCAAGCGGTTCCAATTTTAGTATGCGACCGCGAAACGGTATTATACTATTTTGATGTAGTAGGGCAATTAGAACATACCGACCCGGAACAATTCCCGAATGCCTACAAAGAACTACGCAATCGCGTAATGCGTTTAAGAATGGCGATGTATTACCGTTGCGAAATTTCCGGGGAATTGAGATTGTTAAGTTCTTTATGTTTATTCGAAGATAAGATTATTTTTACTCGAGTAAAACGAGCGATCTTGCGTGAACGCAAACAACAAGAAAAACTCAAGGAGCGCGAAATGAAGAAACAACAAAAACTAATCCAAAAAGAAGAAGCCAAAGAACTTCGCAAACAACAAGCTTTAGCTAAGCGCGGCAAAACTCGATTGGAAATCGCGATGATGAATGGTCGGGTAACCGAAGAGGAGTTCAACGCAGTAGATAAGACCATCACCTCGGAAGATTACCAAAAGGAATTCGATCAAATGCAAAAATCTGGAGTGTTAAGTTTTGTTGAACAAGATCGGTTACCGAAAGTTTTAACCCATAATATCATTTTAGATAGAATCTATCAGCTCAAAGCAGATCGCGAAACTGCGAAGTTTATGCAAAGCTTTCGATCGTAAAATTGCCAAAATTTGTTAAACTCTTAATGTATTAAATATTAATAACTTTACATATTAACTTAAGTACGTACAAAAAAAGAGGTTAAAACAATGGCATATAAATCTCCAGGCGTTTACGGGGAAGAAAGAGCGTTACGTTTTGCAAGACGTAACCCTTCTGCTATCCGAGCTGCATTCGCTGGTAAATTTAGCAAAGGACCGGTAGGTTATGCTTTACCGATCACCGACATTCGTGAACTTGAGACCCATTTCGGTACCCCGAACGATCTCAACTATAACGATTTCTTCCAAGTTGCGCGATTCTTAGAATATCATCCAGGTATCTTCGTTTCCCGCGCAGCAAACTTAGATCATACTTTCGATGCTTGCGCTGACGTTGGTGTGGATGTTGATGTTACCGTTGACGTTTCTATCAAATCATTCGAACTAGCTGGTAAAAATCCTTTCGGGTTCAAGAAAGGTGACATCGATCGTATCAAGAAAGTTTTCAAAAAATTTGATCGCTTTACCATTTCCGGAGACAATGCGAACAATGGAGCTATCTATACCGTTTTAGACGTGGATAATTTCGTGTTTGTTCCAAAATTAAAATTTGACGTTTTCAAAGATGATCAATTAATGCGTTTATCTGGTGCAACTAACGCATCAGTAGAAATGCCAACCCTATCAAAATTCAATTCAACTCCGACATCAGATCCGGTAGGTACCGTAGCCAACGAAGCGTTCATCGAATCTCCGGATGCTTTCGATCTTTACAGTGATTCTTATGCTTGGAATGATGTGAACTCTCCAATGAGCTTCTGGGCAAGATCTCCAGGTTCTTGGGGTAACAGTGTTCAAATCGCTATCGTAAAACCGGAAGATTTCAAAGTTAACTACTCCGCGGCAGATTTAACTTCGGCGAAATTGGCGTTTGATGGTGTGGTTGTAGACCAAGCGTTCCGTCAACCAGTTACCGCTGGAAATGTGGGGGTTTTAGTAGCTTTGGATGGCCAAGTAGTTGAACAATTCGTAGGTACCGAAAATCGTTCAAGCAAAGGAAGCTTCATTGTAGATGAAATTAATCTAAAATCAAACTACATCTTTGCGCGTCGCGGTATTGGTACATTATGGTCTACTGCGTTTAGCGCAAGAGATATCAATCGCCCATTACAACTTTTAGGTGGATTAGATGCTGAAGTTACGGTAACCGATATTGAGAACGCTTATAAAGTTTTCGAAGATCAAGATACTTACAAATTTGATGTAGTCATTGCCAATGAAATGGATGAAGGTTTAAGTGCTGTGAATTTAGCAAGAGCTCGTGGAACGGTAACTGCAATTGTTGGGGCGCCTTACAATTTGTTCGCTAGCAAAAATCCAATTCATATGATCGATGCAATGGTCGATTGGCGCGAAAGTATGCATATCGTAGATGGTTCAGCTTGTTGTGGTAACCAAGCCCAAACTGTAAATGCTATGGTATTGAAATATGATAACGCAGTTATTGGTGGTAACTATCTTGCTACTTATGATACTTACAACAATAAACATCGTTTGATTAACGTAGCAGGCGACTTAGCTGGTGTTCGCTGCGAAACCAACGATAAACACGGCGCTCATAAAGCAAGTGCTGGTGTTCGTCGCGGGGTATTGAAACCAGGCGTTCGCCTAATCTTCAATCCTTCACAAGCGCATCGCGATATCCTGTATAGTCACAACATTAACCCAATTGTTGCTATGAATGGTGTTGGAAACGTAGTTTGGGGTAACCGCACTTTAGCAGAAATGGAAGATCCTTTCATTAGCTGGCACGTTCGCTCAATGACTAACGCGATTGTCCAAAACGCTTCTTCCGTATTGCGTCAATTCGTGATGGAGAACATCAATCATTACGTAATGCAAGGTGTAGTAAGTTCATTATCTCCGATGTTGAACTCATTCAAAGCGGAAGGCGGCTTGCAAGATTTCTATGTAGATTGTAGTGATCGCAACAACTCACTGGAAACTATGGCTAATAACGAATTGATCGTAGACGTTTACATTCTTCCTACCGGAGTTGCTGAGTATATTCGCTTACGCGTAACCAACACCGGCTTCGAAAGCATCGCAACCGTGATGCAACGCGAAGATTTGAGACGTTAATAACTTAAATTATAATAAAAGATCTCTCCGTATTGAGAGATTTTTTTTTATTTTGAAGTTGTTGAGTTTCGGTGACCGAAACTTTGAACCTCTTAAAAAATTTTTTTAACGAATTTTATAATATAAATATGTAAATTACTTTATACATTATTCATTACATTCTAACCTAACGGGAGTTCAAGTTGGGATTATTTCAAAAGTTATTCGGTTTAAAAGAGCCGACAGATTTCGCGGTCGCGGGTACCGACAAACCCGAAGCTAAAGAACAAAATTCGCTTAACGAAGATTTTACTGGTTCGTTAGGTGGCAGTATGCCAGGTTTTGGTTATGATTCTACCATAGGTTTCCAAGGTAATCCGAGTTTCGGATTGGGTGGAGCTATTGGTGGCGAAGGCAATTTTATTGGTGATAGTTTCTGGGATGTCGGTGGCGTATTCACCCGAGCTTACGGAAATCCAGGATTACAAGAAGTCGAAAAATCTTACATTATGCACCAACGTGCCATTTCTTTATACCCGGAAGTAGCAATTGGTATTGAAGAGATTATGCGTGATCTTTTCCTTAAAGATGATCCGTTAGTGTTAGAAACTGAAGGGGAAGACGATAAAAATTTCGAAATGGTTAACGAGATCTTTAATGAGTTCAAAAAGAAACCTTTTGTGGTGATCAACGGCATCAAAACTCCGGATGCTTTGATTACTTTCAACTTCTTAAAGCAAGCGTATATCGACGGGCGTATGTGTGTTTTAAGCTTAGCGATCGACGCTAGCAAATTCATAGGCAAAGAAAAAGCAAACGCTAAAAATATGAATCACCTTCACGGGATGTCCGGTACCTTGTTGAACGAATCTATGGTCCATTGGAAATCAAAAACCGCGTTTATCAACCCAGATCGCATCACCGAAAAGGATGTGGAATATTTGATCGAATCCGCAAACGATTTCTATGAACCGCTTTCGGTAACGAAGGACGGTGTTAAAACTCGTTTTGATAAGAAAACTGGTAAAGCCATCCGCGATCCTAAAGGCTTAAGTGATGGAGAATCATCAGAGAACCAAGATAGTTCAAACAAAATTCGGGTATTCATTCCAATCGATCCTTTAAAAGTAGTTGAACAGGATGGGGTTACCTACTATCAAGCAGGTCGTTCAAATAAAATGGAACTAAAACCAGAGCAGGTAATCCAAAGTGACTTTGGGCTTTTTGATGTGACCGGGGCGCGCCACGGTTTCTTATTGTATGCATTCAAATACGCAAACCAATTGCAAGCTCTGCAAGATATGCTGATCCCAATGCGTTTTAGACGTTCGGTAGCTCGACGAGTATTCAATGTGGATATCTCTAACTTACCGCAAAATCGCGCTTTAGCGTATATGCAAGATCTTCAAACGAAGTTCAAGTATAAGAAACGATATGATGCTACTAGCGGAAAAATCGTAAGCACCAATAACGAACCTACCGGAATCGTAGAAGATTATTGGTTTGCTAACCGCTCCGGAAGTAAAGGTACCACAGTAGAGACCATCGATGAGGCAGGCAACTTCCAAGATAGCTTGGATGATATCATGTACTTTAATAAGAAACTCTATCAAAGTATGTTTATCCCGTTGCGCCGAATTTTCGAAAGCGAAGCGAGTTACGATTACACCGCGAACTCCATCGAAGTGGATGAATTGAGATTTGTTAACTTCTTAGATCGCGTAAGATTCGTTTACTCAAATGTTTTCACGGAGATGTTTCGTCAAATTCTACGAGATAAACAGGTTCCGGAAGAGTATATTAACGATACTTACATCTCGTTGAACTACGAAGCTTGGTATGAGAAGGCTAAAGTTAAAGAGGATTTTGAGAAAGCATTAGATCTTTACGAAACTGCAAAACCTTTAATTGGTAAATTGTTCAGTGCAGAAACCGTAATTGATCGCGTATTCGATATGTCCGCTACGGATGTCCAAGCGGAGTTTGATAAGATCAAACAGGAAATCGATGAGGGAAATACTTACTATCCGGTTTATCAAGCCAACAAAGAATAAGATGATGGTTATTAAGTTATAATACATCACAATCAGAATCTCGGGATGTCAAAGTCGCGAGATTTTTTTTTGAAACTTTCATATTTCGGTCACCGAAACCTGAAATATTCAAAAAGTTGAAGTTATATTATAAGTAATCTATAATAACATAAAATTATAGAAGGAGTATCAAATGAATTTAAACATTACCGATCTGGTTGAGCAACTCAAGCTCTCCGGTGTGCAAGAAGTATCGTTTACGATAAAATTTGCAGATAATAACCCAATCCCAAAAGCAGTTAAAGCTAAAGTTACCAAAACAGAACCAAAACCAGAAATTCCAAAAGAGATGATGCTAGGAGACCTCTAATGGCTAATTCCTACAGAGATAATATCAAAACTAAAGACAAGCAAAAATCTCAACAGAAGGATTTAGAGACCTTGCTTGGAATGCTAAACCTAAAAGGATTCCAAACCAACAAAGGTTCGAATACTTATATGTTGGCAAGTACCGTAGTGGACTTTATTAACAAGGTAATCGATCAACGACAAAACGATCTAAGCATTCTCAGTCTTTGGGATACCCAAGATTTGAGCGCTTTAGTGCCTTTGTTGTATGATCGCTATCGTTTGTATAACGAGCGTCATCAACCGAAGATCTACGATATCAAAAATTTGTATTTGAAAGATCAGTTAGAATATTTCAAACCAGTTCCAAGCTATCAAAAATTGGTGTGTTTCGATCCTAAGAATGAGCTGGCTTGTTTGGCGTTTACCAAAACCGTCATCATCGCAAGATTAGATAACGAAACACCAACACCGCTAGGAGTCGATTACAATGAACTCTTTGCGGGTTCGCAATTATTGTTGAACATCAAAGGTTCTGGTGATCGCGAATTCTTCGAATCTTATACGAGTGAATTTGGAGTTCACCAGGAACGAGACTACATCATTCTCCCGAACGAAACGGGAGAAGCTGTGTTCTACCCGATTACTGACTTCCGTCAATATTCGGAGAAAACGGATGATTCTATGTCTTTAACTCTGTTAGTAAGACCTAACGATATGAAGGGGTATGGTGATGATATCCTATTTCCTTTGGTAAAAGATTACGTGGAGATTACTCCGGATTTGTTGAGATTTACTTTGACTCAACTCATGCAAAATTTTGCAAAATTTAGAGGTCTAAGTTTGCAAGAGCTTGCAGAATTTGTTGCTTATCGATATCAGGTAGATCATAAACTTACCGAGGAAGAATTCGTAGTAGACGCTAGCAGTGCAATTCTACAAGAAATCCGAGAATTTGCTGATCGCAATCTCTGTTACCAGGATAAAATCAAAAACGTGAAGATCCTGGAACCGAGAATCTTTAATGTAAGTACTATCATTGAGGAACCGACATTAAATCATAAATTGCAACACTATCTAAAAGATAATCTTGCAAAATTTGAAGATCTTGAAAAGCTCAAAGAGCGAGTCTATCAATTAGTGGATATGTTCTATGCGGTGACTTTCGGATTGGATGCAAACTACGCGAAATCGCAAAATCCTTGCAAGATCCAAGTTTTGGAAGCTTTGGTTGAAGCCGAAGATTCTGAAATCGAAAGATCTCAAAAATCAACCCGGTGGACTAAAGTCCAATTGTTCGATCATATCCACAAAGATGATGGTCGTTGTTGTTAAGGGGATTGTATGAACCCAACTTTAAACTTAGAAGTTGATTTTAAAATTTTGGCGAGCGGAGAAAGTGTTAAGCTTTCTCCAATCTCTTCCCAGATTGAAAAGGCCGCGTTAGAAGCGCAAGCTATCCAAGAGGATGAAGATATTGCGTTTGCGCATATTTGCAAGTTATACGGGGTACCGGAGAATCTCCCGGAAGATTTGAAATTAGCTTGCCTGCTGAAAGTACGCGAAATCTCAAACGGTGGAGATTGCTTATTAAAGTATAAATGTCCAAAATGTAATCGGGTAACTGAATCCGTCATTATGTTGGAAGATATGTTGGACTTTAGCTTGTTTGATAAGATCGAAAGATTTCGAGATGCCAAGCTTAAAGATTTAAGTGACCTAAACTTAGATCTTGAAAACATCAAAATGTCGGATGTATTTGACTACTTCGAGCAAAGACCAAATCTCAAAAATATGGAAGATGTTAAGGATTTGACGTTGTCGCTGAAAGCGAGATTTCCAAAGTTTAAACATACTATGACCAGTAGATGCGTTTTGTGTGGTTTTGAGAATTTGGTTAATGTAGATCGTCAGTTTGTGGTGAAATCTTTGAGTACTCACTCTATTGCGGCAATGTACCAAGTTTATCACAAATTAGTCATTAATGGATTTACCAAATTAGACGTAGATTCTATGCTACCGTTTGAGCGAGAGATCCAATCCGGCTTGATCGATCAAGCCGTTCAGCAACTAAAACAAGCGCGCGAAGGTAATAAAACTAGCAATTAGGTTGAAAATTTTACGCGCCAAGCGTAAAATAATCGTAATTTCAAATATTAGTAAAACAATAGGAGCAAAATTGTGGAACAAAAAACCGAATCTCAAAAGTTAGGTGAGCAAATCTTGGAATCTTTGCGTAAGCAAGGTGTTAAAATTCCTGGTGAATTCCAAAAACCTAACAAACCGGATGTACCAGATTTCGATAAAATCTTCGAAGAAGCGTTTAAACGTTAACGAATTAAAACTTTATTAGTAGAATTGGTAGAATTTTTATAGTAATTGTATTATTATAATATTCAACAGTATTATTTTATAGGAGTACAAATTGAAATTTTTAGATTCATTGAACGTTATTGGACGTTTTACAGAAACCGCAATCGTAAAGAACGGTAAAACTTACTTTACGGATGCATCAAAAACATTCTTCGGTATGGTAGAATCCGAGACTCCGGATGCGAAAGATGTTGGTTTCTACGACAATATTTCGAACTTCCAACGAGTAATCTCACTTTTCGAAGAACCGGAAATTACTTTGGATGATGCAACATTAAAAATCAAAGATGTTACTGGTGATGCAAAATTCGTGACTTCGGACATCCGCTTGATTCAAAATCTTCAAGATATTGACATTGAACGAGCAGTAACTCAAACATTAGCAGTAAATCCAACATTGAACGCTACTATTACTAAAGATACTATCAATCGCATTAAAACCGCGTCAGCGGCGATTGCGAATTCTAAAGTGGTTATTCATTCTCGTAACGGGGAAATTGAATTTATAGTTAAAGATGTGGATGTTTTGATGTCATCATCAAACTCATATAAATTCAAAATCCAAGGGGAATCTTCAAAAGATTGCTCGGTAGTGGTAGATGCAAGTTTCTTTGGTAAATTAGGTAACGAATTTAACTTAAGTTTGGTCTTCTCTGAGAAGGCTAGCACGTTCCGTGCCATTCTTCAAAGCGAAGAAGCTACTATCGTTATCCCAACAGCCCACACGGCAGTGTAATTTCTAAGGAGTTTTGATTATGCAATTTAAATTAGGTTTCAAAACTCCTACATCCTTAGTGGAATCTGTAGAACCTCTACAGGATGTAGATTATTTCGATGCTAGCTTGTTTAACCACTTCGATTACTTAACTGCTTGCGAAACGCAAATTACTAAAGCGGGTGAAATTGACGGTAATCGCGAAGTTTTCGTAGATTTCACTAACATGCAAGAAGTAGAAGATCAAAAGTTTTGGTTAAGATATCTGAAATGTTACGGTCAGTTCATTCCGGTTAATATCGACTTGAAATTCGCTTCTATTTTTGATAAAGTCGCCTTTGGTGGCCAACCTTGTAACACAACCAGCGCATTCAAAGGCGCGTTAGAGTTCGTTGATCGAGTTGGAAACGATAGAGCTATTGTGTTCTTTAACCCAGAGCATTATAGCGTAATCAAAAAGCTGAACGGTTTAAACCGAGCACTTTTCGGTGCGGAGATTGCTCTTTTAGATTCTAGTAAACGCGAAACGAACGAAAAGCTTTTCTATGATATCGAAAACGGCGATATTAAAGTGGACTACGTTATCTCTATTTCTCCGATTATGCAAGCCGCTAGCGGTATCCGCTTAGATCATGCAAATCAGGAAATTGTAGGTGATTTAGGATTTGCTCAGATTGCTAAAATCAATCCGACTTTAGCGATCCAAAACATCAAAGCATTTAAGAAATTAGCCGATGGCTTAGAGTTATCGCAGGAGGATTTCGTATGATTTTGTTCCTTTGTTGTAATAGCGTAATTGAAAAAGCGGTATTGTTTACCGCGTTATCTATCGCTAAACCGGATAATTTCGAAGTTCGTTCTACTTTATCAGTTGATAATACCAAAGAGGTTAAAAACGCGAGTGTGCTAAAAACACAGGTAGAGACGAAAGAACTCTACGAAACCAAAACAGTTAACAAACTTAAACGCTTAGTCAAAGATGACAAAGTTCGATTTTTAGAAATTCCACGGTACGCGGGGCCAATCGAAGAAGCGGAGACAATGGAAGTAGAGGAACTTAAACTTCTTAAGATTGAGACTCTCCAAATGAACGTCGAACACCCTTCCGCTTTGACCGTAGGGCAAGCCTTCCAAAGTTACTTAGAAAGTGAATTTGGATCTAAGTTTGAAATCGAAGTATAAAATTAAAAGATCTCTCCGTAGTGAGAGATTTTTTTTATTTTCGAAGTGTAAGAGTTTCGGTCACCGAAACTTTAAGGGTTGATTTTTAATTTTAGTTATATTATAATACATTCAAATCACATTAGGAGTATAACCATGTCAAAAGAAAAATTTGAGATTAAGAAATTATCAGATCGGGAACATATTGTTCATCGTCCAAGCATGTACATTGGTTCTGTGAGTAATGAACAGCACGAAACTGCTATCTTTGAAAATGTATTTGAGGAGCCAAAACTTCAAACTAAGCAATTAACGTATGCACCAGGATTAATCAAAATCATCAACGAGGTGATTGATAACTCTGTTGACGTCATCATCAAAACCGGCAAAGGTTCCACTATTAAAGTAAAACTTTCTGAAGATAAAGTAGAAGTACAAGATGACTCTACCGGTTTCCCGATACCGGAAAAATTCAAAAAAATGGCAAGAGACGGTGGTGTTGCGAAACGCGAAGTCTTCGAAGATTTGCCAGTAGTGATTGCTTTGGGGAATGCTCGAGCAGGTAGTAACTTCAATGATGAAGATAACTTAGGACAAATGGGTACCAACGGGGTTGGAGCTTTTGCTACTAACTGTTTTAGTAAGCGCTTTGTTTGTGTCACCAAAACTCAAGACACTACTACGAAAGTAGAATGGCGCGATAACGCATTATTGCACGGTTGCGACATCCAATATAAGAAATCAGAACCCGGTACTTCTATCACATTCTGGCCGGATCTCGCAAAATTCAGCTTGGCTGAAATTAGCGAAGATGTCAAAGATGTAATTCGTACTAGATTAGTAGTATTATCATTAACTTATCCGGATATCAAATTTTACTTCGACGGCAAGAGAATCAAAACTCCGAAGAAAATCGCAAGTTTGTTCACCACGGAAGAAACTCCGTTCGTTGAACATTCTACGAAAGATTACCAAGTACTAGTTATCGCTAACAGCGAAAAAACTAGTCATTTTAGTGTAGTAAACGGTTTGAATACCCCGGATGGCGGTAGTCATATCGATCTTATCTTGCAAGAAATTGTTAAAGAATTGTCGGAGACAAAAGGCCTTAACTGTACAAGAGCGGATGTGTTGAATACTTTACAAATTGTCTTTATCGGGCGAGGTTGGAAGAACTTACGATTCAATTCTCAAACTAAAGAGAAGATCACCAACTCCACAAAAGAAACTCGCGACTATCTTGGTGACCTAAACTCGCTAGTTCAAAAAGTAAAGAAATCTAAACAGATTAAAGACTTCATCAAAGCGACTACTCAAGCTCGTGAGCTCCGCGTAGAGAAGAAAGCTATCAAAGATGCGAAAAAGACCAAAATCAAATCTGATAAGTTCTTAGACGCACAAGGAGATCGAGAAATCTTAATGTTAGTGGAGGGGGACTCCGCGATGGGTGGTTTGGTACCAGCTTTAGGCCGTAAAGGAATCGCATACTACGCATTGAAAGGGAAACCCTTAAACGCGTATAAATCGAGCGCTCAAAAAGTCGCCGCAAATAAAGAATTGAGTGAACTACTAGCTATTATCCATCAGAATGATTTCAAGAAGATCGTAATCAGTAGTGACCAGGATTTAGACGGCTTCCATATCCGCGGCTTACTTTTAGGCTTCATAACCCAGTTTCTTCCGGAACTACGCGAACGCGTATACTTCTTGCAAACTCCAGTTAAAGGAGCTATGAAAGATGGCAAATTAGTAAGATGGACTTTCGATATCGAGGGATCGGTAGATCTCAAATCCGGTGAAACGTTGATGTATTTTAAAGGTCTGGGTACCTTAGATCCTAGCGATATCGCTACGGTGATTGAGAAAGACGGATTAGATACTATCCTAAAACCAGTAAGCTTAGAAGATCCAAATTTCCCAGCGATGCTGGATGCTTGGTTAGGCGACGACAGTCAAAAACGTAAAGATATGATCTTAGCGAACAATTTTAGTATTGCGAGTATTTAGCGGTTGACTTTACATTAAAGGTACATTATAATACCGCAAAGGTAAAAAAAAGAGGATCGATAGGAGCACTCGATCCTCTTGAAGGTCTCATCAATTTAGGAGCGAATTGACGAGATATTTCTTTTGTTATAGTTATTATATTAATTACACAATACATTTATTTATTAGGTATCTCAGAATGCAGGAGAATTCACCAAATGTCGAAATCTAATATCATCAACGCAGTTCGCTTCTTCGAGCAGGATTACGTTAACCAAGCAAGTTATGATAACTTACGAAAAATTGCCAGTTTAGTCGATGGACTAAAGAATGCAAGTCGTAAAGTGATTCATACTGTATTAGACAAGAAGATTACTGAATTGACTAAAGTATCTCAATTATCTTCCAAAGCGGCAGAATATGCGGATTATCTTCACGGGAGTTTAGATGGAGTAGTAGTGACCTTAGGTCAAGATTACTTAACTACTAACCAAATTCCATTATTAAAACGCAAAGGTAACTTTGGTACTCGCGCTATTCCGGAGGCTTCGGCCAGCCGTTATATCTTCGCAGCGGGGAATAATCGCTTACGCGAAATTTTCCTAGATATCGACAAACCTTTATTGGTAGCCCAAACTTTCGAAGGGACCAAAATCGAACCGATGTACTTTATTCCAGAGCTTCCCATTTTACTAGTAAATGGAAGTAAAGGGGTAAGTTCTGGTTTTGCTCAAAATATCCTAGCCCGCCCAGTAGATTCAATTGTTCAATGCATCAACGTATTCTTAGAATCCGGTGATTATAAAGCTCTCGAATTGATCAACAAAGTTAAACCTTTTATTGGAAACTTCAACGGTAAAGTAGAAAGAGATCCGGAAAATCCACAAGCTTTCAAATGGTTGTTCACTTCAAATTTTGCTATTGATAAAAATGTAGTCACCATCTTGGATATTCCTTATGGTAGCGATTTAAGATCTTACCTACAGGTATTAGATAAATTAGATGATGATAAAAAATTCAAAAAATATGAAGATTGCTCCGACGGAGATAACTTCAAATTTGTAGTGACGTTTGATAAGAAGACTTCGTTAACCAAAGAACAAGTCATCAAATTATTCAAATTGCAAACTTCGGTAACCGAAAACTTTACGTGTATGGATGAAAATAATAAGATTTTCGAAGCGGAAAATCCATTCGATATTCTAAAACGATATGTAGATATCAAATTAGGATATATCGAAAAACGTAAAGCCCTGATCTTGGAAAATCTCAAAATCAAAATGAGTAAAGATCAATCTATCTTATGGTTGATCTTAGAAGTTATTAATAATAAAATCGACTTCAAAAAATTAAAGGCTTCTGATTTGAATAAATTATTCAAGCAAAATGAACTCTACCAGGATCCAAACGATTCGCAAGAAGGATTTGGTTACCTCCATAGAATTCCGATGGGTAAAATGGTCAAAGAAGAAGTTCAAACGCTGGAAGCGAAGATCAAGCAAACTAAACAAGAAATTAAAGAAACCGAGAAGACTACCATTCAACAAATGTGGTCTGTTAATCTCACAAACTTAACAAATTTAGGATAATCAAATGGCAAATTGGTCAAATTCTACCAACTGGAACTCTACCGCATACCGCGGGCAAATCCGATATGAGGAATTCAAGCAAGATCATCCAAACGCAGTATTTCTCTTTAACAGCACCCGAGTTTTAGTCAACGACACTAAAACATGGGAACACGCAAAAGAGCTTTTAGGCGTTAAGAAAGGAACTAACCCATTCTCTGCTAATGTGCAAGTTTTAATCAATGACACTCCAGTTGCGTTCAACAAGATTGAACGTCCAAGAGGTCGCAAATCTGGTCAAGCAGCGGAGAATATGGAAGCTTTAGTCGCAGTTGCCACTTTAGTGGATGTAGCGAATTATAAAGAGTTCTCCGATTTGATCAACAATCCAAAATCCCTAGAAGATATTGTTAAACGTTGTCAAGGGGTTTCCAGGGATCAGGTTTACAAAATCATTGATGCGGTGGCGGATGACGAGAGTTACGGTGACACGTTTATTCGTATCGGTAAAAATATTAGATCCGGTACCCCAATCTCCGGTAACATTGACAACTACGTGGTAATCAACAAGCAGGTTTGGGATAAACTAAAAGCTAAAGCGGCAGCGATATTAAGTTTAGACTATGGTAAAGTTCAAGGGGATAAATGGAATCCTGCGGATTTGTTATTTGTTCGTAAATCTTTTGATTTTGGTCAATTTCAGGTAGAGGGGAACATTGCGGAGTTTAACGAGAAGTTTAATAGTTTAGTTAAACAAGGTGAAATCATCCCCGTTAGCGTAAAACAAAAAGTCGACTCTATCAAAGGCTCACGTGGTATTGCCACTGAGATCCCCACCGACATTTCGAACATTAGTATTCGTGCTATCGCGAAGAAAGGAAGTATTGCGGGTATCCCGGTTAAGCTAAGCTATGAATATGGCAAAGCTACAGATGATGCTACTATTCAAAAACGAGCTTTGGGTTGGATTGAATCCAAAGGTAAGGAACATGTTGAGCAAACCGTGGCTTTAGCCGCAGGCTTAATTCCGGATTCTAGTATTTGGTACCTAGCTAATGATCAGTTTGTGCAAGAGCACTTTGAAGATGCTAAACGCCCGCCAAAAATCCAAGAAGTGATTATCTCGTTGAACTCAAAAGCAATCTGGTTAAAATTCGATAATACCTTCGCTATTGTGCGCACTAAAGGTGGTAATATTCAGGTCAGCATCGAAAAAGAACGCGTAAGCGCGAAATTCGTCGACCCGGATGATGTAGATCCCAGCGACTTCAAATTATTGGAATCTTCGGAGCTTGAGACTCAACTACTATCTGAATACACTTTAGTGGAATCTCTTTAGGTGTTTTGGTGACCAAAACTTTAATCCTTCATAATCTTAAGATCTCCGCGATTGCGGAGATTTTTATTGCTTGATAATTAATGTCGGTTGTATTATAATAATAATCTAACTTAACATAAACACAATTGTATAGTAGGAGTAAAGGATGTGGGATGAATTAGATGACGAACTAACATCGAAACCGGTAGACGGTTATGATTCGCTGTTTCATAGTTCCGTATGGTATGAAAAATACAGACCGAAAACTTTAGATGAAATGATCTTACCGGATTACATCAAAGATAAATTAAGAGTTTACATTCAAAACGGAGGCAAGAATTTACCCCATCTTGGATTATTCTCAAGATTACCGGGTACCGGTAAATCGAGCTTAGCCAAAGTTTTAATGCGAGAACTCAACGCAGAAGCTCTTTGGATCAACGCTTCTTTAGAGCGCGGTATTGATGTTCTACGAACAAGAATTCAACAATTTGCCAGTCAAACAGCTTTACGCGATTGTGTTAAAATTGTAGTAATGGACGAGTTTGATGGATTCTCCAAAGAAGGTCAGGCGGCTTTCCGCGGTTTTATTGATAGCTTTCCAACAACCCGTTTTATCTTTACCGGAAACTTCAAAGAGAACATCATTGAGCCTTTACTGGATCGTTTAGAAGTTTATGATTTTAATAGTTTTGGACCAGCCCAAATCGCCAAACCAATTCTTAATCGCTTAGAGTATATTTTAGGCGCGGAAAATGTCCAGTATGAAAGAGAGGATCTTTTAAAAGTAATCAAATCTAACTTCCCTAAAATTCGATCAATGATTGGAGCTCTCGGGGCTGGGTTGCATACTAAAGAAGATGGAACTAAAGTGTTCGAATATTCTTATGTTGGGGATTCCAACAAATTAGATGAATTGATGATTTTAATGAAACAAAAAGACATCAACAAAGTAAGAACCTTAGTTTACGGATTGGGTTCCTGCGATCACCTCTTTGGGTATTTAGGTGAACATATCGAGCTAATTTTCGGAGACAAACAAGAAGCTTTGATCAATGGAGTCATCGCGTTAGCGAAATATCAAAGTTATCAATCTTCCGCGAAAGATAAACAATTAAACGCTTTAGCGTGTTGTTTTGAATTGATGCGATTATTATAATTAAATAACATCCATTTAAATTTTAGGAGTAACTAATGAAACTAATGGAAAACGAAATTAAAATCCATTCAGAGCGTACGTCGGGAGACGTAGCTCTCTGTAATTTGGCGAGTATCAACATCTATGAATGGTATTATTCTACGCCAGAAGAACAGCAAGAAATTGCGCAATGCGCGGTAGATGCATTAGATCTAGCGATCGAATTCGGTATTTGCCCAGTAACAGAAGGTCAAATCACCAACGATGAATACAAGTATATGGGAATTGGGTTAACCAACTTAACCAATTTATTGGCGTCTCGCCAAATTGTCATTGATTCGAAAGCCGCCGCAGAATTCCAAGACGAGCTCATGGACAATCTTAGCTATCAGCTGTACAAAGCCGGTATGCTACGAGCTAAGAAATTAGGAGCATTTAACCGATTCAAAGAAACAAAATGGGCAGAAGGACTCACCCCAGTTCATATGTCATTGAAACATTTCCCGCAAGCTTGGGAGCTTACCGAATACGGTAGAACTTTCGTAAGTTCTGGTAAACTAAAACGCTGGGATGAGCTCGGTAAAGAAATCCAACAATACGGTATCCGAAATGCGCAGGTTATGGCGATCGCCCCAACGGCGAGTTCTGGTAAAGCTATCAATGCTACCGAATCTACCGAGCCGGTGCATGATTTAGTTTACAAAGAAGAAGGTACCAAGAATTTACCAGCTTTGGCTCCAAATCTTCGCCAAAATCACCTGCACTACAAATCTGCATTTGATTGTGATCAAAAAGCATTATTAACCAACGCGGCAGTTCGCCAGAAGTACCTGGATCAGGGGCAAAGCATCACATTGTACTTCAAGAAAGTGGACAGCTTGCGTGAATTCACAGATTTGCATACCTATGCGATGCAACACGGTATTAAGTCTCTCTATTATGTGAAAACTCAGAAATCAGTGCAGACTGAAGATGAATGTGTAGCTTGCGCAGTATAATGGATTAGGAGTATTATATGTTAAAGACAATTAAAGAAATCAAATTTATGAAGCGCGATGGCCGCATCGAAGACTTCAATGAAGAGAAGATGTTAAACTTCCTTACGAAAATTGGAATTCCCGCTGACGCGGCAAATACCATTCTTGGTGACTTCTTCGAAGAGATTGGTACAACTCTTCGCACGAGCGAAGTGATCTCAGCTTTAGAGCGAGTAGCTAGTCGTCGGATAACTCCTGCAAGCCCGCAATTCGAGGATTATGCTGGTATACTATATTTGGAAGGAGTTAAGAATAAAGATTATCGCGGTAAATATCCGCATCTTGATATTCTTAAAGAAGCTTCAAATATCAAATTCCCGGAAACTTTTACCGAAAGTGAGATTGAAGAGCTTAACAACTACCTCAAACCGGAACGCGATCTAAAATTCAATTACAAGGCCGCGGCGATTTTCCATTCGAAATACTGCTTGAATTTACGAGATGTAAAACATCCAGCTAACGGATCTATCAGTACGATTAAAGAACTTCCGCAAATTGCGTATATGCGCGTAGCGATGTTCCTAACGGCTAATTTACCGGATGAAGTTCGTTTAAAAGAATGTAAACGAATCTATGACAATATTAGTCAACATAAATTCACGTTAGCTACTCCAATTATGGTGAATGCGATGACTAACCGTCCACAGACCTCAAGTTGCGTATTGATGACTGTAGGAGATCATACAGATAGTATTTTAGACATCAATCACAAACTTGGCGTAATGTCTAAAAACATCGCTGGAGTGGCTATCGATATTTCACAACTCCGCGCTCGCGGAAGTTTGATTAGCAATGGGGTAACCTCCGGCCCAGTTCCATTCTTAAAATTATTTGAAGCTACGGTAACCGCGTTCAATCAAGGTGGTACCAGACCTGGAGCTCTTTGCATTTACTACCCTTGGTATCATCAAGATATTTTAGATTTGTTAGTGTTAAAATCTAACGGCGGTACAGATGAAAATCGTGCTAGACGTTTGAAATATGCACTGAAAGTGAATGATATCTTTATCCGTAAAGTGGAAAATGATGAAGAAATCGCGTTAGTAAGCCCACACGAAGCGGAAGATTTGTATGGGTTGTACGGCGAAGAGTTTGAGAAAGCTTACCAAAAATACTTGCAAGATCCAAACACCAAGAAAATCAAAGCTCGTGAAGTTTGGAAATCTTTCTGTAAACAGAGAGCAGAAACTGGTAATATTTACCTATTCCATACCGATAACGCGAACAAGGTAAGTATGTTGAATGAATATATCGGTTCAAGCAACTTATGCACGGAAGTATTCTTGCCTTCAAGACCTTCTAGCGATTTTGTGGATGCAAGATTGTAAGAGTATAAGGGCGTAAGATATTAAAAGATCTCTCCGTAGTGAGAGATTTTTTTTATTTAAACGTTAAAGTTTCGGTCACCGAAACACGAAAGTTTCAAAAAATTTATTTTATAAATTATTTGATTTATTATAATAAACATACTATAATACATCATACTTTAAATTTCGGGAGAATATTATGTTATTTGCTGAATTCAGCGCTATTATTCTTATGATGATCCTAGCTACGCTGGCTTTGATGTTTGCGTTCGGGGTCTTATTATTAGGCTGGTTGATCGATGTGGTTTTATCGATTGCTGAAGATTTGAAACTTTGGAGAAAAGAAAATGGTCAAAATTCTTAAATTTTCCGCGTTAGCGGTAATGTTAACTGGTTTAACTGGTTGTAATGAACCACAGCATCCCGTCTACGGGTTTACTCAATTAGATCCATATCTAGCGATCTTTGTGGTGTTTGCGGTATTCGCAGTAGGTTCCTTCTTATGGGGAGTCTGGAGTATGATCGACTTTCGCAAGAATCTTACCAATCAAAGCTATCGTGGTGAATTCTTTCAATGGGATAACACCGATACCAGCATCCCCCAACACTAAAGGAGTAAGCAATGACGGCGAAACAAGATAAAATCTTTTGGACTGTGGCGCTTTGTGTAAGTCTTGTACTATCTTTAGTGTGCTTCGGATTAACCGAACTTTACATTTTCTTGTTATTCAAGGAACCCGGTAACCCTGAGATCTACAATTGGCATACTGCCATTATTGGCATTTTGGGTTGCTTAGCGTGTTGGTGGAGCTTATGGTTTGTTTATGATAATCTCAATAAAGTAAGCAAACCAGTTAACCGGAGTTGATTTCTTAATTTAGATGTATTATAATACACCACATAAAGATAACAAACATAGGAGATTATTATGAACTCTGTTAAATCAGTAAATTTGGAATCACCAATCTACAAAAGCGCAATCCAATTCATCAAAAACATCGCCAACGGCGAGGAATCTGACATCTTGATCGATAATCAATTCTTAATGAGCTATCGCGAGTACAATACTCGAGTAGATATCACGATCTATAATGGTCCGGATTACGAGAAGAACTTTAGCACTAAAGCAGCAAACTTCGATCATTTCGATCGCGAAAGTTTCGAAAGATTACTCAATACCTCTTTATTGAAAGCGTTTTGTATCACTAAAGATTTCAAAATCTACGTGGGTCCACATTCTAAATTCAATTTTGAGTTGAGAAATGCGCCAATTCCGGTTACAATTGAAGACTTGTTGAATTTGATTGATCAAAAGAAATACAGATCTTCAGATTTGAATTTGTTTGTTTACAAAAACGGTGAGATTCATATTACCGTCTAATCAGTTTAAGACATACAGGAGTATAAATGTCTACGAACGCCATTACCCCGGAACAGAAATTTGAGAGAATTCTCTTAGGTTCGCTGACAGTGAATAAAGAGTATTTCTCAAAGGTTCTGGGTATTCTTAAACCAGAATTCTTTTCGCAAGAGCGAAGAGATATCTTCAATTCTATTAAGAAACATTACAAGGAATATTCCCTACCTCCGAGTTTGGGTGACCTTGAAATGTCTATCAAAGACACTCAAAATCAAGATTTAAGAAATCGAATTTTCCAAGAAATCCAACAGATTGGAGAATTGGATACTTCGAAGTATAACACGGATAAACTATGCGATGAAACTTTATCGTTTGTTAAAGATGCGTTATACTTAAAGGCGTTGGAGATTGGTAGTGAAGGATTGTTAACCAAAAACGACGATCTTAAACGAAAAGCGGAGCAAATCTTAGATGAACGAGCTAAAGTTAACATTGATAGTGACTTAGGTATCGAGTTCAGTGATGCTACTGCAGTGATCGATTATTATTCACAAGAAACGACTGGTTTGCTGACGCAACATTATTCGTTGAACGAAAGATTAGGACCTGGATTCTTGCCAGGAACTTTGAATTTGATTTTGGCGCCTTCCGGTGTTGGTAAATCTTTAATGATGACGGATTTAATTTCTGGGTTCATCAAAGCTGGGAAGAATGTGTTGTTGGTAAGTTTAGAGATGTCTGCGGAAGAGGTGATGAAGCGTGTACACTCGAATACGTTAGAAATGCCAATTGCGGACTTCGTTCCTAGACACTTCAACAAAGATTTGTTTATCAAAAAGTTAAATGATGCTAAATTGAAAGGTTGCGGAACTTTCTGGTCTAAGGATTATCCTGCTAATAGTTTTAGCCCGTTACAACTCGAAAATTTAGTAGATTCGTTTAAAAACGAAAAGAACTTATCTTTCGATATTGTATTTGTGGACTATGTTGGTATTATGAAATCTGATATTATTTCGCCATCAGCAGGTCTGTATAGCTACATCAAATCGATTGCTGAAGAAACCCGCGCCTGCGCGAAACGTTTAGGTGTCCCGATAGTCAGCGCAAATCAGCTCAATCGCGGCGCCACCAACAACTTAGAAGCAGACAACTCCGCGGTTTCAGATTCTATGGGTAGTGTAATGACCGCAGACTTCTTGATGTTCTTACTTCAAACAGAAGAAATGAAAGAGAAGGGAGATATCATCTGTAAGATTACCAAGAATCGATATACTGGTAAAACCGAAACTTTCCCGATGCGGGTAAATTACGAACTGATGAGATTCGAAGATCCGGAGATTCCAAAATCATTGGAAGCTCGAAAAGAAATGAAAGATCTTTTTGAGACTAACAAGCAACAAGTTGAACAAATCTTGGAAGATCATCATCGAATCGATAAAGAAAACGCGAAAGCGTTAGATCAAAAGATGCGTAGTGCGGGGATTGAATCTAAGGAGCCAACTAACCCAACTAATGCCTTAGAAGTTATAGACGAATGGGCTGGATTGTTTAATTAATTTTTATAGGAGAAACTAAATGCAAATGTTACCACAACACCAAGTCGCTTTAGCGGCTATTTTAACTCTTTACCGAGCTGGGTTAGAGAAACCAGAACCAGAAGTTAAGTTCGATAAGAATACTTTCAATTTTACCGTAAACGGTAAGTTCTTTGATCATTTAAGTTACAATTTTGATAGCATCGTCAATTTAGATGATATTCATCTTTTACAAAAAGCTAAAATTCAATTGGATCAAAATCCATTATACTTTGTAGTAGGCAATCGAGTAGTATGCACTGGGTCGCTGGAAGCGAATTCTTTGGATACTTTAGCTGGTTTTGCTTTCCAAAATTTGGCTTGCTTTAAAACCGTTGAACATGCAGAAGAAGCTTTAGCGATGGCTAAGCGTCTATACAATGCGATGTATCCAGTAAACAATGCGGTAGACCGCGTAACAATCAAAATGATCAAAGATCACCCAGATGCGAAAGAACCTCGTTGCGCTTATAACGGAACTTCCGCGGCTTTCGATATCGCAGCAGTCGAAACCGTAGAGATTCTTCCAGGTAATGATGCCGTGGTGCCAGTAGGCGTAAGATTCTCTATTCCGGAAGACCAACCGTATTATATGCAAATTCATTTAAGATCGTCACTGGGATTTAAGAAGTCGCTGTTGCTGCATTCGGGAATTGTGGATGGCGGTTACACTGGAGACTTCGGGGTAAAAGTAATGAACCACACCAAATACCCGGTAACTATCAACAAAGGCGAATACTTTGCCCAGGTAGTAGTTCACAAAAAACCTCAAATTTTCTTTGAAGAACTCAATCCTTCGCAATGGGCGAAGTATGAAGAGTCTCAACAACGAGGTTCCGGTGGTTTCGGTTCTTCTGGTAAGTAAAATTTGAAAAATCTCCGCGATTGCGGGGATTTTTTTTATTTTGAAGATGCGACAGTTTCGGTTACCAAAACTTTGAAGGTTCAAAAAAAAAAATTTCGAAATTATCGAAACTTACGCGGTAGTGTAAAAATCGAAGATATCGAAATTTTTGATTGTAGTGTTTTTATTATAATAAAACTTAACATTATTCATTTCGATATCTTCAAAATCTACACTAAAGTGTAATTCTTGAAAAAAATGAAAATGAATCTTTCAAGTTTCGGTGACAGAAACACAACCACTCTGAAAAAAATTTAAAAATTTTTGCATAACGGGGTTGCCATCCGGGTTTGGATGCTTTATAATACACCTCATAGATTTATAAGACATCAACACAATTTAAACCCAGCAATTACAGGAGATTAAAATGAATACATTAACAAAATTAGCATACACAGTAATCGGCGCAATCTGCTTAGCAAGCGCTATCTCAACTGCTTACATTTTCTCAACAGTTGAGCCTACAGCCAAAACTGCTCAAGAAGAAGTTAAATTAATGGACTTCTATAAAGCTAATGTAGCCAACCAACGCTAATCTGGGGGTTTGAATATGAAACTATCCGCAGTATACTGCACAGATCGACGTGGTATTATTGGTCTCCGTGGGGAGAATACCAATTACTATCAACCCATCAACAGCAAATTGGATAAGCGCTGGTTTATACAACTTACCAAAGGTAAAACGGTATTGATGGGCGCGAATACCGCGAGAGCGTTAATCGAAGAAACCGGCAAACTCTTACCAAATCGCAAGAATATTGTCCTAACGACGAACAACGCGCTAGCTAGCAAACTCGAAGTTGTCGCTAAAGCGAACTCTCAAGAGCTTGAATTATGGTCTAGCCTAGAACCTTTGGAGACTTATAACGCCTCCGACGAGATCATCGTCATCGGCGGAGTTCATATTCTTAATCAACTATACGATAAGATTGATACTTGGTATGTGACGGAATTTGATTGTGATGTGACTACTCATCGGGCTTGCTACATGCGCAACGGGGAAACTGCGCATACGCAACATCCGTTCATCATTTCGAATATCGGATGGACTGCGGATAATTTCATCCAAGAAGGTTTCGAGCGAGTCGCTTACAGCGGATTCTCTGATATTGACGAGTATACCAATCTTCCGGTTACCGGATATTTTGTAGAATACAAACGCGTATAAAATTTTAAAACAATATATTAAGTACCCATTAACAATTATGAAAACAAAAGTGAAATTAGATTTTACAGAAGAACAACTCACCAAATTTGATAACGCGGTAGACCTTGCTTTCAGCAAAGGCTACCAAATTGAGAAATTATTCCAGCCACCAAAGATGGTTGGGGATACTTTGATTACTTACGCGGTGATGCGAAATTTGCAAGATGCAAATCAGGCATATGACGTGCTAGTAATGATGAAATTGCAGGGCGCTAACTGCGAGGTTTCGTTCAACAAACCGGGTCAATTCGGACTAGAACCAATTCCGTTCAAAGAATTTTTGGCGTTGCCGGACGTTGAATAGTTCCCTGATCCGAGCAGATCCGATCAGTAAAAAATTCAAAAAATTTTCAAAACGATGGTTGCCTTCTCTTTTAGGTGTATTATAACACATCCCATAAGAGATAAGAATACACACAGTAATCACAGGAGATCAAAATATGAAAATTTTAGCCGCTGACTTATTCATCGCAGAACAAGATTGTTTAACTGCTCGTCGCGACAACGAAGTTTATCGTAAATTAGTTGAGTTAAATCACCGAGTAAACAAAGATTACTTTGATGCTCAATTAGCCTATTCTAAACGCTCGAACGAACAAGAGATGGTGGAAGAAACCTTATATTACTACTTAAGTGACGAAGATGTGGAAGCTAAAGCATTCTATCAATCTCGTAAAGCTCAATTAGATGCATTAGTTGACGAATTAGAGGATAAAGTAGAACAAGCTAAAGCTAAAATGAAATCTGAATACGTCGAGTTAACAGACGAAGAATTCCAAATCTTCACTCAAGTGAATGATTGGAGCTTTAAACGCGGTGAAAATCGCACTGAATATTCTCGTAAATTACGCGCCGCTGCGTAATTTTAACGCCCCGTTCGCTTAAAGGATAAAGCAATTGCCTTCTAAGCAATAGACTACAGTTTCGAGTACTGTACGGGGTGCCATTACAATGTATCCCACCAACGGGGTACATTCTAATGGTCTTAAAAGCCAGATATTCAAATCTTTCAGAAGGTTTCCTACTTAAAACTGAAAGAGGATTTGTCTGAAATGGTTTTAGAGTTATGTAACCAAATACAACCCGGTCCTAGATGAACCGCATCATCGACGCTTAGAATTTCATCCGTTGCGGGTAGGGGCAAAAGAAATTCAAAAATTTTGACAAAAGTAGTTGACTTTAGTATTGAGGTGTATTATAATACTTTATGTTGATTAGGGATATTAAGTTAATCAATCGAATCTAATAACTGGTATAGTTTAACGGTAAAATACCGCGCTTTAGCGGAGCATTCGGTTCAATTCCGAAGCTGGTGTAGATTCGCAAATCCAATGTTTACACTTTAGTGTATGCCTTGGTAACTTTGAAGAGGTTACTTACATCGGGTAAGCGGATGCTTCGAGTTGATTGATTAACTTAATAATCTTATGGTGCTGTAGTTCAGCTGGTTAGAATGCTTGCCTGTCACGCAAGAGGTCGTGGGATCGTGCCCCATCAGCACCGCCAAATTTTGGGTCGTTAGCTCAGTTG